>JBCCOP010000250.1:0-1514 GCA_039025315.1 Planctomycetota bacterium | reverse complement strand
GAGGTCTTTCATCTGGCCGTCGCCGGCCTCGATGCGGGCGAGCATCTTGTAGAGCCACTTGCTGCCCTCGCGGCAGTGGGTGCACTGGCCGCAGGACTCGTGGCTGTAGAAGTGGGCGCAGTTGCGGGCCATGGCGACCATCGACACGTCTTCGGGGATGACGGTGATGCAGGCGGTGCCGAGGCCGAGGTTGTTCCACTTCTTGCCGATGTCGAAGTCCAGCTCGACGCCCTGCTCGGCCTCGGCCTGGGAGATGACGCCCATGGAGATGCCGCCGTGGAAGTACGCTTTGGTCGGCCTTCCGGGGGTGGCGCCCTGGGCGTAGCGGTCGATCATGTCGGTGAGTCGGACGCCGAGGTGTTCTTCGTAGACGCCGGGGCGGTTGACGGCGCCGGAGACGCCGATGAGCTTGGTGCCGTAGGAGGCGGGGACCTGGGGCGGGGCGCCGTCGGGGCGGCCCTTGCCGCGGGACTTCCACGCGTCGGGGCCGTCGAGCAGGACGTGGGGGACGTTGGCGAGGGTCTCGACGTTGTTGATGATGGTGGGCCGGGCGAACGCGCCGGCGACGGCCGGGAAGGGGGGCTTGATGCGGGGCCAGCCGCGTTTGCCCTCGAGGGACTCGATCAGGCCGGTTTCTTCGCCGCAGATGTAGGCCCCCGCGCCGCGGTGCAGGAAGAGGCGGGGCCAGCGGCCGTTGACCTTGCCCATGCGGGAGTTTTGGCCGAAGACGCCGCGGTCGTTGGCCTCGGCGATCGCGCGTTCGAAGGCGTCGCGTTGGTGGTGGTACTCGCCGCGGATGTAGAAGTAGGCGGTGTCGAGCTGGCAGGCGAGCATGCAGATCGCAATGCCCTCGATGATGCTGTGCGGGTCGAACTGGATGAGGACCTGGTCTTTGAAGGTGGCGGGCTCGGACTCGTCGGCGTTGATGCAGAGGTAGCGCGGGCCGTCGTCGAGCGGGGGGAGGAAGGACCACTTCATCCCGGCCGGGAAGCCCGCGCCGCCGCGGCCGCGGAGCTCGGCCGCCTTGACGGTGTCGGTGATCTCTTCGGGCTTGAGCGCGATGGCCTTGTCGAGCGCGGCGTAGCCGTCGGCGGCGACGTAGGCGTCGTAGTCGATGTATCGGCGGTCGGCGAAGTCGCCCCAGGGGGGGGTGGGGATGCGCTTGAAGAGGACGGGGGCGTCGAGGGGCATAGGATTTAGTTCCCTTCAGGAGCGGGCCGGGTCACCTCGATCTCTTCGATCGTGGTGCGGCGGAGGGTGGTGGTTTCGTTGAGCTTTTGTGCTTCGGTGTGGTGGCGGACGGTTTGTTTGTGGGTGGGGGGGGGCGTCCACGTGCTTGACGTGGTGGACGGCGAGGCCGAGGTTGCGGCAGAGGGATTGGAACCAGGGCATGGGGGTGTTTTGTGGGTGGGGTAAAGCACGGGGGCGGCCGCCCCCGGGCTTTAGGGCGTGGGTGTTACATTACAGCGTCGATAACGTCGCCGACGTTTTCTGGGGTGAGGTTCTCGTTGAGG
>JBCCOP010000249.1:0-1532 GCA_039025315.1 Planctomycetota bacterium | reverse complement strand
TTTGTGCTCGGCGGCCAGCGCGTTGGCGATGACGAACTGGGCGTGGTTGGTGTCCTGGTACTCGTCGATCATGACGTACTGGTAGTGCTCGCGGAGCGACGCCAGGACGTCGGGGTGGCCGCGCATCAGCGACACGGTGCGGAGCAGCAGGTCGTCGAAGTCCTGCGCAGCGTTGCGTTTCAGGATGGCTTCGTACTTGGTGTAGACCTTGGCGACGGTGCGGTCGTAGAAGTTGGCGGCCCGCTCGGCGTAGGCCTTGGCGTTTAAGAGCTTGTTCTTGGCGTCGCTGATCGAGCCGAGCATGCCGGCGGGGGGGAAGTTTTTGGTGTTGATCTCGAGGTCTTCGAGGGCCTGCTTGATGGCGCGTTTCTGGTCCGCGGTGTCGTAGA
This sequence comes from Planctomycetota bacterium, assembly GCA_039025315.1. GTDB lineage: Bacteria > Planctomycetota > Phycisphaerae > Phycisphaerales > Phycisphaeraceae > Algisphaera. Next base: position 1,143 of record JBCCOP010000249.1, on the reverse strand, counting down.
TCGAGTAGCCGGGCGGTAGGCCGAGGCGGTCGGCGTGCTGGCGGAGGAGGCGGGCGCAGAGGGCGTGGAACGTGGCGACGGTGGCGGCGCGGGCCTGGCGTTCGGTGAGCAGCTGCGCGACGCGGTCGCGCATCTCGCCGGCGGCCTTGTTGGTGAACGTGATCGCCAGGACGTTCCACGGCGGGATGCCGACGCCGCGGACGAGGTGGGCGATGCGGCGGGTGATGACGCGGGTCTTGCCCGAGCCCGGGCCGGCGAGGACGAGCATCGGGCCGTCGACGTGGGTGACCGCGCGGGCCTGCGGCTCGGTGAGGCCGGCGGTCAGTTCGTCGTGGGTTGCCGGGGAGTCCGGGGGCGGGTCCGAGGGATCGCGCATCGGGTCAGTTTAGCGGCCAGCCGGCGTCGTCTTCGGGCTCGTCATCGTCATCCGACGCGTCGTAGCCCGGGTCCTCGTCGACGGGCAGGTCGTCGGCCATCTCCAGCACGGCCGCGAGCTGGTCCTCCAGCAGCTCGGCCCGGCGGAGCGGGTCGGCCTCGGCCAGGGCGGCGTAGCGGCCGCCGTTGCCGCGGTTGACCGCCAGCGCGGCGAGGTCGACGAACGCCTCGGTCGGGATGTCGTCGTCGGCGATCAGGCGGCGCAAACCTTCGGCAACCGACAACCGGTCGAGCCGCTCGTCTTCCACGAGGGCCGCGAGCCGCCGGCGGGCGGCGTCGAGCGCGTCGGCCGGGGCGGCGTCGGGCTCGTGGCCGAACGGCTCGACGCGGGCGAGGCGGTAGCCGTCTTCGTGCAGCGGCAGCTCCTCGAGGATGCGGACCCGGCACACGCCGTGGAGCAGGATGTTGTGCCGCCCGTCTTCCAACCGCTCATCTTTCACGAGTCGCCCCACCGCGACGCAGGGCCGCAGCGGCGGCTGGTCGTTCTCGGCGAACGTCGGCTCATCGATATCGCTCTCTCGCTCGGCGTATACCGCCATGCCCATCAGCCCGTCGGAGTCCAGCGCGTCGCGCAGCAGCGCCCGGTACCGCGGCTCGAAGACGTGCAGCGGCACCGCCGCGTGCGGCAGCAGCACCACCGCCGGCAGCGGGAACAGCCGCAGCGGCTTGCTCAGGTCGATGCGGATGACTTCGGGTTCGGCGTCCATG
>JBCCOP010000248.1:0-1547 GCA_039025315.1 Planctomycetota bacterium | reverse complement strand
GCCGGGCCGGTGGATCGGGAACGTCGAGACCCACCGCTACGACCTCAGCGCCCGCGACGGCCTGAACTTCCAGAACATCATCGAGGGCGGCGACGTCTTCGAAAGCTGCATCGACCACCCCGCCTGGATCGACCGCATCGAGCGCTACATCGCCCGGGAGAGCCACACCGCCGTCATCGACGAGAACTTCCTGAACGTCCGCGCCAGCGGCGGGTTCATCCCGATGCACTCCGGCGGGGCGCACGTCCGCTTCACGTCCTGCTTCCGCAACCACGCGGGCAAGTGGATGGTCGGGCAGATCAACGTGCTGATGGCGCTGACCGACGTCGGGCCGGGCGACGGCTGCACCACGGTGATCCCCGGGTCGCACAAGTCGCACGAAGACCACCCCGCCAACGCCGACGGCGACGCCTGGGGCGCGGGCCGCAGCGGCGCCGACGCCGTGGGCATGGTGCAGGTCCACCTCCAAGCCGGCGACGCGCTGATGTTCACCGACGCGCTGACCCACGGCTCGCTGCCCCGCGTCAACCCGGGCCACCGCCGGGTCATGATCTACCGCTACGCCCCGAACCTGCTCGCCAATCGGTTCAACTACGTCCCGTCAGACGAGCTGCTGGCGCGGGTCACGGACCGGCAGCGGCGGATGATCCAGCCCCAGCCGCCACGGCTGCGCCCGGGCCGGACGCTAGTCGGCGTCGCCGGCGACGGGCCGAGGGAAGTCGGGGTCAAACGCGACTGACCCAAAACCCAAACCAAACCAAGCCGGGCCTGAGCACAGCGAAGGCCCGGCTTAACGCTTCTTGTCCGCCGCCCACACCGCGACGTTGTGCAGCAGCGCCCGCGCCGAGTCCGGGGCGTAACCGTTGATCCGTTCGTGCCGCGCGCTGATCGCCCCGAGCGACAGGTCGCGCGACGAGACGATCACCGCGGCCCGGCCGTCGACGACGACCGCCTCGAGCCCCGCGCGGTTGCCGACCGCGCCGCGGGCCTGCGCGTGGCCTCGGTAGCGGACCCGGCCCGCCGCGACGCTGCCCGGCAGGCCCTCGCCGGTGTACACCGGGTGCAGCGGCTCGAGCGGCCGACGCTCCCCGCCCAGGGCCTCGGCGAACGAGGCCGCCGCGGCGTCGGCGAAGCTGCTCAGCCCGCCCACCGACTCGATCAGCAGCGTGCCCCCAGCCGCGACGTAACCCCGCACCGCGGCCAGCTCGTCCTCGGTCGGCTCCCACGCCGCGTCGGTGCCGGCGAGATGGATCAGCGGCAACCGACCATCTTCGGCGATCGACGCCAGCGGGATCGGCTCGGCGGTGACCGTCACGCCGCTGCGGTTGAACGCGTCGACCGCCGCGACCTCCCACGCCGCGGGCTCGGCGTCCCAGTTGCCGGCGTACACCGCCCGGCCCACGGTCACTTCCAACCCCGACGCCTCCCGCTCCGCGTCACGCACGGGCAGCACCGGCTCGAGGCGGTTGCTCAGCCGGCCGCGGTCCGTCAGCGCCGCGAAGACGTTGGTCATCACGTCCCACGACGAGCCCCGGCCGGCGTCCTGG
>JBCCOP010000247.1:0-1557 GCA_039025315.1 Planctomycetota bacterium | reverse complement strand
GACGGGGATCGTGCTGTGGCCGCAGGGCGGGGCGCTGCGGCAGATGCTCACGCCGTTCCGCCTCGGGCTCGGCGGCCGGCTGGGGTCGGGCGATCAGTACATGAGCTGGATCACGCTGGACGACCACGTCCGGGCGATGACGCATCTGATGTTCAGCGACGCGCTACGCGGGCCGGTCAACCTGGTGTCGCCCGAGCCGGCGACCAACGCGGAGTTCACGCGGACGCTGGCGCGGGTGCTGCGCCGCCCGGCGGTGCTGCCCGCGCCGCGGGGTCTGATGCGGCTGGCGTTCGGCGAGGTCGTGGACGCCGCGCTGCTGGCCAGCCAGCGCGTCGAGCCGCGGCGGCTGCTGGGCGCGGGCTTCCGCTTCCGCAAGCCGCACCTCGAGCGGGCGCTGCGCGAGTTGCTCGGCCGGCCGGAGCGGCCTAAGACTTGACATGAGCCAAGACTCGTCAAGCAAGCCCACCATCGTCTGGTTCCGGCAGGACCTGCGGCTGGCGGACAACCCCGCCCTGGTCGCGGCGGTCGAGCGCGGCGGGCCCGTCGTGCCGGTCTACCTCTGGGCCCCGGACGAAGCGGGCGACTGGGCCCCCGGCGGGGCGCACCGCTGGTGGCTGCACCAGTCGTTGCGGTCGCTCGGCGAATCGCTCGAGAAGCTCGGCTCGAAACTGATCCTCCGGGAAGGTCCGACGCAGGACGCGCTCGACGACCTGATCACCAAGACCGGCGCGGCGGCCGTCTACTGGAACCGGCGGTACGAGCCGGCGATCACCGCGCGGGACAAGCAGATCAAGCACCGGCTACGCCACGACCGCGACGTCGAGGCCAAGAGCTTCAACGCGTCGCTGCTCTACGAGCCGTGGGAAGTCCAGACCCAGACCGGCGGGCCGTACAAGGTCTACACCCCGTTCTGGCGCAGCGTCGAGAAGCTGCCGACGCCCGACCTGCCGCTTGATGCTCCGGAAACGATCCCCGCCCCCGAGTCGTGGCCGCAATCGGCGAAGCTCGCCAGCCTCGGCCTCGAACCGAAACGCGACTGGAAGGACGGCTTAGCGGAAGCGTGGACCCCCGGTGAAGAATCCGCCCACGCCGCCCTCGACGCCTTCCTCGACGAGGCCGCCAAGTCCTACGCCGACCGCCGCAACCTCCCCGACGTCGACGGCACCGCCCGCATCTCGCCCCACCTGCACCACGGCGAGCTCGGCCCGCGGCAGGTCTACCACGCCGCCCGCCGCTTCAAATCCGACGGCCGACGCAACCTCTCGAAGGACGAAGAAAAAAACGTCTACACCTTCATCAAGGAGATCGGCTGGCGCGAGTTCGCGTACCACGTGCTCTACCACTTCCCGCACACGCCGACCGACCCGCTGCAGGAGAAGTTCGCCGACTTCCCGTGGGACGACGACGCCGCGGCGTTGCGGGCCTGGCAGAAGGGGCGGACCGGCTACCCCATCGTCGACGCCGGGATGCGGCAGCTTTACGCCACGGGCTGGATGCACAACCGCGTGCGGATGATCGTCGCGTCGTTCCTCGTCAAGGACCTGCTGATCTCGTGGG
>JBCCOP010000246.1:0-1569 GCA_039025315.1 Planctomycetota bacterium | reverse complement strand
GTCATCACCGCCAGCTGGTCCAGCCGCATCGGGTTCAACAGCTGCGGCGTGCTCGGCGAAAACGGCACCGCGTTCCTTTCCGGTTCGGCGCTAGGCAACAACGGCAGCTGGTGCAGCCGGCAGTTCCACCTCAAGACCGACAACGACGAATACGAAAATATCGAGATGATCCAGGACGACCTGGACGACACCTCCTACCAACAAGAGACCGACGACTTCGTCGCGGCGGTGCTCGACGGCACGACGCCGCGGACAAGCATCGTTGACGGCTACGAGACACTGCGGGTGTCGGGGGCTGTGCTCGAGGCCGCACGCACGCAGTCGGTCGTCACGCTGGGCTGAGCCAAGCGGGCCGTTCAGTCCGTTCCGCCGCTGGGCTTCCGGTCAGCGTTGTGGGGCGGCCGGTAGCAATCCTGGCCCCGGAACAGGACGAGGTGTGCGGGCACCGAGGGCTCGATCATCCGCCGCTCGTCACCCCCGACCACGAGGTCGAGTACGCCGTCGCGGTCGTAATCAACAACGGTCGGCCCGGCGAGGTGGCTATACAGGTTCACCAGCGGTTCCTCTTCGCCGTAACGGTCGCCGCCGAGATGCCGGAACAGAAAAACACCACGGTGGAACTGGAAGATCACGAGATCGCGTCGATCGGGGCCGGTCCAAGGGGCGACGGCAAACCCGCTGCGGTTGCCCTTCTCCCGACCCCAGAAGTCTCGCAGCACGATGTCGCCCAGCCGCCGCGGTTCGCCGAGGTCGAGCGTGCCGTCCCCGGGGTAGCGAAGTACGTGCCCGGCGTCGTTACTCAGGATCAGGGAAGCCGGCCCGCCATCGTGGCCCCGCATAACGCCGGGGAACAGGCGGTCCGGCAGGTCGAGCGGCTTTCCGCCGAAACGGAATAGGCGAGGCGGCTCGAACCGCAGCTCGTCGTCAACGTGGACACCTTTCCAGAAATACAGGCGTCGGCCCATACTCCCGCTGATCATGTCGAGCGTGCCGTCGCCGTCCCAGTCAACCGCACGGGGGGCCAAGCGGTCGCTGTACCACTCACTGGCTCCCCAATAACTGCCCACGGTGGGGCTCATCACGATGCTGTGGGTCTCGATCGGACGACCGTCGATATGACGCAGTCGAAAAGGCCCTTCGTACTGCGCGGCCTGTCGTGTCCCAACGTTGCGGAAGAAGACGGGGACACCGGGCTCGGCCCCGACGAGCAAGTCATCGACCCCGTCGCCGTCGAGGTCGGCTAGGTCAACGGTCGAGTTGCCCATGCCGTACAGCGGCGTATCGGGCCGGGCGCTGACCTTGAGTTCATCCGTCTCGCGCCAACCATGGTGCAACGGACCCGTAAAATCTGGATCACGCCGGTACAGGGTGTACCGGCAGTTGTTTCCGAAATAACCGCTGGCCACGAGCTCGAGCCCCCGACCAAAATCCGCCGGCCGGACGCGGCGGGCGAGGCTGGTTTGGATTGGTTCGCCGTCAGGATCACTTAGAGGCCCCAGCTCCGTCCAACCCGAATCGTTCTGGCGAAAGACCCGGATCGCGTTGTCGTCGCTACTGAGGAGCACCTCG
>JBCCOP010000245.1:0-1572 GCA_039025315.1 Planctomycetota bacterium | reverse complement strand
GCCGGATCGGACACGGTCGGGGCGGGGGGCGCTTGGGTCAAAGCATGTCTCCAGAAGTTTCTCCGACGGGGCCGCGGGAGGGCCGGGGGGGCCACGGCTCGCGCCAACTGGGTCCGCAGAGTCTATCGGCTGGCCGCGCGACCCGCCGGTAAAAACCGCCCTCACGGGCCGTCAACGCCGATCGGGCCGGGCTCACGGGGCGTTTACGCCGAAACCGTCAGCCGCGGGTCGTGGTCCCGCACCGCGGGCGGCGTGCCCGGCCCGACCCAGCGGCTCATGACCACCTCGTCGCCGTAGGTGCCGTCGGCGAAGCGTACGCTCCACCGGCGGACGCCCTCGCGGACGAAGCCGCAGCGCTCGTACAACGCGATCGCGCGGCGGTTGTAGGCGTACACCCCCAGCCGCACGATCTCGATCGCCTCGTCGTCCCGGGCGAAATTCAGCAGCACGTCCATCAACGCCCGGCCGAGCCCACGCCCCCACCACGACCGCCGCAGCGAGATGCCCAGGTCGCCTCGGTGCCGGCCGCGCGACAACCCGGCCCCGCCGCCGAGGTTCGCCAGCCCGACCAGGACGCCGCCGCTCCACGCGCCGACCATGCAGTTGTGCGGGTTCTCGCGGCGCTGCCGGATCCAGTCCCGTTCCCAGTCGAGGGTCGGCAAGTCGTCCTCGGGCGCAAACATGATCCCGTCCGATTCCCGGCGGACCGCGTCGAGGTAGCCCAGCACCGTCTCGGCGTCGTCGGGCGTCGGTGTGCCAAGCTCAACCAAACCCCCGTTGGGCAGCGTCAGCGTCTTGGGCTCGAACACACTCATCCGTCTTCCTTTCCCGGCGGTTTCGCCGCGACGTTTCTGGCGCTCGTTTGATTTTGACCCAGAGTTAATGTCCCTTGTGATCGAAAAACGAACGCCTCATCAGGAATGACGTAATCGACGGAACGGCACAGGAAGCAGCCTTCCGGGGCGTTGGGCTCCAGCAGTTCCAGCAACGATCGTGTTTGCTCGACACTGATGAATTCGGCGAGAGTCATGTGCGGTGAAAAAGGATGACTCCGCTTGACCGCCCCGCGGAAGACATCGGCCGATTCCAAGCGGATACGCAGGCGGTCGAGTTGATCGAAAGGCTCGATCTTCAAGCAGACGCCGGGGTGGGGCAGATAATGACTCACCGGCCCGTAAACCACTTCGATCGGGGCACAGCTTGCCGCGATGCGTGAGAGTGCCTCCCACGCCGAGTCCAAAATCGATGAGGGCAGGGGCACTGTCAGGCTGATATGGGCCTCACACCCGTTGTGCGACTCCGGGTCGTGCCGTTGGCGTAATCGATTGACTTGGCTCAATAAAGGCTCTGGGGGGAAGATGAGCAGCACCCCGTAGCGGTAACCCCGCTGCCAATCGAGCCATCCCTCCATCCGCTGCGCGTATCGAAACCCGCTCACGGCTGCTCCGCCCTTGCGCTCGGGTCGCTGACCGGGGCGTTGTTGCCGTCGAGCGTCGCGGCGGCGGCCGCGCGGGCCTCGGCGGTCTTGATGCGGTTGATCGCGGCGACGTACGCCTGCGCCGCCGCCTCGAT
>JBCCOP010000244.1:0-1578 GCA_039025315.1 Planctomycetota bacterium | reverse complement strand
TCCCGTACACACCACCCCCGTCGCCCTCCCCGCATAAAAAAAGAAGCCCACGTTCTCCGAACGTGGGCTTCCCTCGTCTCAAGCTCATCGCCCCCTCACGCCGTCGCCACCGCCAGCGTCTTGCCGACGCAGTGCAGGTCTTCGCAAGCCTCCTTCACCCGGTCCGCCATCGCCGCCTCCCCCTTCTTCAGGTACGCCCGCGGGTCGTACTGCTTCTTCACCCCCACCTCTCCGTCGACCTTCAGCACGCCGGCGTAGTTCTCGAACATGTGCGCCGCGATCGGCCGGGTGAACGCGTACTGGCAGTCCGTGTCCACGTTCATCTTGATCACGCCGTAGCCCAGCGTCTCCTCGATCTCGTGCTTCTCGCTGCCGCTGCCGCCGTGGAAGACGAGCCAGAAGTAGGCGTCGTCGCCAAACTTCGCCTTGATCGCGTCCTGGCCCTGCTTCAGGATCTCGGGCTTGAGCTTCACGGCCCCGGGCTTGTACGCCCCGTGCACGTTGCCGAACGTCGCGGCGAACATGTACTTGCCGCCCTCGACCGCGGACAGCCGCTCGTAGACGTAGACCATGTCTTCGGGCGTCGTGTACAGGTGCTCGTCGGGCGTGTCTTCGCTGCCGGCCGCGCCGTCCTCCTCACCACCCACGACACCGGCCTCGACCTCCAGCACCTGCCCGATCTTCGTCATCCGCTCCAGCAGCGGCACCGCCAGGTCCATGTTCTCCTGGATCGGCAGGATCGACGCGTCCAGCATGTGCGACGAGTACAGCGGCAGCTTGCCCTCGGTCACCCGCCGCTCCGACTCCTCGATCAGCGGGATCAAAAAGTCGTCCACCATCTCCGGCTGGCAGTGGTCGGTGTGGATCGCAACGTTGACGTCCAGCTTCTCGGCCGCGCGGTGGATGTGCTCGGCAATCGAGATCGCGCCCATCACCATGTCCCCGTTGGCCAGCCCCGACGCGAACTTCCCGCCGCCGGTCGAGACCTGGATGATCCCGTCGGACTTGAGGTCCGCGAACGCCTTGAGCGCCGCGTTGGCGGTGACCATCGAGCTGACGTTGATCGCGGGGTAGGCGAACTTGTTCTCGAACGCGTTGTCGAGCATCTTGCAGTACGTCGCGTAATCGGCCACGGGCATCGGCGTTACCTCGGTAAGGTTTAGGTTCAGACCGGCCATCACTTGGCCGTATCCCGCGCGATCATAACGGGGGCCGGAAACTCGTACAATCCGCAGCAAATGAGTGGGTTTTTAGCCTCCAGCCTAACCCGGCCCAAAGGATTCACCGCGGCGTCGGCGACGTGCGGCATCAAGCCGAGCGGCAAGCCCGACCTCGCCCTGATCGCCGCCGACCGCCCGTGTGCCGCGGCGGGCGTGTTCACCCGCAACAAGGTCAAGGGCGCGCCGGTGATCGTCGCCAAACGCCACCTCCGCGGCGGCACCGCCCGGGCGATCGTCTGCAACAGCGGCATCAGCAACGTCGCCACCGGAAAGCGTGGCCTCGACGACGCCGCCGCCATGTGCCGGGCCACCGCCGACGCGATCAACGACGGCTGCACGCCGCGGCAGGTCCTGCCCT
>JBCCOP010000243.1:0-1616 GCA_039025315.1 Planctomycetota bacterium | reverse complement strand
GTTCCACCGCTACGGGCCGTGGGCCATGAACACGGTCGGGCTCGACGGCGAGACGCTTCCGCCGGGGGAGATCGGCCTCGACGCGTTGTGGGCCGGCTGGGTCTCGATGCCGGGCCGGCTCGACGAACGGGGGCGGGTCGTGGTCGCCGAGCCGGGCGTGCTCGAGGAGATGCGGGCGCTCGGCTACCGCGGCGCGTCGACGGAGTGGAACTGGAACGGCTGGGGCGGCGGCGTCGACGACCTGTTCCCCCGCGAGGCCGCGCTCGCCCAGGCGCTCGGGGCCGCGGGGTACCTTAACGCCCTGATCCGGCAGAGCGATTTGTTCGCGATCGCCAACCAGTCGATGTTGCTGGGCCACCGCTGGGGCATCTCGGGGATCATGACCAGCCTCGACGGTGAGCACCCGCCATTCATCCAGCCCACGGCCTGGGCCACCGTGCTCTACGCCCGCCACCACGGGTCGCAGCGGGTGACGACCGCCGAGGTCGAGCCGCCGCGGGCCACGCCGATCCGGGTCCAGCTCGGCCGGCACAAGATGTTCCCCGAGATCGCCTGGCAGGACGTCGTGGCGACCCGCGACGCCGACACGCTCTACGTCCACGCGATCAACCGCCACCGCACCCGGTCGGCGGAGCTGGAGCTCGACGTCGCGGCCTTCGCCCCGTACTTCTCCGCCGCCCGCGTCCACCGCCTCGAGGCCAAGCCCGCCGACCGGGGGGTCACGCCCAGCGACACGGCCCACCTGGTGACCCTCCCGCTGGACGTCGCCGCCGGGCCCGAGCTGACGCTCGATCTGCCGCCGGCCACGGTGTCGGTCTTCGAGTTCGACCTGATCGCCGCCGGCGAAAACATCGCCCGCTCCCACTAGACTCCCCGCGTAACCCAGGCCGCCCGTTCACCCCTTCACCGAAACCCACGCCATGCCGGACACTTCAGAATACCGCCCCGCCACGCTCGCCCTCCACGCTGGCCAGGAGCCCGACTCCGCGACCAACAGCCGGGCCGTGCCCATCTACGCCACGACGAGCTACACCTTCAACGACAGCGAGCACGCCGCGAACCTCTTCGGCCTCGCCGAGTTCGGCAATATCTACACCCGGCTGATGAACCCGACCACCGACGTGCTCGAGAAACGCCTCGCCGCGCTCGACGGCGGGGTCACCGGGCTCGCCTTCGCGTCGGGCCAGGCCGCCATCAACGCCGCCGTCCTCGCCATCGCCCACGCCGGGCAGAACATCGTCTCCGCCACCTCGCTCTACGGCGGGACCTGGACCCTCTTCACCCAGACCTTCAAGAACCTCGGCGTCGAGGTCCGCTTCTTCGACGCGAGTAAGCCCGAAGACATCCACGGCCTCGTCGACGAGAACACCCGCTGCGTCTACATGGAGAGCATCGGCAACCCGGCGTTAGGCGTGCCCGACTTCCAAGCGATCGCCGACGCCGCGCACTCGGCCCCGCACGGCGCGATCCCCGTTATCTGCGACAACACCACGATGACCCCGATGCTGCTGAAGCCCATCGACCACGGCATCGACATCGTCGTCTATTCGACCACCAAGTTCATCGGCGGCCACGGCACGCACATCGGCGGCGCGATCGTCGACAGCGGCAACTTC
>JBCCOP010000242.1:0-1672 GCA_039025315.1 Planctomycetota bacterium | reverse complement strand
GACCTAGCGACCGACCCGCACGAGCAGGACGATTTGGCCGCGACGCAACCCGACGTCTGCGCCCGTGCCGCTTGGCGGCTGTCGCGGTGGCACGACACGCAGATGCACAAGATGACCCGCTTCGGCGCGGACGTGGTCGATCCGCTGTGGACCGTGGTGAATGAGGGCGGTCCGTTCCACGGCACGCTTCACGAACACCGTGGCCAGCCGGGCCTGAGCAAAGGCGGCGTCCGCGGCTACCTCGCGCGGCTCGAAGCGACCGGCCGGGCCGACGGCGCCGCTTCCCTGCGGGCCAAGCACGCCGACCGCTACGCCCAACTCAACCCCGGCCGCCCCCCGCTTTGAAGACATGCCCGCCGACCGCCCCAACGTCCTGATGGTCCTTGCCGACCAGCACCACGCCGGCCTGCTCGGCTGCGCCGGTCACCCGCAGGTCAAGACGCCGCGTCTCGACGCGTTCGCCCGGGCCGCGGTCCGCTTCACGGACGCCTACTGCCAGAACCCGATCTGCACGCCCAGCCGGGTGTCGCTGCTCTCCGGCCAGTACCCGCACAACACCGGCTGCTACGGTCTTAGCGGCACGTCACCGATGCACCTGCCGAGTCTTTTTAGCCACTTCCGGGGGCACGGCTACCGCACGGCCGGCTTCGGCAAGCTGCACCTGCCGGTCAGCCCGCACCCCTGGATCGCCGACCACGTCGATCGCTTCGGCGATACCTACGAAACCGCCGACGGCCGCTTCGGCGAGTCGGCGTACTTGGCCGAGCTCGACGCCCGCGGCCTACGCGATCGTGAGGACAGTTGGCATAACACGTCCGACCGCTACGGCCCCGGCACCATTGGCCGCGATGCCCGGCCTAGCGATATGCCTTACGAGCACACGCAAGAGCGTTGGTGTGCACGCGAAGCGCTGCGGTTCGCCGACGAGGCTGCGGCGGATGGTCGGCCGTTCTTCACGCAGATCGCCTTCCAAAAACCGCACCACCCGCTTTTGCCGGTGCAGCAATTCTGGGACCTGTACGACAAGGACCTCGACCTACCGCCCACGTTCGAGCAAGACCCGTCGCACCGACCACCGCACTTTCGACGCATGTGGCAGGGCATGCGCGAGATCGAGTGGGAGTATGCACAGCCGGGCGACACGTACGTCGAAGGGGCTCGGCGAGCGTGGCGCGGGACACTGGCCTGCGTGAGCCAGATCGACGACGTCTTCGGCAGGCTGCTCGACGGGCTCGAGCAGCGCGGCATGCTCGACAACACCATCGTCATCTACGGCTCGGACCACGGCTGCTACCACGGCATCCACGGCATCCCCGAAAAGGCCCCGGGTATTGGGTCCGACGACATCGCCCGCGTGCCGCTCATGATCCGCGTCCCCGGCACCTCCCCCAGCGCCTCGAAGGACGGCCACGTCTGCGATCAACTCGTCGAGAACCTCGACCTCGCCCCGACCCTGGCGGCGGCCTGCGGCGTACCGGAACTCGACTGGGCCGACGGCCACGACCTCGCCCCGCTGCTCCGCGGCGAGGACACCGCGATCCGCGACGCCGCCTTCACCGAACACCCGCTGAGCAAGGCCGTCCGCTTCGATCACTTCCGCCTCACGCACTATCCCGACAAGCTCTTCGGCGGCGATTACCGCGGCGAGCTGTACGACCTCGCCGCCGACCCG
>JBCCOP010000241.1:0-1760 GCA_039025315.1 Planctomycetota bacterium | reverse complement strand
TCCGACAACGGCTCGAAGTTGAAGACCTGCGACCGGCTGACCAGGGCGTTGTTGACGGTGAAGAACGGGTTCTCGGTGGTCGCGCCGATGAGGGTGACGACGCCGCGCTCGACGTCGCCGAGCAGGACGTCCTGCTGGGCCTTGTTGAAGCGGTGGATCTCGTCGAGGAAGAAGATGGTGCGCCTCCCGTCGGCCTCGAGGCGGCGGCGGGCGCCGTCGAGCACGTGCCGCACGTCCTTGACGCCGACGACGGCCGCGTTGCCGCGGTCGAAGTGGGCCGCGGTGTGGGCCGCGATCAGCTCCGCCAGCGTCGTTTTCCCGGTTCCGGGGGGGCCGTAGAAGAGCACGGACGTGAGGCGGTCGGCCTCGAGCATCCGCCGCAGCAGCGTGCCGGGGCCGAGGAAATGGGACTGCCCCACAAATTCGTCCAACTCCCGGGGGCGCATCCGCACCGCGAGCGGCTCGGCGGCGCGGCGGTGCCCCGCGCGGCGGTCTTCCCAGAGGTCGGCCATGCCCAGATTTTACCTCGCGGGTCCGCCGGGGTTACACGCCCGCCCGGTCCGGGCTCATCCGCCGGCCCGGCCGGCCCGATGACCAGGACGACCGTCGCCAAACCGGCGGCACCATTTCCATATTGGGAGCACGTCCGATGAAGCTGGTGAGCAAATTCAAGTCCCTGGGCCTGGCGACGCGGATCATCGGGATCGCCGCGGTGGTGCTGATCACCGTGGTCGCGGTGAACTACGTCGTGTTCGTCAAGGGGTTCCGCGGCTCGGCGGAGGCGGCGATGGTCGACAAGGCCGCCGCGTTCACCGCCACCGCCGACGCCGCCAAGGACTTCGCCGCCACCCAGCTGCACGCCTCGGACGCCTTCGACACCCAGATGCTGCTCGACGACCTGGCGCAGGTCCAGGCCGAGGGACGGTCTTACAAAGAAGCGAAGATCTTCAACACCGTGCCTGTCGTCGTCGGCTGGAAGGCCGCCGGCGACGCCGCCGAGCGCGAGGACATCGACTTCCGTATCTCGTCATTCGAGACCCGCAACCCCGAGAACGAGCCCAACAGCGACTTCAGCCGGTCGCTGCTCGAAGACCTCTACGCCCAAGCCAAGGCGGGCGACGGCGACACCATCAGCCGCATCGACGACTCCGACCCCGAGGGCGCGAAGCTGCACTACATGCGCGCCATCCGCGTCACCGACGCCGCCGGCTGCATGGGCTGCCACGGCGACCCCGCCACCAGCCCCACCGGCGACGGCAAGGACATCCTCGGCTTCCCGATGGAGAACTGGCCCGACAACTACGTCCACGGCGCGTACCACGTCGCCATGCCCATGGCCCCGGTCGACGCCCAGGTCGCCTCCTTCATCGGCTCCGGGCTCATGTGGACCACCCCGATGGTCATCGGCGCCGGCGTCGTCTTCGCCCTGCTGCTGTCGATGATGTTCGGCCGACCCGTCAAACAACTCATCGAACGCATCCGCGACATCGCCGAGGGCGAGGGCGACCTGACCCAGCGCATCGACGTGAACTCCGACGACGAGCTCGGCCAGCTCGGCCGGTGGTTCAACCAGTTCGTCGGGCGCATCCACGACGTGATGGCGGTCGTCTCCGGCACGACCTCCGAGGTGGCCGCGGCCGCGACCCAGATCGCCGCGACCAGCGAGCAGATGTCCGCCGGCATGCAGGAGCAGTCCTCCCAGGTCACCCAGATCTCCGCCGCCGTCGAAGAGATGTCCGCCTCCGTCATCGAGGTCGCAC
>JBCCOP010000240.1:0-1805 GCA_039025315.1 Planctomycetota bacterium | reverse complement strand
CGGTAACATCCGTACCAGAGCTCGCCGTCCATGGCTTGGTTCTCCTTGAAAAGGGTGATGGAACACCCAAGTCAAGGCGGCGAGACTCTTTACTGGCCAGTCAGCGGCGTAGATGAAAAAGGTTGTGAGGGAGGGGGGTTAGACCGGCGTTTTGCTCACGGCTCGAGCAGGACTTTGACCACGTCGGGGCGGGCGGCGGCGCGGAGGGCGTCGACGCCGTCGGCGAGTTTCATGCGGCGGCCGATGAGGCTGACGACGTCGATGCTCTGCGCGCTGAGGGCTTCGAGGGCGTCGGGGAACGGGCCGCAGCGGGAGCCGATGACGTTGATCTCGTGGACCACCAGGGGGCTGAGGTCGAGGTGGGGCTCGCCTTCCGGGGGGGGCGCGGTGGTGGTTTTGAGCACGATGGTGCCGCGGGGGCGGACCATGTGCATGGCGGTGGCGAGGCCGGTGGGCGAGCCGGTGGCGTCGACGACGATGTCTTGGTCTTGGCGGAGGCCGACGTCGTCGAGCAGCCGGTGTTTGATCCCCCATTTTTCGCAGAGTTCCAGCTTCCGGGGGTGTTTGCCGACGACGCGGACGGTGGCGTTGAGGGAGCTGAGGACCTGGGCGACGAGCAGCCCGAGCCGGCCGTCGCCGAGGACGGTGACGAACGGCCGGCCCTCGACGGTGAGCTGACGCAGGACCTGGAACGCGGCGGCCAGCGGCTCGGCGAAGACGGCGTGGTCGTCGTCGACGTGGTCGGGGACCTCGTAGAGGTTTTCGACGGGTAACGTGAAAGCGTCGGCGAAGCAGCCGTCGCGTTCTTTGATGCCGAGCACCGAGCGGTCCCGGGCGTGTTCGCGCAGGCCGGCCCGGACGAGGTCGCAGACCGAGCGCACGCAGTTGATGCTGCCGACGACGCGTTGGCCGATCCAGTCGGCGTCCTGCTTGCGGGCGACGCTCTCGACGACGCCGACGAACTCGTGGCCGAGCACGCCGGTGAAGCCCATGTAGCCGCGGCAGATCTCGAGGTCGGTCGCGCAGACGCCGAGTCGGGTGGGTCGGATGAGCGCCTCGCCGGGCGGCGGGTCGGGTTCGGCGTGGTGGGGGTCGAGGCGGGGGGCGGTGCCGTCGAAGATCAGGGCCTGCATGATCGGTATCCATCGAGCGCGGGGTGGCAACTTCCGGGGGTGGGTAGACTATCGGTCATGTCGGAGCGGACGCGGGTGTTGATCCTGGCAAACCAGTCGAAGGAGCCGGTGCGGGAGGCGATCGAGCGGTTCGGGCCGTGGCTAGCCGAGCGGGCGGAGGTGGTGGCGGTCTTGGACACGCGGGCGACGCGGGACGGCTTTGCGGAAGAGCCTCCGGGATGCGACCTTGCCATGGTCTTGGGCGGCGACGGGACGTTTCTGTCGCAGGCGCGGGTGATGGTGGACCGGGGCGTGCCGCTGCTGGGGGTGAACTTCGGGAAGGTGGGGTTCCTCGCGGAGTTCGAGATCGCGGACGTGATGGAGCACTGGGAGGCGATTGCGTGCGGGCGTTGCCGGCGGACGCGGCGGGTGATGATCGACGTGGACGTGATGCCCCCCGGGACCCCCAAATGGGACGGGGACGGGGTCGAGCCGGAGCACGCGTACACGGCGATGAACGACGCGGTGGTGACGGCCGGGCCGCCGTTCCGCATGATCGAGATGGACGTGGCGATCGACCCGTCGTTCTCGGGGCGGTCGGCGCTGACGTTCGGGGGCGACGGGATCATCGTGGCGACGGCGTCGGGGTCGACGGCGTACAACCTGAGCGTGGGCGGGCCGATCGTCTCGCCG
>JBCCOP010000239.1:0-1838 GCA_039025315.1 Planctomycetota bacterium | reverse complement strand
TACGGAGGGGCGGTCTTCCGGGGATTAATCCTCGACGCGGTCGAGCGCCATCTCGTGCGCCTCGTGGTAGCTGCGCCCGAGGTTGTGCCAGTCGAAGTGCTCGCTGAACGACTCGACGGTGTTGCGCAGCGTGACGCGTTCGCGCCGCGACAGCTGGCAGAAGCGGAACATGCGGTCGGCGAGCTGGTCGGCCGCGCCCGAGAGGTCGGTCTGCCGGCGGTGGATCACGGCGATGCCTTTGTCCTCGTGGTCGGGCATGACCTGCTGCAGGTAGCTGCCGAAGCCCGAGAGGTCGGACGTCACGGCGGGCACGCCCAGCGCGATCGCCTCCAGCGGCGTGTAGCCCCACGGCTCGTAGTAGCTGGGGAACACGCCCAGGTGCGTGCCGCGGACGAACTGGTCGTACTCCATGGTGACCAGCGGGTTGGTCGACGTGATGAAGTCGGGGTGGTAGACGACCTTGACGCGGTCGGCTTCGGCGTTGAACAGCCGGCAGGTGCGCAGCTGGTTGAGCACGGCGTCGCCGGCGTCGTCGACCATGTCGTGGGTCACGATCGCCGGGGGCTCACGCCGCCGCCACGACTGGATCGACCGCCGCAGCCGCAGCCGCCAGTAGTCGTCGACCAGCGTGTTGAGGTCGGGGATGTGCCCCCCGGCGGCGGCGTAGAACAGCTCCCGGCCGACCCCCTGCTTGATCGCGTCGGCGGCGTCCTGGAACTCCTGCAGCATCGCGTGGCTCTGCAGCGCCGCGACTTTCAGCGAGTGCACCGGGGCCTTGGTGATCAGGAAAAACACGACCGTGACCGGCACCTCGGCCTCACGCAGCCGGTGGTTGAGCCGGGCGAGCGCCTCGATCGTCACGTCCATCCCCTTGTTGCGGTACTCGTACCGCCCGGAGGTGAACATGTAGAGCGTGGACTCGAGGTCGAAGCGGTAGCTGGGGAAGAAGTGCCCGAGCGTGAACTCGTGGATGCGCTCCTTGTACCGCCGGTGCAGGTTCTGGAACTCGTGGACGGCGGAGAACCGCTCGATGTTCAGGCCGTTGGGCAGCACGACGTCGGGCCCGCGGCCCAGCAGGTGCTTGCACTCCTGACCCGTCACGTCGGAGACGGTGGTAAACACGTGCGCGCCGTGGGCCGCGGCGCGTTCGAGGCCGTGCTGGCACTCGATGTTGAAGTGCCGGGCTTCCTCCGACGGGTTGAAGAACGACAGGTGGTCGTAGAACACCGGGTTATGCATCGCCAGGTACCGGCCCAGCAGCGTGGCGTGCGTCGTGAACACCACCGAACCGGGCCACCGCTCGTGCCGCAGCATCGGCACCGCCGCGCCGGCCATCCACTCGTGGAAGTGCGCGATCAGCCGCCGGCGGTGCGCCTCCCGCGCCCCGAGTAGCGACAGCAGCAGACGCGTCGACTCGCCGAACGCCAGCACGTCGTCGATCAACCCGTCGCCCCCCGGGCTCGCGATCCCGTGGTCCGCCCACAGCCGGTGCTTGACGTCGTCCAGGTAACGCTTCGTGTCTTCCAGATGAAGCAGCACCAGGTGCGGCCGGCCCGACACCAGCCACCGCCCGTAGTCCGCGCCGAACCCCATCTCCCGCATCTGCTTCACCGCCTGGCCCACCGCCCCGACCAGCGGCGCCGGCTCGAACTCGATCGGCGCGCTCCGCTCGTTGTACGGCCCCACCAGGCAGTAGCGGTTGCCCCACCGGCTCACCATCGACGGCACCTTGCTCCGCAGGACCGTGTAGATCCCGCCGACCTGGTTGCACGCCTCCCACGCCACCTCCAACAGCATCGGGTCCGCCCGCCGACCCCGCCGCCCCGGCTTCCCCTCCC
>JBCCOP010000238.1:0-1841 GCA_039025315.1 Planctomycetota bacterium | reverse complement strand
GTGCTGGGTCACCCGCTCGGCGCACCACGAGCGTTGGGCCAGGTCGGTGCCGCCCTGCACGATGCCGAAGAGCGCCTGGGTGTCCCACGTCCCGCCGCCGCGGTGGGCCGAGACGCAGCGGCCGAGCCAGCGGAGGGTGCGGTCGTTGGCGACGCGGAGCCGGTCAGCGTGCGCGGCGCTTGAAGTTTTATCCGACGCAGCGCCGTCCGAAGGCACTTCCGGGGGAACTTCCGGGGGGGGGCAGTCGTCGAAGGCCATGATGATGTCGGCGCCGAGTTGGCGTTGCACAAGCATCGAGCGTTCGGGCGTGAGGTGGACCTCCGCGCCGTCGAGGTGACTGCGGAAGCGGACGCCGTCGTCGTCGATGCGGTTGAGGTGGCCGAGGCTGAAGACCTGGAACCCGCCGGAGTCGGTGAGCATCGGGCCGCGCCAGTTGGTCCATTGTTGCAGCCCGCCCTGGCGCTCGACCAGCTCGCCGCCGGGGCGGAGCATCAAGTGGTAGGTGTTGCCCAGGATGATCTGTGCCCCCGTCTCGGCGACGAGGTGGGGCAGCATGCCCTTGACCGTGCCCTGCGTGCCGACGGGCATGAACGCCGGGGTGTCGAACGAGCCGTGCGGCGTCGTGACCCGGCCGACCCGGCCCGCGGTGGTCGTGTCGTCGTGCAGGATCTCGAAGCGCAGGGCCGGCATCGCCGGGGAGTGTACTGCCCGCCTACTTCCGCTTCGCCGCCGTCGCGTCGTTGAGCGTCTTCTTCTCTTTGTTGGTGAGGCTCGCCAACCCCTGGTCCGCGACCTTCGCCAGGATGCGGTCGACCTCGGCCTCGAGGGCTTCTTCTTGTTTGCGCTTGCGCTCGAACCGCCCCGCTTCCACTTTGCCCTTCACCGCCGCGGGCGAGACCGCGGCCGTGTCCACCCGGTCGGCCCAGCTCAGCAGCCCGGCGTTCTTGACCAGCACAAACCCCAGCAGCGCCCCACCGAGGTGCGCCGCCTCGCCCCCCGCGTTGGCCGAGCCGGCGATCACCGACAACGCCGCGATGCCCAGGAAGACGAGCGCCATCGTCCGCATCGACATCGGGATCGGCGGGAACAGCAGCTGCACCCGTTGGTGTGGGAACAGCGTCGCGCAGCCGGCCAGGATGCCGAACACCGCCCCCGACGCCCCCACCAGCTTCGCGCCCGGCGGGAAGACCCCCAGCCCCGGCAACGCCCCGAGCAGCGACGCCACCACCGCCCCGCTCGCCCCGCACAGCAGGTAGAACGCCAAGAACCGCCGGCTGCCCCACCACGACTCCATCAACGGCCCGAAGAAGAACAGCCCGATCATGTTGAACAGGATGTGAAAAAAGTCCGCGTGCACGAACTGGTACGTGAACAGCCGCCAGACCTGGAACCCGGAGATCGCCTGCTCGACGTTGAAGTTCAACAGCGGAAACGGCGAGAGGAACCCGCCCCGCCGTGCCGTGCCGAAGACCATCTGCAGCACGAACACCGCGAGGTTGGCGATCAGCAGGTATTTCGTTATCGGCGGCATTCCACCCCCACCCCCGAATCCACCGCCGCCGCCGCCGCCCCAGCGCTTCGCTTCGTCACGGAAGTAGTCGCGGTTCTCCGAACCCATACGCCTCTGGTCCTGCCGGCCACGCCGGGGTGATGATTAGCCGATTCAAACCCGCCCGAAACACGCGTGAAACAGCAGCGTTGCGATCGTCTTGCCGTCCCGCACCGCCCCGTCGCGCACCATCTCCATCGCCTCGCTCCACCCCACGACGTGCGGCACGATCCGCTCCGTCGCGTCCAGCGACTGGCCCACCTCCGTCAGCCCCGTCGCCCGGTACGCGTGC
>JBCCOP010000237.1:0-1841 GCA_039025315.1 Planctomycetota bacterium | reverse complement strand
CGCCGGCCAGGCCCGCGGGGCGTCGGAGATCATCAACATCGCCGTCGATCAGATCGCGCAGCTGCGCGGCCGACTCGGGGCGTTCGAGCGCAACACGCTGCAGACCGCGGTCCGGTCGACCGGCATCGCGCTGGAGAACCTCACGGCCTCCGAGTCGTCGATCCGCGACACGGACTTCGCCGCCGAGACCGCCGAGCTGACCCGCGCCCAGATCCTCCAGCAGGCCGGCACCTCGACCCTCGGCATCGCCAACAGTAACGCGCAGAACGTGCTGTCGCTGCTCGGCTGACGCCGGGCGGAAGTAGTTGAGTAGTTGGGTTGTCGAGTAGAAAGCTACCGGCACCCACGATTGAACTACTCAACTACCCGACTACTCAACTACTTGATCCGTCATGTCCGAACCCTTCACCGCCCCGACGACCGTGTCCCCGGCAGTGCGTCGCGGCGGTGCCGCGGTGTTGCGGGCGGCGCAGCGCGCGATACACGGCCGGAGGTGGGGCGAGGCCGAGCGGCTGTGCCGGCAGGTGCTGGCGATCGACCCGGACCACGCGGCGGCGGTGTACCTGCTCGGGCTCGCGGCGTTGCGCGGCGGGCGGCGGGCGGACGCGCTGCCGCTGCTGCGGCGGGCGGTTGAACTGGACGGCCGGCGGCCCGACTGGTGGCACGAGCTCGGGCGGTCGTGCGCGGCGGCGGACCGGCTGGCGGAGGCGGCGGAGTGCTACCGCGCGGCGCTGCGGCGGCAGCCGTACCGCGTCGCGTCGTTGTTTGAGCTAGGGCGCGTGCTCGCGGCGTCGGGGATGGGTCACGAGGCGGCCGCGGCCTGGGCGCAGGTCTTGCGGCTGGACCCGACGCACCTGCGGGCCCGGCGGTCGCTCGGCACGCTGACCCGGCGGCTACGCGACGCGGCTTAACCCTGCCCGGTCACATCGGCGCGGGCAGCGGCGCGGGCCGGGGCAGACCCAAAAAGTTTGCGAGCAAAAGCGGGCCCTCAACCGTGAGAAAACTCTCGGGGTGGAACTGCACACCTTCCAGCGGCGCGTCCCCGCCCGACAGCGTCCCCGGCTTGGCGCGCAGCCCCATCACGACCTCTTGCCCGTCGTCGTCGCACCAGGCGCTGACCTCGAAGCGGTCGTGGTCGAACGTGTCGCGGAGGATCACGAGGCTGTGGTACCGCGTGGCGACGAACGGGTCGGACAGGCCGGCGAACAGGCCCCGGCCGTCGTGGGCGATCGGGCTGGTCTTGCCGTGCATCAGCTTCACGTGGCGGTCGACGGTCATGCCGAACCGCTCGCCGATCGTCTGGTGCCCGAGGCAGACGCCCAGCACCGGCACGCGGCCCGCGAACGCCTCGACGATCGCGCCGCTGACCCCGGCCTCCTTCGGCGTGCAAGGCCCGGGCGAAACGATCACGTGGTCGGGGTCCAACGCGACCGCTTCCGGGGCGGTGATCTTGTCGTTGCGGACGACGCGCAGGTCCAGCGTCGGGTCCAGCTCGCCCAGCCGCTGAACGAGGTTGTAGGTGAAGCTGTCGTAGTTGTCGATCAACAAGATCACCCCCGGAATATACCGCGGCCACGCGGTTCGGTTTCACGAGTAGCGGGCGGACTTGTCCGCCCGGCGCGTGTCGCTAACCCCCGTACGCCGCCTGCTGCCCCGACGTGGCGGGGTTGTGGAACCGCGTGGTCGGGCCATGGAAGTGCAGCTTGACCGTGCCGGTCGGGCCGTTGCGCTGCTTGTTGACGATGACCTCGGCGACGTTGTTCTCGACGTACTCCTCGTCGCCGCGGTGGTAGTAGTCTTCGCGGTGCAGCATCATGATCACGTCGGCGTCCTGCTCGATG
>JBCCOP010000236.1:0-1930 GCA_039025315.1 Planctomycetota bacterium | reverse complement strand
TGGTGATCGGGAACCCCGCCTCGATCACGTCCACGCCCAGCGCCTCGAGCTGCCGGGCGATCTCCAGCTTCTCGGCGTGGTTCAGCGACGCGCCGGGCGACTGTTCGCCGTCACGCAGGGTCGTGTCGAAGATGCGGATCGCAGGCATGGCGGGCTCGGGGTGGGGGTGAAAAGTCGAAAAGTGAAAAGTTGCGGGTCGAAAGGCGGAGACAACAAAAAACCCTGTCGGCTCGGGGCGGACAGGGTCACGAGTTTACGGTCGGTACCGTCGCGGACCCTATCCAGAGCAAATCGTAAGGAGCAGGTTGAGGGGCCTGCCCGTCGCGTCGTTCGGGATAAGGGTGCGATTTATCACGGCCGAAACATAGCCCCGGCCCCGGCGGGTGTCAACGGAAAGCGGCCGTCGCGTGGGGTGGACGCGTCGGCCGCGGGTGCGGGGGGCGAAGGTCACCTCATGTCACTCGCCCTGGCCGAGGCTGTAGCCCGCGACGCCGTCGAAGGCGTAGAGCTGCTCGGTCTTGATGAAGTCCAAGCCGTGGACCGTGAGGTGGGTCAGCAGGTGGATGATCTTCTGGTGGTTCATGTCCGATCGCAGCGGTCCGTCGCCCTCGCCGAGCTTCGTCGGCAGGAACCGGCAGCGCCAGTGGTCGGTGCAGAACGTTTCGGGGAAGCCCTGGGGCCAGACCTTGACGCCGCGGTTGGTGATCATGGTCAGCTCCATGCCGCTGGCCTGCGTGACGTACTTCAACCGGGCCGCGAGCTTGATCGGGTCGCGGCCCGGCTCGTCCCAGTCGAAAAATACGTCGACGCCGAGGAGCTTCTTCACGGGCTTCTCGACGCCGACGCCGTCCCGGAAGGCGGGAGCGGTCGATCGCTCGCTCCCGTCCGGGCTTTGCGGTGGCGGCGTGTGCTGGTAGTCGGCCGCGGGCAGGTGCCGCGGGCTCTGGCCGAGGCGTTCGATGACGGCCTCGGCGAACGCGCGGGTGCCGAGTTTCTGCTTCGATCGCAACGCGTCAAACACGTCGGCGGTGTGCAGCCCGTCCTCGATCGTGCGGAGCCAGGCGTTGTGGACCCGCTCGGCCGCTTCGCGTTTGCCGACATGAAGCAGCATCTGCACCGCGGCGAGGATCAGCCCCGACGGGTTGGCGACGTCTTGCCCCGCGATGTCCGGGGCGCTGCCGTGGATCGCCTCGAACATCGAGCACTGCTGGCCGATGTTGGCGGTGCCGCAGAGGCCGACGCTGCCGGTGAGCTCGGCCGCGATGTCGCTGAGGATGTCGCCGTAGAGGTTGGGCGTGACGATCACGTCGAACCGCTCGGGCTCGACGGCGAGCTTGGCCGCGCCGATGTCGATGATCCAGTGGTCGGTCTCGATCTCGGGGTAGTCGGCCTTGATCTCGTCGAAGACGCGGTGGAACAGGCCGTCGGTGGCCTTCATGATGTTGTCTTTGGTGAAGCAGCTGACTTTCTTGCGGCCGGCGGCGCGGGCGACCTCGAAGGCGTGGCGGACGATTTTTTCGCAGCCGGGCCGGGTGATGAGCTTGAGGCACTGGGTGACCTCGGCGGTCTGGCGGTGCTCGATGCCGCCGTAGGTGTCCTCCTCGTTTTCACGGACGACCACGACGTCCATGCCCGGGTGCGGCGCGGCGACGAACGGGGCGTAGGCGACGCACGGCCGGACGTTGGCGTAGAGGCCCAGTGTCTTGCGGGCGGTGACGTTGAGCGACTTGTAGCCGCCGCCCTGGGGCGTGGTGATCGGGGCCTTGAGGAAGACCTTGTGCTTGCGTAGGGAATCCCACGCCGACGGCTCGATGCCGGCCGAGACGCCGCGTTCGTAGACCTTCTGGCCGATCTGGATGAAGTCGTAGTCGAGCCCGGCCCCGGCGGCGTCGAGGACGGCGAGGGTGGCGTCCATGATCTCGGGCCCGAT
>JBCCOP010000235.1:0-1931 GCA_039025315.1 Planctomycetota bacterium | reverse complement strand
TGGTGATCGGGAACCCCGCCTCGATCACGTCCACGCCCAGCGCCTCGAGCTGCCGGGCGATCTCCAGCTTCTCGGCGTGGTTCAGCGACGCGCCGGGCGACTGTTCGCCGTCACGCAGGGTCGTGTCGAAGATGCGGATCGGGGGCATGGCGGGCTCGGGGTCGGGGTGAAAAGTGGAAAAGTGACGAGTTGCGGGTCGAAAGGCGGAGACAACAAAAAACCCTGTCGGCTCGGGGCGGACAGGGTCACGAGTTCACGGTCGGTACCGTCGCGGACCCTATCCAGAGCAAATCGTAAGGAGCAGGTTGAGGGGCCTGCCCGTCGCGTCGTTCGGGATAAGGGTGCAAAGCTTCACAACCAGAACATATCCCCGGCCCCGGCGGGTGTCAACGGAAAGCGGCCGACGCGTACGGTTGGACGCGTCGGCCGCGGATGCGGGGGACGAAGGTCACCTCATGTCACTCGCCCTGGCCGAGGCTGTAGCCCGCGACGCCGTCGAAGGCGTGGAGCTGCTCGGTCTTGATGAAGTCGAGCCCGTGGACCGTCAGGTGAGTCAGCAGGTGGATGATCTTCTGGTGGCTCATCTCCGAGCGCAGCGCGCCGTCGCCCTCGCCGAGCTTCGCCGGCATGAACCGGCAGCGCCAGTGGTCGGTGCAGAACGTCTCGGGGAAGCCCTGGGGCCAGACCTTGACGCCGCGGTTGGTGATCATGGTGAGCTCCATGCCACTGGCCTGCGTGGCGTACTTCAGCCGGGCCGCGAGCTTGAGCGGGTCGCGGCCCGGCTCGTCCCAGTCGAAAAATACGTCGACGCCGAGGAGCTTCTTCACGGGCTTCTCGACGCCGACGCCGCCCCGGGAGGCGGGAGCGTGAGAGGGCGGACTCCCATCCGGGGTGTGCAAGTCGCGGGTGTTTTGATAATCGGCCGCGAGCAGGTGCAGCGGCTTGCGGCCGAGGCGTTCGATCACGGCCTCGGCGAAGGCGCGGGTGCCGAGCTTCTGTTTTGACCGCAGCGCATCGAACACGTCGGCGGTGTGCAACCCGTCCTCGATCGTCCGCAGCCAGGCGTTGTGGACCCGTTCGGCCGCGTCGTGCTTGCCCAGGTGCAGCAGCATCTGCACCGCCGCGAGGATCAGCCCCGAAGGGTTGGCGACGTCTCGGCCGGCGATGTCGGGGGCGCTGCCGTGGATCGCCTCGAACATCGAGCACTGCGGGCCGATGTTGGCGGTGCCGCAGAGCCCGACGCTGCCGGTGAGCTCGGCCGCGATGTCGCTGAGGATGTCGCCGTAGAGGTTGGGCGTCACGATCACGTCGAACCGCTCGGGCTCGACGGCGAGCTTGGCCGCGCCGATGTCGATGATCCAGTGGTCGGCCGCGATCTCGGGGTAGTCGGCCTTGATCTCGTCGAAGACGCGGTGGAACAGGCCGTCGGTGGCCTTCATGATGTTGTCTTTGGTGAAGCAGCTGACTTTTTTGCGGCCGGCAGCGCTGGCGACCTCGAAGGCGTGGCGGACGATCTTCTCGCAGCCGGGCCGGGTGATGAGCTTGAGGCACTGGGTGACCTCGGCGGTCTGGCGGTGCTCGATGCCGCCGTAGGTGTCCTCTTCGTTCTCGCGAACGATCAGGACGTCCATACCCGGGTGCGGGGCTTTGACGAAGGGGGCGTAGGCGACGCACGGCCGGACGTTGGCGTAGAGGCCGAGCGTCTTGCGGGCGGTGACGTTGAGCGACTTGTAGCCGCCGCCCTGGGGCGTGGTGATGGGGGCTTTGAGGAAGACTTTGTGCTTGCGTAAGGAATCCCACGCCGACGGCTCGATGCCGGCCGAGACGCCGCGTTCGTAGACCTTCTGGCCGATCTGGATGAAGTCGTAGTCGAGCCCGGCCCCGGCGGCGTCGAGGACGGCGAGGGTGGCGTCCATGATCTCGGGCCCGAT
>JBCCOP010000234.1:0-1954 GCA_039025315.1 Planctomycetota bacterium | reverse complement strand
GCGGTGGGCCGGGTGGTCCGGCCGGCGGCGGTCGACTTGCGCAGCACGCGGATCACGTAGGCGATCTTCGCGCCGGAGTTGTCGGCGACCTCGACTCGGGATTCGACTTGGATCATGGCGGGGGTCCTTGCGGGGCGTCGTGGTTGACGTTTCGCGACGCTAAGCCGCAAGCGGCTTTATTCGG
The DNA here is from genome assembly GCA_039025315.1 of Planctomycetota bacterium. Taxonomy (GTDB): domain Bacteria; phylum Planctomycetota; class Phycisphaerae; order Phycisphaerales; family Phycisphaeraceae; genus Algisphaera. Next base: position 1,770 of record JBCCOP010000234.1, on the reverse strand, counting down.
TGGCGGTCTCTTCGGCGGGAGTTTCGATCTCGGGGGCCGGGACGTTGGTCACGGGGGGCAGGGCCGACTCGACGACTTCGACGAGGCGCCAGCTCTTGGTCTTGGACAGCGGGCGGCAGCGGGCGATGCGGACGCGGTCGCCCTCTTTGCAGGCGTCCTGCTCGTCGTGGACCTGGAACTTCTGGGTCCGCTTGACGAACTTGCCGTACTTGGGGTGCTGGACCTTGTAGGCCACGGCGACGGTGCGGGTTTTGGAACGCTTGTCGCTGGTGACGACGCCGATCTTGGTGCCCAGCAGGGGGCGTTTTGCGGTGGAGCTGCTCATGGATTAGTTGCTTTCTTTCGTCGCGGCGAGCTCGCGGCCACGCTGCTCGGTGAGGACGCGGGCGATGTCGCGGCGGATCGCGCCGAGGCGGCGGGGGTTCTCGAGCTTCTCGGTGACCGACTGGCTGCGGAGCTCGAAGAGCTCGGTGCGCAGCTGACCGACGGTTTCGGTCAACTCGGCGTCGGACATCTTGTGGACTTCGGCGGGTTTCATGGGCGGGTACCAGACGCTTCGTTCGCCTTCGCTCACTCAGCGTCGGCGTGGGTTTACATCACTTCCGGGGGTTACATGTGGTGGCGGCGTTCGACGAAGCGGCACTTGAAAGGCAACTTGTGGGCGACGCGGACGAAAGCCTTCTTGGCGATGTCGCGGGGGACGCCGGCGAGCTCGTAGACCACCGTGCCGGGCTTGACGCGGGCGACCCAGTACTCGGGCTCGGCCTTGCCTTTGCCCATGCGGGTCTCGAGCGGCTTCTTGCTGATCGGCTTGTCGGGGAAGACGCGGACGAACAGCTTGCCCTCGCGGGCCACGTACTGGCGGGCGGCGATGCGGCCGGCCTCGATCTGGCGGGCGGTGAGCCAGCCGCCCTCGGTCAGCTGCAGGGCGTAATCGCCGAACGACACCTTGTTGCCGCGCAGGGCGTTGCCCTTCAGCGTGCCGCGCTGCTGCTTGCGGTACTTGACTCGTTTGGGCATCAGAGGCATGGCGTTACCGGTCGAAGGTTAAAGGTCAAAAGTTGAAGCTCGCTACGTCTAACGGCGGCCGCGGGCGCGGGGGCGGGCGCCGGCGGCTTTGGATTCGATCTCGCCCTCGGCGATCTCGTGGTAGAGGCCCTTGTAGGTCCAGACCTTTACGCCGATGATCCCGTAGGTCGTGCGCGACTCGGCGAAGCCGTAGTCGACCTCGGCCTGGAGGGTCTGCAGCGGGATCGCGCCCATGCGGACGTCTTCGGAGCGGGACATCTCGTGCCCGCCGAGCCGGCCGGAGAGCTGGATCTTGACGCCCTTGGCCCCGGCGGTCATGGCGGCCTCGGCCTTCATCTTCATGACGCGGCGGAAGCTGGCCCGCTTGGCGAGCTGTTCGGCGATCGACTCGGCGACGAGCTGCGACTCGGCGTCGGGGTTGCTGACCTCGACGCAGTTGATCGAGACGTTGCGGCCCGTGAGGTGCTGCAGCTCGGCGGTGAGGCGGTCGATCTCGGCGCCCTTGGGGCCGATGACCAGGCCGGGCCGGGCGGTCTTGATGATGATCTTGAGCTCTTCGCGGGTCCGTTCGATGTGGATGTCGGAGACGGCGGCGAACGGGGGCTTGCGGTTGAGCTGGCGGTCGAGGTACTTGCGGATGCGCTCGTCCTCGACGAGCAGCTCGCCGTAGAAGGCCTTGGTCGGGGCGTACCAGCGGCTGCGGTGGGCCTCGGTGATGCCGACGCGGAAGCCGAAGGGGTG
>JBCCOP010000233.1:0-1968 GCA_039025315.1 Planctomycetota bacterium | reverse complement strand
TGGTGCGGTACGTCCGCGGCTGCGAGCGCGGCGGGCTGATCGATCCTTCCGGCGTCGCGCTGCCCCGGCTCGACGAGGTGAGCTTCGACGACCCCGCGTCGCTGCGGCAGCGGCTCCGCACGTTCCTGGGCGACCCGCCGCTGCGCGAGACGATCGCCGAGCAGCAGCGGGCGTGGGTCGAGGCCCGGCTGACCTACACCGCCGGGCTCAGAAGAACGCTGGCGCGCGTCGGCCGGCTGCTCCGCGAAGAGGACCGAGACCAACGAAGCAAGATGGACCACGCCGCGTAAGGCCACCGCCCATGGACCTCTCCTACGTCATCGTCAGCCACAACCGCCGCGACACGCTGCTCGGCACGCTCGCGCGGCTGCCGGGCGTGACGCCGCTGCCGGGCGACCGCTACGAGATCCACGTCGTGGACAACGGCTCGACCGACGGCACCGCCGCGGCGGTCGCGGCACGCTTCCCCGAGGTGCGTCTGCACCGGCGGGCCGAGAACGAGGGCGTCTGGGCGCGGAGCCTGGCGTTCGCGCACTGCCGCGGCCGGCACGTGATCCTGCTCGACGACGACAGCTACCCCGCCGACGCCGACACGGTCGCGCGGTCGATCGCGCACCTCGACGCGACGCCCGCCGTCGCCGCGGTCGGCGGCCGCTGCCTCCTGCCCAACGGCACCGGCGAGGCGTGCGCGCTTCCGGGGGTGATGCTCAGCGGGGCGGTGTGCCTGCGGCGGGCGGCGCAGGACCGCGTCGGCGGGTTCCGCCGGGAGTTCTTCCGCAAGGCGGGGGAGTACGACCTGAGCTTCCGGCTGTGGCGGGCCGGCTGGCGGGTCGAGCGGTACGACGACCTGACCTACCGCCACGACAAGCACACCGGCGGCCGCAGCGCGGCGCTGGCGTTCCGCATGGACCTGCGCAACAACCTGATCCTGGTCGAGCGTTTCTTCCCGCCGGCGGTCCGGCGGGCGTACCGCAAAGATTTCCTGCTGCGCTACGCGGCGTTCGCCCGCCGCGGCGGGCACGGCGGAGCCCTGTCGCAAGCGATCGCCGAGGCGCGGGCCTGGGCACGGCGGGAGCGTGAGTCGGGCCGGCAGACGCTGGGCCCCGACGTGCTGGAAACGGTGCTGCAGTGGGGCGCGCAGAAGCGGGCGGTGGCGGAGTGGGCGCAGCGGCACGGCGTGCGGCGGGTGGTGCTGGCGGACCTGGGCAAGAACCTCTACGCCACGTGGCGGGCGGCGCGGCGGGCGGGGCTGCGGGTCACGGCGATCGCGGAGAACCACCCGGCGTTGGCGGGGGGGATGTATCGGGGCGTGGCGGTGCGGCGTGACGCCGAGGCGCTGGGCAACAGAGCCGACGGCGTGATCCTGGCGAACGTGAACCCGGCGCAGGCGGGCCCGCGGCTGGAGCAGCTGCGTCGGCGGTGGGCCGGGCCGGTGTTGTCGTTCTGGGAGCCGAAGCGGCTGGGCGACGTGTCGCCGCGGGCCGCGGCCGCGTACCGCTCGCCGGCGGCGGGCGGCCGGGTGGAGGCGGCCTGACCCGTGAGCGCCCACGCCCGACCGGAACCGAACCCGCCGCTGCGGCTGACGCCCGAACCCCCGGCCGACGACTTCCTCGTTTTCGGGAAGCCGGTCATCGGCGACGCCGAGCACGCCGAGGTGCAGAAGGTCCTGGACAGCGGCTGGCTCGGCACGGGGCCGCGGGTCGCGGCGTTCGAGTCGGCGTTCGCCGCGTACAAGTCGGTCCCCGCCGAGCGGGCGGTCGCGGTCAACTCGTGCACCGCGGCGCTGCACCTGGCGTTGGTGATCGCCGGGATCGGCCCGGGCGACGAGGTGATCACGACGCCGCTGACGTTCTGCGCCACGGTCAACGCGATCCTGCACGCCGGGGCAACGCCGGTGCTGGCGGACGTAGACCCGGCGACGAAGAACCTCGACCCCGCGGCGGTGGCGGCGGCGGTGACCCCGCGGAC
>JBCCOP010000232.1:0-1999 GCA_039025315.1 Planctomycetota bacterium | reverse complement strand
GTCTGGGGTCTGGGGTCTGGGGTCTGGGGTCTGGGGTCTGGGGTCTGGGGTGAGACCGAGTTTCTTACGTCTCTTGGCCGCCACACCGGGGTGTCGGGGCGGAGCCCTGACCGCCCGCCGCGCCGGCGACCCACATCTCAACCAAGCCGAATCAAGCCGAATCAAGCCGAATCAAGCCGAATCAAGCCGAATCGAAGCGTGTGTCGATCAACGCCCACGATGCCAATACCTCGATCGTCGATGTAATATTACCTCGACAACTGAGGTAATACAAGGGTTTTCCTCGGCGGACCCATGTAAGACATGGATCTATGGACACGCTGCGGCACATGATGTGGGGCAGAGGCGGAGCGGGGTACGATGAGTTGCGGTGAGCCGGACGATCTTCCACCTGGACATGGACGCGTTCTTCGCCGCGATCGCGGTGCGGGACGACCCATCGCTGCGCGGCAAGGCGGTGCTGACCGGGGGGACGGGGCCGCGGGGGGTGGTGACCACGGCGTCGTACGAGGCGCGGAAGTACGGCTGCCGGTCGGCGATGCCGATGGGCCGGGCGCTGCGGCTGTGTCCGCACGCGGTGTGCGTGAAGGTGCCGGGGGAAAAGATACGGGAGGCGTCGGCGGCGATGTTCGCGGTGTTGGACGACTTCTCGCCGACGGTGCAGCCGCTGAGCGTGGACGAGGCGTTCCTCGACATGACCGGCACCGCCCGGCTCATGGGCCCCCCGGAACAGGTCGCGGCGAACCTCAAGGCCGCGGTGCGGGAGGCGACCGGCGGGCTGATCGCGTCGGTCGGCGTCGCGCCCAACAAGTTCCTGGCGAAGCTGGCGTCGGACCTCGAGAAGCCCGACGGGTTGACGGTGATCCCCGACGACGAAGCGGGGATCGAGGCGGTGCTGTCCGCGCTTCCGATCGGCAAGCTGTGGGGCGTCGGGCCGGCGACGCGGCGGAAGCTGGAGCAGCGCGGGGTGAAGACCATCGGCGACCTGCGGCGGCTGACCGCGGCGCAGCTCGACGCGGGCTTCGGCGAGCTGGGCGGGCGGTTCTACCGGCTGTCGCGCGGGCTCGACGACCGGCCCGTCGTGCCGGACCGCGTGGCCAAGTCGATCGGCCACGAGCAGACGTTCGCGACGAACCTCGAGCACCCCGAGGCGGTGCTCGACGTGATGCTCGGCCAGGCCGAGCAGGTCGGCTACCGCCTACGCAAGCACGGGCTGCGGGCGCGCGGGGTGACGGTGAAGATCCGCTACGGCGACTTCGAGACCGTCACGCGATCGGCGACGCTGGACGAACCCAGCGACCTGACCGAGACGATCTGGCACACCGCCCGCGGGCTGTTCGAGAAGTGGGCGCGGCAGGGTTTCCGGACCGTCCGGCTGGTGGGCGTCAGCGCGGGGCCGCTGACCCGGGCGACGCCGCCGGCCGAGCTGTTCCCCGACCCCCGGAAGTTGAAACAGGAACGGCTCGACCGCACGCTCGACGAGATCACCACGCGCTTCGGCAAGCGCACGGTCCACCGCGGCGGCGCGGATTGAAACACCCCGGGCCGACGGAACCGCAGAATTTTTGTGTCATTTCTGTGGACGCCGTTCTGGGTTTCGGCTAGCGTGCAAGAGACATATCACGCGACGGGTCGTCACCGCTTTACGACTCAATCACTGACGCTCAAAGTCGGCCCGTTTGCCCCGCAACGAACTGCGGAGTTTCACGTGCTTTTCTGCTTGGCGACCGCCCCGTTTGGCGGGAGCTTGTTTTTATCTCTATCGCAAGGAGCCTGTGATGCCTCTGCTCGGAATGTCGGACACGTTGATCGCCCTGAAGGCGGGCCTTACGACCGAAGGGATCACGATGTATCTCTTCTGGCTCGGGATCGTGGGCATGGGCGCCGGGGCGGCGTACCTATTCATGATGGCCAGCACGCTGAGCCCGAAGTACCGCAAGGTCGCGGTGGTGGCGGGCGTGATCTGCGGCGTGGCGTGTTTCCACTACTACCGCATGGC
>JBCCOP010000231.1:0-2044 GCA_039025315.1 Planctomycetota bacterium | reverse complement strand
GGCATGAAGCAGACCGAGGTCAACCCCTGGGAGCTGGTCGCCGAGAAGTACCCGCCCGGCACGGTCATCGAGGGCAAGGTCCGCAACCTCGCCAGCTACGGCGCGTTCGTCGAGATCGAGCCCGGCATCGACGGCCTGCTCCACGTCTCGGACCTCAGCTGGACCAAGAAGATCAGCCACCCCAACGAGCTGCTGAAGAAGGGCGACGACTGCAAGTGCGTCGTCCTCGAGGTCGATCGCGAGAAGCAGCGTGTCGCCCTGGGCCTCAAGCAGATGGAAGAAGACCCCTGGGATCAGGCGATCCCCTCGGCCTACCAGCCGGGCATGATCGTCGTGGGCAAGGTGACCAAGATCACGAATTTCGGCGTGTTCGTCGAGCTCGAGGACGACCTCGAGGGCCTGCTGCACATCTCCGAGCTGGCGGACCACAAGGTCGAGAACCCGCAGGACGTCGTGAAGCAGGACCAGGAGATCGAGGTCAAGATCCTCCGCGTCGACCTGGACGACCGCAAGATCGGCCTGTCGCTGAAGCGGGCCCAGTGGACCAGCGACCAGGACGCCGCGGCCGACCGCCGTGGCGAGGGCTTCGGCGGCCCCGCGGCCGGCGGCGGTTCCAACCTCGGCGGCCTCGGCGACGGCGACCACCTCGGCACCGACAAGATCACCTTCGGCCAGGGCGGCGCGTCGACCGACTGAGTCCGGCCGTCAATCAACGGATACCCCGACCCGTCGCGGTTTAACCGCGGCGGGTTTTTTTGTCGCTTCACGATAAACCTAAAGCCCGGGGGCGGCCGCCCCCGGGCTTTGCTCCGCGCAGTCGGATATGCTGTCCGCCTTGCGGGCGTGGCGGAATTGGCAGACGCGCCAGATTTAGGTTCTGGTGGGGTAACACCCGTGCAGGTTCGACTCCTGTCGCCCGCATCTCCCCCGGAAGTACGCGAATAAAAAACCGCGTCCCCGAGAGACGCGGTTGAAGGCAAAGTTGGTTTCGGTGTGTGTTATCCCGCTTCGCGGACGTGGACCCGGCGGCCCTGGAACTCGACGGTGCCGGGGGTCAGGGCGAAGAGGGTGTCGTCCTTGCCGTGGCCGACGTTGAAGCCGGGCTTGAACTTGGTGCCGCACTGGCGGACGATGATCGAGCCGGCCTTGGCGGCCTGTCCGCCGTAGAGCTTGATGCCGCGGTACTGCGGGTTCGAGTCGCGGCCGTTCTTGGTCGAGCCTTGTCCTTTTTTGTGGGCCATGGGTGGGGTTCGGGGGTGGGGGTGCGGGGTCTGGGGTCGGTTGAGCCGCGTAGTGTGGCGGAAATGGCCCGGTCACGCAAGCCGGAGCGTTGTGTTTACAGCGTGACGTACTGGACGTCGGCGACCTTCTGGTCGGCGGCGGCGGGGTGGTGCAGGTCGGTGGCGAAGGCGTCGCCCATCTCGGTGCGCCAGTCGGCGGGGTCGTAGCGCTGCCGAGGGCGTTTGCCGAGCACGGCGAGGAGGTCGAGGGCGATCTGGCCCTCGGGTTTGGCGAACTCGAGTGGACGGATGGCGGCTTCGAAGTGCTGGTGCCGGCCGTGGGCGTTCTCGAAGCTGCCGGCCTTCTCCACCCACGTCGCCCCCGGGAGCAGGACCTCGGCGGTCTCGGACAGGGCGGTGGGGAGCGTGTCGATCAGCACGGTGGTGCGGTCCTTGTCGCGGACGGCCTGGAGCAGTTCCGGGGTGGCCCAGTCGCTGGGGTAGTTGCCGGTGAGGACCAGGGCGCGGACGCCGGCAAGGTCGTCCATCAGTTCGTCGTAGCTCAGCACCTCGTCGCTGACCATCTCGAGGGCCCGGCGGACGCCGCGGGCGTTCGGGGCCTTTTCGGCGTACACGGTGTAGCCGCCGGGGAAGGTCTTGTCTTCGCCCTTGCGGGGGACGGGCCCGACGGCGAGGACGGCGTTCTCGTCGATCGCGGTGGCGAGCCGGGCGAGCAGGTACGCCTCCTCGCTGGCGAGCATCGGGCTGACCATCAGGGCCAGTGTGCCCCGGCCCTTCTTGAGCACGGTCAGCTCGAGCCGCTC
>JBCCOP010000230.1:0-2049 GCA_039025315.1 Planctomycetota bacterium | reverse complement strand
TGGGGTCGCGGTGCGGGAGCTGTTCGAGCTGAGCAACCGGCTGCCGACGCCGCACCCGCGGCTGCTGGTGGACACGGCCGGGGTCGCGCTCGTGCCGTCGGGCGGCATGGGCATGCTGCTGACGATCCGCAAGCGGTTCCTGGCGGTCGGCGGGCAGCTGCACGTCGTGCTGCCGGACGCGAACATCCGCCACGCATTCGCCGTGGCGAACCTGGACCGGATGCTCCGGCTGTTCGAGACGTCGGACGCGGCGTTGGCGGCGTTCAAAAAATAAGCCGCTCGCGGCTTAGCCCGACAACATGCCCCGCTGCCGCGCCACCTCGAACCCCAAGACCGATACGGCCGCGACGGTCCCCAGCGCGTGGTCGAACCGACGGGCGTACGGCACCCGCAGCACCACATCGGCCCGCGCCAGCAGCGAGCGTTTCACGCCGCGTTTCTCCCCGCCGACGACCAGCAGCAGCGGGGCGGTGAGGTCGGCCGCGTGCAGGTCGATCGCCTCCGGGTGGTCGTCCGCGGTGGCGGCGACGGTGTGGCCGCGGACGGCGAAAAACGCCGCGGCGTCATCGATCGACTCGGTGATCGCGAGCGGCAGGAACTCGCTGGTGCCGGCCGAGGCGCGGGCGACCACCGCCGCGGCCGGGGCACGCCCCTCGGGGGCCGGCGTATCCGGAGCGAGCCAGTTCCGGGGGCGGAGCACGACGCCGTGGCAGCCCGCGGCGTAGAGCGACCGCAGCGCCTGGCCGAAGTTGAACGGGTCCTCGACGCCGTCGAGCACAACGTAAAACCCCCGCTCACCCCCGGAATGGATCAAGAGTTCGTCGAGGGTCAGGAACGTCCGCGGCCCGACCGCGGCGACGACCCCGCCGTGGCCCGGGTGGCCGGCGACGCGGTCGAGTTCGTCCCGCTCGACGCGTTGCAGCTCGACGCGCCGGACCTTCGCTGCCCGGCGCAGCGGCTCGAGCTTACGGTGGTCCAGCGTTTCGTCGGCCCACAGCCCGACCACGTCGCGCGTGCCGGCGGAGAGGGCGGCCTCGGCGGCGATGGCCCCGAAGAGTTTCGTCGTGTCCACGTCGTTTCTCGTGTGTCGAGCGGTTAGCTGCTAGAGCCTAGCAAGACGCAAGCGTTGCTCGAACCACCGACACGAACGTGAGTCTTGCTAGGCTCTAAGCTCTAAAAGCTAGCTGCTGCCGCCGTTTGCTGGCGGTCGGCGGCGGCGATACCTTACGCCGTTCACGAAACTTCGCACGAAAGCCAATCATGAAAGTCATCTGTGATCGCGGGGCGTTGGTCGAGTCGCTGGGGCTAGTCGGCGGGGTGGTGGTCTCGCGGACGCCCAAGCCGGTGCTCACCTGCGTCAAGCTCACCGCCGGCGACGCCGAGGGCGGGCTCGTGCTCGAGGCGACCGACACCGAGGTCTCGGTCCGCCTCTCGACGCCGCGGGTCGAGGTCCAGGAGCCGGGCGAGGCGCTGGTGCCGGCCGACAAGCTGCAGCAGATCGTCCGCGAGTCGATCGACGCGACCGTCACGATCCACACCGAGGGCGACGTCGCGCACATCACGGGCCAGGACTCGAAGTTCAAGGTCTTCGGCCACCCGCCGACGGACTTCCCCGCCGCCGCGGCCGACGAGGGCGAGCCCGACTTCACCCTGACCGCCGGCGAGCTGCACCGCCTGATCTCGCAGACCCTTTTCGCCACCGCCCGAGAGAACTCGCGTTACGCCATCAACGGCGTCCTGGTCGAGCGCAGCGGCAACAAGCTCGCCGTCGTCGCCACCGACGGCCACCGCCTCGCCCTGGCCAAGGGCGCCTGCTCGGCCAACGACGACCAGACGCGGTCCGCCATCGTGCCGACCAAGGCGCTCAACCTGCTGCTGCGGCTGTTCGACGACGCCGAGCAGACCGTGTCGGTCAAGGTCGCGGACAACCAGGTGCGGTTCACCACCGACGAGGCGGTGCTGGTGTCGAACCTCGTCGAGGGCAACTTCCCGCCCTACGCCGACGTGATCCCGAAGGACGGGGACAAGAAGGCGTCGCTGGCGACCGAC
>JBCCOP010000229.1:0-2069 GCA_039025315.1 Planctomycetota bacterium | reverse complement strand
TTCGGACGCGACCACGCCGGAAGCGATTTCCGCCGCGCTGCCGGTGGTGACGTTGGACGGCGCGTTGTTCCAGGTCAGGGTCGTCTCGTCCCACGTGTCTTCGCCGGTGACGCCGTCGTTGATCGCGTAGACGTTGATCGGCAGGCCGTTGTTGTCGCTGCCGCTGAAACTAAACGTGATGGCGAGCTCGGCGTCGGTGATCGGGCCGGTGAACGAGCTGAGGTCGAAGCGGATGTAAGCCTTGCGGGCGAAGCTCAGGTTGTCGGCCGGCAGGACGCTGACGATCCCGGCGGTCCCGCCGCCCTGCACGTTGTTGGCCTCGGCGCCGCCGCGGATCGTTCCGTCGGCGGAGGGGGTCAGGACGGCGGCAGAGATCGGGCTGGCGATCACACCCGTGGCGGCGGCGAGACCGAATAAAAAGTCGCGGCGAAGATTCAGCATAGTTCCTCCTGTGGAGTGGCGGGACGGGAAACGGGCAAAAAGACACGATTCGGAAGCAGAAACCGGAAGGGTTTCTTTCCGTTATTAAGGTATCTCCGAGCTGTGACATTGCCATGCAACATGACGTAGACATTTTGTAAAATTGCGCAACCGCTCGCAGCCCCGAAGGAACGCTTGATGATGATCCTGGCCCTGCTCAACTGCGTGCACGACTACGGCCGGCGGGCGCTCGAGGGCATCGCGCGGTACGGCCACGCCCACGGCACCTGGACGCTGAGTCTGCACCACGAAGAACAGGTGCGGCAGGTGTTGCCCCGGCTGGACCCGCGGGTCCGCGGCATCGTCGCCCACGCCTACGGCAAGAAGTTGTTGGCCGTCCTGCGCGGCTGCGGCTTGCCGACGGTCAACACCTCGGCGGTCGCGGCGGGCGTGAACCTGCCCAGCGTGCTCACCGACAACCGGGCGATCGGGGCGATGGCGGCCGACTATTTCGTGACCCGAGGCCACCGCCGGCTGATGGTGGTCGAGCACCCGCCGTGGGCGCACTCGGTGGAGCGGTCGGAGGCCTTCCGCCGGGCCGCGGCGGAAGCGGGCGTCGAGACGACGCGGGTGGTGCTGCCCTCCTGGAAACGGGCGGAAGCCGCGGTCGCGGACGCCCTGCGCGAGACGCCGACCCCGGTGGGCTGTTTCACGGGCAGCGACGGCATCGCGGTCTTCGCGGTGCGGCAGGCGCTCGAGCTGGGGTTGGCGATCCCCGAGCAGGTCGCGGTGCTCGGGGTCGACAACGACACGCTGACCACGCGGATGATGACGCCGACGATCTCCAGCATCGAGGTGCCCTGGGAGAAGCTGGGCTTCGAGGCGGCGGCGACGCTGGACCGCCTGATGGGGGGCGGGGCGCCGCCGGACGAGCCGATGCGGGTCGCGCCCACCGGCGTGGTGACCCGGCAGACCACCGATGGGCTGGCGGTCGAGGACGAGGACGTGGCCGCCGCGGTCGGCTACGTCCGCCGGCACGTCGGCGAGCCGTTCTCGATCGACGATTTGCTCCGCGACGTGCCGCTGTCGCGGCGGGCGCTCGAGCTGCGGTTCAAGCGGGGTGTGGGCCGGACGCTGCAGGCGTACATCACCGCGGCCCGGATCGAGCGGGCCAAGCGGCTGCTGACCGAGACCGACTACGCCATGCCCGTCGTTGCCGAGCGTAGCGGGTTCGCCGACGCGGGCTACTTCGCCACCGTGTTCCGCCGGCAGGTCGGGCAGACGCCCAGCGCGTTCCGCAGCCGCTACCGCCTGAGCTGACCCCGGGAGTGGGCCGGTGTCAGCGGTGCCGGCGGCGTAGCCGGGTCGGGCTGAGCCCGAAGGTGCGGCGGACGGCCTGGCTGAGGTTCGACGCCGTGCCCAGGCCCGACCGCACCGCGACCTCGCCCAGCGGCATGTCGGTCGTGATCAGCAGCCGCCGCGCGGCCGAGGTCTGCGATCGGCGGATTTCCTGGTGCGGCGTGCGGCCGAGCGCTTTCTCGAAACGGCGGACCAGCGTCCGCGGCGACACCGGCAGGCGATCGACCAGGTCGCGGACGGTCAGGCCGTCTTCCACCTGTTGCCAGATCATCCGCATCGCCCGTTCGACG
>JBCCOP010000228.1:0-2073 GCA_039025315.1 Planctomycetota bacterium | reverse complement strand
CGCCGACCAGGGCACGCCGGTGGACGTGGTGCGGTACGTCCGCGGCTGCGAGCGCGGCGGGCTGATCGATCCTTCCGGCGTCGCGCTGCCCCGGCTCGACGAGGTGAGCTTCGACGACCCCGCGTCGCTGCGGCAGCGGCTGCGCACGTTCCTGGGCGACCCGCCGCTGCGGGAGACGATCGCCGAGGCGCAGCGGGCGTGGGTCGAGGCCCGGCTGACCTACACCGCCGGGCTGCGCCGCACCCTCGCACGGGTCGGCCGGCTGCTCCGCGAAGAGGGACGAGACCAACGAAGCAAGATGGACCACGCCGCGTAAGGCCACCGCCCATGGACCTCTCCTACGTCATCGTCAGCCACAACCGCCGCGACACGCTGCTGGGCACGCTCGCCCGCCTGCCGGGCGTGACGCCGCTTCCGACCGACCGCTACGAAATCCACGTCGTGGACAACGGCTCGACCGACGGCACCGCCGCGGCGGTCGCGGCAAGCTTCCCCGAGGTCCGTCTGCACCGACGGACCGAGAACGAGGGCGTCTGGGCGCGGAGCCTGGCGTTCGCGCACTGCCGCGGCCGGCACGTGATCCTGCTCGACGACGACAGCTACCCCGCCGACGCCGACACCGTCGCCCGATCGATCGCGCACCTCGACGCGACGCCCGCCGTCGCCGCGGTCGGCGGCCGCTGTCTACTGCCCGACGGCCGCGGCGAAGCCTGCGCCCTTCCGGGGGTGATGCTCAGCGGGGCGGTGTGCCTGCGGCGGGCGGCGCTGGACCGCGTCGGCGGGTTCCGCCGGGAGTTCTTCCGCAAGGCGGGCGAGTACGACCTGAGCTTCCGGCTGTGGCGGGCCGGTTGGCGGGTCGAGCGGTACGACGACCTGACCTACCGCCACGACAAGCACGCCGGCGGCCGCGACGCGGGGTTGGCGTTCCGGATGGACCTCCGCAACAACCTGATCCTGGTCGAGCGTTTCTTCCCGCCGGCGGTCCGGCGGGCGTACCGCAAAGACTTCCTGCACCGCTACGCGGCGTTCGCCCGCCGCGGCGGGCACGGCGATTCCATGTCGCAAGCCATCGCCGAGGCGCGGGCCTGGGCCCGGCGGGAACGCGAGTCGGGCCGGCAGACGCTGGGCCCCGACGTGCTGGAGACGGTGCTGCAGTGGGGCGCGCAGAAGCGGGCGGTGGCCGAGTGGGCCCAGCGGCACGGCGTGCGGCGGGTGGTGCTGGCGGACCTGGGCAAGAACCTCTACGCCACCTGGCGGGCGGCGCGGCGGGCGGGGCTGCGGGTGACGGCGATCGCGGAAAACCACCCCGCACTGGCGGGCGGGACCTACCGCGGCGTCGCGGTGCGGCGCGACGCCGAGGCGCTCGGCGGGGCCGACGGCGTGGTGCTGGCGAACGTGAACCCGGCGCAGGCGGGCCCGCGACTGGAGCAGCTGCGGCGGCGGTGGGCCGGGCCGGTGCTGTCGTTCTGGGAGCCGAAGCGGCTGGGCGACGTGTCGCCGCGGGCCGTATCGACTTACCGCTCGCCGGCGAGTGGCGGCCGGGTGGAGGCGGCCTGACCCGTGAGCGCCCACGCCCGACCGGAACCGAACCCGCCCCTGCGGCTGACGCCCGAACCCACGGCCGACGACTTCCTCGTTTTCGGGAAGCCGGCCATCGGCGACGCCGAGTACGCCGAGGTGCAGAAGGTCCTGGACAGCGGCTGGCTGGGCACAGGGCCGCGGGTCGCGGCGTTCGAGTCGGCGTTCGCCGCGTACAAGTCGGTCCCCGCCGAGCGGGCGGTCGCGGTCAACTCGTGCACCGCGGCGCTGCACCTGGCGCTGGTGATCGCCGGGATCGGCCCGGGCGACGAGGTCATCACGACGCCGCTGACGTTCTGCGCCACGGTCAACGCGATCCTGCACGCCGGGGCCACGCCGGTGCTGGCGGACGTGGACCCGGCGACGAAGAACCTCGACCCCGCGGCGGTGGCGGCGGCGGTGACCCCGCGGACCGCGGCGGTGCTGCCGGTGCACTTCGCGGGGCTGCCCTGCGACACGGACGGGCTGCTCGCGGTGGCCGAGCGTCACGGGCTG
>JBCCOP010000227.1:0-2092 GCA_039025315.1 Planctomycetota bacterium | reverse complement strand
CTACGAGTCGTTCTCCGCCAGCGTCGAACGCTTCATCCGCCGGGCCGCGAACGACCCCGACGTGATCGCGATCAAGCTCACGCTCTACCGCACGGCGAAGGACAGCCCGTTCCTCTCGGACCTCATCAAGGCCGCCGAGGCCGGCAAGCAGGTCGTCGTCCTCGTCGAGCTCAAGGCCCGCTTCGACGAGGAACGCAACGTCCAGCTCGCCATGCAGCTCGAAAAGGCGGGCATCCACGTCGTCTACGGCGTCGTGGGCTACAAGACCCACACCAAGACCTCCCTCGTCGTCCGCCGCGAGCCCGACGGCCTGCGCACCTACGCCCACGTCGGCACCGGCAACTACAACTCCAAGACCGCCAACCTCTACACCGACCTCGGCCTCTTCACCGCCGACCCCCGCATCACCCACGACCTCGTCGAACTGTTCCACTTCCTCACCGGCCGATCCCTCAAGCGCGACTTCAAGCACCTGCTGATCGCGCCCACCAACATGCGTCGCCGCTTCACCGAGATGATCGACCGTGAGATCGCCCACGCCGAGGCGTGGAAGAAAAACGGCGGCGACCCCAAGGCGTCGGACGAAGAACGCGAAAAGTCCGGCGGACCTTTAATCGTCGCCAAGATGAACAGCCTCGAAGACCGCCGGCTGTGCCGCAAGCTCTACGAGGCGTCCAACGCCGGCGTCCGCGTCAAGCTCATCATCCGCGGCTTCTGCACGCTGCGTCCGGGCGTGCCGGGCCTCTCGGAAAACATCACCGTCTCGTCCGTCATCGGCCGGTTCCTCGAACACTCCCGCATCTACAGCTTCCACAACGCCGGCGACACGGAGTATTACATCGGGTCGGCCGACTGGATGTACCGCAACCTCAACAACCGCGTCGAGTGCATCACCCCGGTTTACGACGCCTCGCTGCGGTCCAAGCTCCAGACGATCCTGGACACGATGCTCGCCGACCAACGCCAGACCTGGGACCTCGCCGCCGACGGCAGCTACACCCAGCGCAAGCCGCCGCGGGTGACGAAGAAAAACGCCGCGTCCCCCGCGGTGGTCGGCACGCACCAGCACCTGATGGACCTGACGCGGCTGGAACTGGCCGACGGGTGAAGCCCGGGCGTGGTCATTTCCGTGGGCGGGCAAGCCCGCCCGCTACCCCCACGGCCCGATGACGGCGTATAGCGGGCGAGCTTGCTCGCCCACCGGATCAGCCAACGCCGAGTCTTGCGGATAGACAGTCATAGATCGTTTCTGGCTCGGCCATACGGCCCGCCCCCGACGTGCGGCAGGCCTGCCAGCCGGATTCAGGGCCAACCTCGTGAAGGTTCGGGAGCAGGTCGCGGAGGGTGGTGAGGTTGCGCTGCACCACGGGGTTCGCCCACATGTCGGCGTTCATGGCGGGGGCGAGGACCAACGGGGTTTCGGCGGGTAAGGCGGCGGCGGTGAGGGTGACGGGGTCGGGGGTGAGGCCGGCGGCGAGCTTGGCGAGGGTGTCGGCGGTGCAGGGGGCGACGACAAAAAGATCGCACCAGCGGGCGAGGCCGACGTGTTGGCTGTCGGGGCGGTCGTCGTGGTCCCAGACCGAGGTCATGACCGGGTGGCCCGACAGGGACTGGAACGTCAGCGGGGCGACGAAACGCACGGCCGACTCGGTCATGAGGACGCGGACGTCGGCCCCGGCCTGAACGAGGCGGCTGACGAGGGTCGCAGTTTTGTAGGCGGCGATCCCGCCGGTGACGCCGACGAGGACGCGGCGGCCGTTGAGGGGCGGGGGCGAGGGGGCGGGGTCGGTGGGCATGAGGTTTGCCCGGGGATACCAGCCGCTTCGTCGCTTCGCTTCTCAGCGGCGGCGTGGGGGGGGCGTTACTCGTCGTCGTCGGACGGGAGTTCGAGGGTGATCTTGCCCTCGACGACTTCCTGGACGGCGACCTCGAAGTCGGTCCGGCCGTCGCGCTCGACCAGGGGGCGTTCGCCATCCATGAGTTGGCGGACGCGGTGCTGGACCAGCGAGGTGAACTTGAACCGGCCGCCGAGGTTGTTGATGACGCTGTCGTCTTTGAGGGCTTCGATCATGGGGATAAGGGTAGGGGTCGG
>JBCCOP010000226.1:0-2092 GCA_039025315.1 Planctomycetota bacterium | reverse complement strand
TCTCGGGCAGGAGATCGCCGCCCGCTCGCCCCTGGACGACAGCCCGCACTGGGGCCCGGCTCCGCAGGGCGAACCGATCCCGGGAGCCCCGGCCGACCAGCGGAGGCGGACCAGCTACGGCATGAACAACTGGCTCAGCCGGTCGGTCCCGGCGGACATTAACAGCGTGACGTACGACCGGCTGATCAAAATCCCCCGGCCTTCGGCCACCATCCAGTTCATGATCATGGCCTACGAGGGCAACTTCGCCGGTACGGACCACCCGCACGTCGAAGGCTGGGCCCACTTCAAGCTCCCCGGCCTGTCGCCGGTGTTCGCGTCGAGTCAGGTGCAGATCAACGCCGTGTCGGGCGAGACCCGGACGTGGGAGGCCCAGTCCAACTGGGGCTACCTCGACGGCCACGCCCGGACGCTGGACTTCCGGTCGGTCTATCAGACCGCGGTCGAGAATCAATTCGATCCGAATTACGCCCGTTAAGCGGAGCGGATCGGGCGCGTGTGTCGTTTGTATTGGATTTGTTTTTAGTCACCATGCGGAGAAATAGAGTCATGTTGCGAGCAAACCTCAACGGGCTGTGGTTGAAATCGCCGGCCCGGCGTTACGGGCTACTGGCCACGGCGGCGGGGGCCTTCTTGCTGTCCACAGCCTCGGCGCACGCCGGCGACGAGGGAGACATCGGCCTGCAGTTCAACGGCAACGGCGAGTTGACCACAAGCCTGATTACGGACACGGGTTTTGAAGCCGAACGCCTGTTCTTCGCCGAGCTGGGGGCGTTCGAGCGAGAGGGCGAGAGTGGTGAGCCTTTCACCGAAGACCAAGTGTTTCAAGACTCGGGCGTTTTCAACAGCCAGAGTCAAAGCGACAGTGACACTAGGCCGTTCCTTACCAACACTCCGGGTTTTGATACGCCGGAAGGGGAGTTCGAGCCCGATTCGACCGTGACGTTCTCCGTGGTCGGAAACGACCTGCTGGTGTACGACCCGGTCACCGACGCCTACGTGAGCTCGACGACGACAGGCGGCCCTAACACCGGAACGGTGGCCGAGTACCTCGCGGCGTCTTTCAACACGCTCGGGTCCGACACCAACCCCGGGGCGTCCGATTCGACCGCAACCCCGGGCTCGCAGGTGATCCTCCCGGAGCTCACGACGTTTTCCAACGGCCGCTATCACCGCCACTACATCTTCGGTCTGTTCCCGGTGGATGACCCCGACTCGACCACCCCGGAAACGCTGGCCGAGGACGGGGTTTACCTGCTGCTGCTCGACGCCACCGCGACGGCCGCCGGGGCGACCGAGGCCACGACCAGCGAGACCTTTGGGATCATCTTCGCGCTGGGCTTCGAAGAGGGCGACGAGTTGTTTGAATTTGCGGAGATCGCGGCGGAGGCCTTGGTGCCCGAGCCGACGACGGCGGGGTTGCTGGCCGGCCTGGGTGCCCTGGCGATCCTGCGTCGGCGACGCCGGGGGTGAGCCGGTAAGCTCAACCCATCAACACGAAAACCAAGCCCGCCAACGCAAATGTTGGCGGGTTTTTTACGTTTCACGAACCAGATGCTTGATCACCGCGGCGCGCCCAGGATCGGGCGGAGGTGGCCGTCGTGTTGCTCGATGAGGGCCTCGGCGGCGTCGGCGTCGAGGGACTTGCGGTGCATCACCAGGGCGAGTTTAACCCGGCCGTCGGCGCGGTCGAGGAGTGTGCCGGCGGCGTCGCGGTCGAGGGCGAGCTGGTCGGTGAGGATGCGGATGGCGCGGTCGCGGAGCTTGGCGTTGGTGGCGCGGAGGTCGACCATGAGGTTGCCCCAGGTCTTGCCGCGGCGGACCATGACGGCGGTGGTGAGCATGTTGAGCACGAGCTTGGTGGCGGTGCCGGCCTTGAGGCGGGTCGAGCCGGTGACGACCTCGGGGCCGACGACGACCTCGACCGGGTAATGGACGCGGTACGAATCTTCCGGGGGCGGGGGGAGGTCGACCGGGGCGTTGCCGGGGACGAGGGGGGCGCGTTCGACGGGGCGGCGGAGGCCGGCGAGTTTGACGCAGGTGACGACGCCGGTGGCGGCGCCGGCCCGTCGGGCGAAGTCGATGGCGCCCC
>JBCCOP010000225.1:0-2119 GCA_039025315.1 Planctomycetota bacterium | reverse complement strand
GATCGTCGCCCTGCTGCTCGAGGTGCCGACCAAGCTGACGGCCAAACAGAAAAACCTGCTGCGCGAATACGCCGAGAGCGAAGACCACGACGTGCTGCCCGAGAACAAGAGCTTCTGGGGCAAGATCAAGCAACACCTCGGTTAACGCCGACCACCACCATGAACCGCGACGAATCACCCTTTGAAGAAACGCCGGCCGGCGACGAGCAGCCCCCGGCCGAGGACTACCTGCCCGAAGACGACGCGGCGGTGAGCGAGTTCGACCTCACCCCCGACGGCGCGGAGCCCACGCTCGACGGCGGCGACGAGGCGGCCGACGGAGACCCCGCCCTCGCCGCGCTGCGGGCCGAGTGCGACGAGCTGCAGGCCAAGCTGCTGCGGACCGCGGCCGACTACCAGAACTACGTCCGCCGTTCGACGCAGAACCTTGAAGCCACGAAGCAGGAGACCCTGATGCGGGTCACCAAGGCGCTCGTCGGCGTGCTGGACAACTTCGACCGCGCCCTGGAGCTGGACCCCGAGACGACCTCGGCCGAAGACCTGCGCGGCGGCGTCGCGTCGATCCGTGCGTCGTTGCTGCAGGGCCTCGAGGGCTTCGGCTTCCGCAAGCTCGACGTCGAGCCCGGTGACGCGTTCGACCCCAACCTGCACGAGGCCCTGATGCGTCAGCCGGCCGAGGGCGTCGAGCCCGGCCACGTCGCCGCCCGGCTGATGCCCGGGTACGTCCTCAACGACCAGCCGGTCCGGCCCGCCCAGGTCAGCGTCGCGGAGTGATTCTATTTAGCGATTTGGTGATTTCGTGATTTGGCGATCGGGAAAGCGGATCACTAAATCGCCAAGTCACCAAATCGCTAAATCTCGGTCTACAGTGGCGGCATGAAAATCGCCTTCTTCAACACCAAGCCGTACGACCGGCGGTACTTCGACGCGGCGAACGCCGAGCTTGAGCCGCCGCATTCGATCAACTACCTCGCCCCGCGCCTCGACGTCGACACGGCCCCGATCGCCACGGGGCACGACGCGGTCTGCCTGTTCGTCAACGACGACGGCAGCGCGCGGGTGATCGACCGCCTCGCCGGGGCGGGGGTGAAGCATCTCGCGCTGCGCTCGGCGGGGTTCAACCACGTCGACGTCGAGGCGGCGAAGGCGGCCGGGCTCACCGTCAGCCGGGTGCCGGCCTATTCGCCGCACGGCGTCGCGGAGCACGCGGTCGCCCTGATGCTCGGGCTCAACCGCAAGACCCACCGCGCCTACCACCGCGTCCGCGAGTCGAACTTCGCGCTCGAAGGACTCATGGGCTTCGAGATGCACGGCCAGACCGCCGGCGTCGTGGGCACCGGCAAGATCGGCGCGGCCGCCGCCCGCATCCTCGTCGGCTTCGGCTGCCGGGTGCTGGCGTACGACAAGCGGGAGAGCGACGAGCTGACCGCCCTCGGCGTCGAGTACGTCGCGCTCGACACCCTGCTCCGCGAGTCGCACGTCGTCACGCTGCACTGCCCGCTGCTGCCGGCGACGCATCACCTGATCAACGCCGACACCCTGGCGACCATGCGCGACGGCGCGATGCTGATCAACACCAGCCGCGGCGGGCTGGTGGACACCGCGGCCGCCATCGAGGCGCTCAAGACCGGCAAGCTCGGGCACCTAGGCCTCGACGTCTACGAGGAAGAGGACGCCCTGTTCTTCGAGGACCACTCCGACGACATCCTCCGCGACGACGAGTTCGCCCGGCTGCTCACGTTCCCGAACGTGCTGGTCACCGGGCACCAGGCGTTCTTCACCGCCGAGGCGCTCACGCAGATCGCGGCGGTGACGCTGGACAACCTGACCCGGCTCGAAGCGGGCGACGGCTGCGAGAACGCCCTGTAGAAGCCGCGGCGGGTCGGTACCAGCGGCTTCGCTTCGCTCAGCCGCGGCGTGGGGGGGTATTACACTTGGGTCTTGCCCGACGCAGCGCCCACAAACGGTGAGCCGGATACGAAGCGGCTGACCACGCCGGTCGCCGAACTCCCGGGCGTGGGCAGAGCGCGGGCGGGCAAGCTGCGTCGGCTCGGCGTCCTGACCGTCACCGATCTGTTGCGCTACGGTCCGATGCGGTACGAGACCGAGGCGGCCGAGG
>JBCCOP010000224.1:0-2132 GCA_039025315.1 Planctomycetota bacterium | reverse complement strand
TCTCGGGCAGGAGATCGCCGCCCGCTCGCCCCTGGACGACAGCCCGCACTGGGGCCCGGCTCCGCAGGGCGAACCGATCCCGGGAGCCCCGGCCGACCAGCGGAGGCGGACCAGCTACGGCATGAACAACTGGCTCAGCCGTTCGGTCCCGGCGGACATCAACAGCGTGACGTACGACCGGTTGATCAAAATCCCCCGGCCTTCGTCCACCATCCAGTTCATGATCATGGCCTACGAGGGTAACTTCGCCGGTGCGGACCACCCGCACGTCGAGGGCTGGGCCCACTTCAAGCTCCCCGGCCTGTCGCCGGTGTTCGCGTCGAGTCAGGTGCAGATCAACGCCGTGTCGGGCGAGACCCGGACGTGGGAGGCCCAATCCAACTGGGGCTATCTCGACGGCCACGCCCGGACGCTGGACTTCCGGTCGGTCTATCAGACCGCGGTCGAGAATCAATTCGACCCGAACCACGCCCGTTAAGCGGAGCGTGTCGGGTGCTTGTGTCGTTTGTATTGGATTCGTTTTTAGTCACCATGCGGAGAAATGAGTCATGTTGCGAGCAAACCTTAACGGCCTACGGCTGAAATCGCCGGCCCGGCGTTACGGGCTACTTGCCACGGCGACGGGGGCCTTCTTGCTGTCTACAGCCTCCGCGCACGCCGGCGACGAGGGGGACATCGGCCTGCAGTTCAACGGCAACGGCGAGTTAACCACGAGCCTGATCACCGATACGGGTTTTGAAGCCGAGCGTCTGTTCTTCGCCGAGCTGGGTGCGTTCGAGCGAGAGGGCGAGAGCGGTGAGCCTTTCACCGAAGACGACGTGTTCCAAGACCCGGGCGTTTTCAGCGACAACCAGAGCCAAAGTGATAATGCCAGCAGGCCGTTCCTCACCAACACCCCGGGCTTTGATACGCCGGAAGGTGAGTTCGAGGCCGGTTCGACCGTGACATTCTCCGTGGTCGGAAACGACCTGCTGGTGTACGACCCGGTCACCGACGCCTACGTGAGCTCGACGACGACGGGCCCCAATACCGGATCGGTGGCCGAGTACCTCGCGGCATCTTTCAACGCGCTCGGGTCCGACACCAACCCCGGGGCGTCCGACTCGACGGCATCCCCGGGCTCGCAGGTGATCCTCCCGGAACTCACGACGTTCTCCAACGGCCGCTATCACCGCCACTACATCTTCGGTCTGTTCCCGGTTGACGATCCCCTCTCGACCACCCCGGAAACGCAGGCCGAGGACGGGGTTTACCTCCTGCTGCTCGAAGCCACCGCAACGGCCGCCGGGGCGACCGAGGCCACAACCAGCGAGACCTTCGGGATCGTCTTCGCGCTGGGCTTCGAGGAAGGCGACGAATTGTTTGAATTTGCGGAGATCGCGGCGGAGGCCTTGGTGCCCGAGCCGACGACGGCGGGGCTGCTGGTCGGACTGGGTGCCCTGGCGACCCTGAGTCGGCGACGCCGGGGGTGAGCCGGAAAGCTCAACGCATTAACACAACAATTAAGCCCGCCAGCGCAAATGTTGGCGGGTTTTTTTGCGTGTCACGGACCGGGTGCTTGATCACCGCGGCGCGCCGAGGATCGGGCGGAGGTGGCCGTCGTGTTGCTTGATCAGGGCTTCGGCGGCTTCGGCGTCGAGGGACTTGCGGTGCATGACCAGGGCGAGCTTGACGCGGCCGTCGGCGCGGTCGAGCAGATCGCCGGCGGCGTCGCGGTCGAGGGCGAGCTGCTCGGTGAGGATGCGGAGGGCGCGGTCGCGGAGCTTGGCGTTGGTGGCGCGGAGGTCGACCATGAGGTTGCCCCAGGTCTTGCCGCGGCGGACCATGACGGCGGTGGTGAGCATGTTGAGCACGAGCTTGGTGGCGGTGCCGGCTTTGAGTCGGGTCGAGCCGGTGACGACCTCGGGGCCGACGACGACCTCGACCGGGTAATCGACGCGGTAAGAGTCTTCCGGGGGCGGGGGGAGGTCGACGGGGGCGTTGCCGGGTACGTGGGGGGCGCGTTCGACGGGGCGGCGGAGGCCGGCGAGTTTGCCGCAGGTGACGACGCCGGTGGCGGCGCCGGCCCGTCGGGCGACGTCGATGGCGCCCCCGACGAAGGGGGGGGTGCCGCCGGCGGTGAGGCCGACGAG
>JBCCOP010000223.1:0-2159 GCA_039025315.1 Planctomycetota bacterium | reverse complement strand
TCCGCTGCCCGATGCTCGACACCGCGGTGTGCGACCTCGCGGGCCACCTGCCGACGTCGGTGCTCATGCCCGGCGGCCGGCCCAAGGCGCTGCTGCGCCAGCTCGGGGGCCGCCTGCTGCCCGAGCCGATCGTCAGGCGGCAGAAGCGTGGCTTCGCCGTGCCGATGGGCGCCTGGCTCGCCGAGCGGCTGCGGGACGAGTTGCACCACCACCTCTTCGACGGCCGGCTTGAGGCGATGGGCCTCGACCGCCGAGTGATGCAGCGGCACTTCGACGCGCACACCACCGGCCGGGCCGACCACACCCACCGGCTGTTCGCCCTGCTGCAGCTCGCGTTGTGGCGGCGGTGGCTCGACGGCGGGGCCCGGGCCGTGCCCGCGGTCGGCTATGCTTGAACGCCGTCGATCCCGTCCACTGACGACCCGCCCGCGGACCCCGACATGCCCCGACCGCTGCTAACCGTGTTCCTGGTGGCCCTGCTCACGCTCGCCCCGGGCCGCGCCGCGGCCGAGGCCGTGACCATCGGGGCGTACAACCTCGAGAACTTCTTCGACGTCTTCGACGACCCTTTCACCAACGACGAGACCGCCGACGTCAAGCCCCGCGACGAGATCGAGCAGATCGCCCGCGCGATCCGCCGGCTCGACGCCGACGTCGTGCTGCTGCAGGAGCTCGAGAACGAGTTCGCGCTCGAGGCGATGATCAACGAGTTCCTGCCGAACGAGGGCTACCGCTTCGTCGCGGTGCAGCGGACCAACTCGGGCCGGGGCATCAACCTCGGGGTGATCAGCCGGCTGCCGATCCTCGAGCTGCGGAGCCACCGCTTCCAGACGCTGACGCACCCCGACGCGCCGGGGCGGACCTGGCGGTTCGCCCGGGACGTGATGCGCATCACCGTGGACATCGGCGGGGACCGGCCGCTCGAGGTCTTCAACGTCCACCTCAAGTCCAACCGCGACGGCCCGGACGACCCCAACAGCCGGCTGTACCGCACCGCCGAGGCGATGCGCCTCAAAGAGCTCATCCGCGAAGAGGTCGCCGCCGACCCGGGGTTCCTCGGCATCGCCGCGGGCGACTTCAACTCCAACTACGAGACCCGCCCGGAGCAGCCCCGACCCTGGCCCGCGATGCGGTACCTGCTGCGGCCCGAGCCCGACGGCACGCAGCTGCTCACCGACGTCCACGCCCAGCTCTCGGACCGCCGCCGCGTCACCATCCCCGGCGGCGGCCGCTACCCGCCGGCGACGTTCGACTACATCCTGGCCACCCCCGCCGCCGCCGACGCCTACCTCCGCCGCACCGCCACGGTCATCCAGGACCGACGCTACACCGGCGGCTCGGACCACTACCCGCTGTCCGCGACGTTCCGGTTCGACTGAGCGGTTAGGGCGTCAGTTCCGTCTTACGCAGATACGGGTTCGTCGCACGTTCGTCGCCGATGGTCGTCGCGGGGCCGTGGCCCGGGTGGACCTCGGTGTCGTCGGGCAGGGTGAGCAATTGCTTGTGGATCGAGCGGAGCAGGGCCGGGCCGTCGGAGGTGGGGAAGTCGAACCGGCCGATGCTGCCGGCGAAGAGGGTGTCGCCGACGAGAGCGACGCCTTGATCGGCCTGGTAAAGCGTGATGCCGCCCGGGCTGTGGCCGGGGGTGTGGCGGATTTCGAAGCTGTGGTCGGCGAGGGTGAGGCGGTCGCCGTGGCGGAGGGTGCCGCCGGCTTCCGGGGCGACGACGGGGAACCCGAAGCCGGCAGAGAGGTTGAGCGTCGTGTCGGTGAGGAAGTCGGTCTCGTCTTCGTGGATGAGGACGAGCGCATCAGGGTATCGCTCGACCGCTTCGCCGAGCCCCGCGATGTGGTCGGCGTGGGCGTGGGTGAGGATGATCTTTTCGACGGTGAGGTTTTGCGCTTCGACGTGGTCGAGCATCGGGCCCGGGTCGGAGCCGACGTCGACGAGCCAGGCGCGGTCATCCGCTGAGGTGACGACGTAGCAGTTGGTCTGGAATGGTCCGAGGGCGAAGGCGGTGATGAACAATGCGTCGGGATCGGACATGGCCAAATCAATTTACGCCAAGCCGGGCCTGAGCGCAGCGGAGGCCCGGATCAGACTCGGAGCAAAAAAGGCATCCGGGGCATCGCGGGGGTCCGGCCCCGCGTGGGGGCGGG
>JBCCOP010000222.1:0-2218 GCA_039025315.1 Planctomycetota bacterium | reverse complement strand
GGCCCGGCCGGTGCCGTCGGCGTTGCTGACCCACAGGTCCGCTCTTGAACCCACGGGACTATCGGTCGTTGGGTCCAGCACCGTGCAGAAAACCAGGCTCCGCCCGTCGGGGCTCCACTCGGGGGTGATGATCGCGGCGTTGCTGCTGGCGGCGACCTCGGTGGGCCGGCGGGGCTCGCCGTCGATCAGCTCGACGGTCCAGACGCTGAACCACCGGCTGCCGCGCTGGCGGGCGCGCTGGAAGGCGATGGTGTCGCCGCTGGGCGACCAGGCGGGGAACAGGCCGTGGCCGATGATGCGGCGGTGGGCGGGGGCGTCGAGGTCGATCAGCACGAGCTCCCAGACGCCGCTGCGCGAGCCGCGGGAGCAGTACACCAGTTGTCGGCCGTCGGGCGAGAAGCTGGGGTGGAGGTTGTGGGCGCCGTCGTCGGTGAGCTTGACCGCCGGGCCGCCGTCGATGTCCATGAGGTAGAGGTCCCAGGTCCCGCCGCGGTCGCTGGCGAAGGCGACGCGTCGGCCGTCGGGGCTGACGGCGGGCATGACGTCGTTGCCGGGGTCGGCGGTGAGCTGGGTCACGGCCGTGCCGTCGACGCGCTGCAGGTAGATGTCGGACGTGGCGCGGTGGCGGGTGCTGGCGAAGGCGAGCCAGCGTCCGGTCGGGTCGGTGTCGACGTCGAAGTCGGCGCCTTCGTGGGTGAAGGTGACGCGGCGGAGGTCGCCCTGGTCGTCGAGCGGGCTGGCGTTCGGCACGCTCAGGTCGTCGAGCTCGCCGAAGCGGTGCAGCGAGACGCGGCGGGGGTCGGGAGCGCTGACCGGTGTGGTGACCCGGGCGGGGCGGGGCGCCGGGGTGGTCGCCGCTTCCGCGGCCGTCGGCTCGGCGGCGGGCGGCGGGGTGGCGGGCTCTGCGGTCGACGCTTCGGCCAACGGCTCGGTCTCGGCGACGGAATGATCCGCCAAGGTCAGGGGTTGAACCGACGACGGCACGGGGATCGGCGGGGCCACCCGCGACGTGCCGGGTCGCAGCGTCGGACCGGCCGAACCGCCGACCTCACTCGGCTGGGCCGTGCGGAACGCGGGAGCCCCGGCGAGTTGAGCCTCGGTCGGACCCCGCTGGGCCGACGGGAACACACCGCATCCGGCGAGCCCGGTCGAGCAAGGAATCACCAGCCACATGGCCTGCTTGGCGTATCGCATCATGACCGGTTCCTCACGCGTGTCTTTCTGTAAACCGCCGACTTCTGAATTCCCGCCGCCCGCGATTAATTTGAACCGCGGTCAATCTCTGCTACCCTTTCAACGACAGATTCTCTCGGTCGTAGGGAGGTATCGGACCGTGGGCCGCCCGGGTCTTAAGGGCTTAACCGCCCGGGCCTTATCGGACACCCCCGGTCACCCCCGGACTCTCGTGCCGGCAAACGGTAAAAGCCCACGTGTTCCGCTGCCTCGCCCGGCCCGAAGGCCCCGCCCTTACTCCGGCCGATCCGTTAAACGCCACAAGAATCACGCTTTACCCGACCACAGACCGATTCCCGTGAAAATGAGAAGTTGACCCCGCCCTACCGGCTGGCCCGTGTCAATCCCGGGCGAGTAAAACCCAGCCACCCCGCCCTCGCCCTCGCCCCACGCCGGTCCGACCCGCCAACCGGGTGACCGCTTCGCTCATGCCCACGACCCCCGACCTCCTCGCCCCGATCGCCCCCGCCGCCGACCCCGCGACCCTGCTGGAAATCCTGCGGTGGCCGCTCACCGTGGCCTACGCCGTGCTCATCGGGCTCATCGGGCTCTACGGCCTGCACCGCTACTGGCTCGTCTACCTCTTCAACCGCCACCGCAGGCCCGCCGCCCGCCCGGCGAAGCGCTTCGACGTCCCGCCCCGCGTCACCGTCCAGCTGCCGATGTTCAACGAGGGCGCCGTCGCCGAGCGGGTGATCGACGCCGCCTGCCGGATCGACTACCCCGCCGACCGACTGCAGGTCCAGGTCCTCGACGACTCGACCGACGCCAGCCGCCGGGTCGCCGCCGACCGCGTCGCGTACTGGAAAGCCCGCGGCGTCGACATCGAGCTGCGCCACCGCACCGACCGCACGGGCTACAAGGCCGGCGCCCTCGCCGACGCCCTGCCCCACGCCATCGGCGAACTCATCGCCATCTTCGACGCCGACTTCATCCCCCCCCGGAACTTCCTGAAAAGAACGGTTCATCATTTTGTTGATCGCGG
>JBCCOP010000221.1:0-2241 GCA_039025315.1 Planctomycetota bacterium | reverse complement strand
CGACGTGAAGCAGGGCTGCGTCGCCTACAAGATCGCCGCCCACGCCGCGGACATCGCCTTGGGCATCCCGGGGGTACGCGACTGGGACGACGACCTGACGCGGGCCCGGGCCGCGCTGAACTGGGAGAAGCACTTCGAGCTGGCGTTCGACGGCGACACCGCCCGCGCCTACCACGACGAGGACCTGGACGTCGACACCGACTTCTGCGCAATGTGCGGCCACGACTGGTGCAGTGTCCGCATCTCCAAGGAGATCCAGGAGTGGGCCAGCGGGAAAGCCGACGGCTTCGACCGGGGCAAGACCAAGAAGTCGCCCGGCCTGACCCCCGAGCAGGAAAAAATCCTCGAGCAGCGCGGCCACCTCAGCCCCGAAGAGATCCACAAACTCGCCGCTAAGGCCAAGGGCAAGCTCTCGGCCAAGGACGACTCGGGCAAGGCGTCGTGCCACAGCGACTACGTCGACGACGAGGACGCGAAGCGGGCCGCGCCGGCCGAGGCTTTGGTGCAGCTCAACACCGCCGAGGCCCACGGGTTGTCGAAGCACGACTCAGTGATTTGATGCCGGTCACCGTTGGGACCCTGCATGAAACGCCGCGACCTGGAAAAACACCTGCGGGCCCACGGATGTGAGCTGCACCACCACGGCGGTCGGCACGACATCTGGATGAACCTGAAGACGCAGGCGCGGGCCCCGGTGCCGCGGCACAAGGAGTTTCCTAAGCTAGGGACGATCTGCGGGGTCTGTGCTCAACTCGGGGTGCCGTCGCCGGTTTGATACGGGTTGGCCATCGACTCAGGCGATGGACTGAATCTGTGAAATGAGTTTCGCCCGCGATTCACGCAGGGCGTTGAGGGCGTCCTCGGCCATGGCGAATGCGTCGGCCACGGTCTCGGCTTCCGTGATGAGTTCCGGGTCCAGCGGCGAGGTGACGACGTACCCACCCTCTTCCGCTTCGGTGAGCGTGAGGACCAGGGTGCCGTTGCTGACCGTGTAGGCCTGTCCCATGGCGGGATTATAACCGCGGACGCGTCAGCTACGATGCCGACATGGCCGAGCCTACCGCCCCCCCGCGCCTCTTCGAGTCCGTCTCCCGCCGCACCTACTGGGTCGGCGTCGGCGTCTTGACGCTCGCACTGATCGTGCTCTCCTACGTCTTGGGCTGGTACGGCATCGCGCCGCCGGTGGAGCACGCCGACGAACGGCTGCGGTCGGACGACCCGCTGAACGTGATCAGCTACTCGCGGCTGGGCAACGCGACGGTGATGCTGGTGCTGCAGTTCTTCGCCGCGAATTGTTTGTTTTGGTTCGGCGTGTGGGTATGGCTGAAGTTCACGCGCAGGCGGGCCGGGTCAGGCTGAGCCGGCCGGGTCGCGCGGCGCCTGGCACGACCAGCAGACGCCGAAGTTGCTCGGGTTCGCCTCGCCGCAAGCGTCACAGACCCAGTCGTGGCCCTCGGCGTAGGGGGTGGGTAGCTCGGGCATCGGCTCGCCCTGCGTGAGCCGGCGGATCAGGTCGATGGCCTCGAGGTAGCAGCCCGGTGGCACGCCGATCGGCGGGGCGGGCTGCGACAGGATCGTGCCGCTGTACGAGCCCAGCGCCGCGTCGAAGTGGCCGCGCAGGCGGACGAACGGCACCTGGTACGCCTCCAGCAGCGCGACGATCTCCGGGGTGGCGTGGACCGCCTCGCCTCCGGCAAAGAGCGGCGGGGCGTCGTCGCCGGTCGGCACGTGCTCGTCGAGCGTGAACGCCCGGCCGCACTCTGGGCAGCGGTGCTCCTCCAGGAACGCCAACGGGTAGCCGCAGCCCACGCAGCTCAGCCCCAGGTCCGGCACCGGCAGTTGGTCGGGATCGAACACCCCCGGAATTTACCTTTTCCCCCGGGGCGTGCCGCGGCGGACGCCAGAAAAACCTAGCCCCGTCCATGCGTTTGCTCTATAACCGTACCCGAGAGCCTGCTCGACCCCGCGCCCCGCGTGCCCCCGAGCCCCGACATGCCGTCGACCAAGACCGAGAAGCCCGCCAAGTCCAAAAACAAGAAGCAGAAGGCCGCGTCGAACGGCAAAGTCCCCGACGCGCCGCCCGCCGACGGCAAGCTGTCGGGCAAGGTCTACGCCAAGGAGCTGGCCCGGCTGCAGGTCGAGCTGGTGAAGATGCAGGAGTGGATCAAGGCGACCGGGTACCGGGCGGTCGTGCTGTTCGAGGGCCGGGACGCGGCCGGCAAGGGCGGGGCGATCAAGCGG
>JBCCOP010000220.1:0-2242 GCA_039025315.1 Planctomycetota bacterium | reverse complement strand
GTAGAGCGCGCCGTCGGCCGACCAGGTCGGCCCGAGGTTCCCGCAGCGTCCGCGGGTGAGCTTGGCCCGGCCGGTGCCGTCGGCGTTGCTGACCCACAGGTCCGCACGTGGACCCAACGACCGATATTCCCGTGGGTTCACGAGCGGACCTGTGGGTCAGCAACGCCGACGGCACCGGCCGGGCCAAGCTCACCCGCGGACGCTTCGGGAACCTCGGGCCGACCTGGTCGGCCGACGGCGCGATCTACTTCGTGTCCAACCGCGGCGTCGACGGCGTCGAAAACGTCTACGCCCTCCGACCCGACCGGGCCGTGATGCTGGCCAGACCCCAGGGCATGAAGCCCAACGCCACCGAGGCCACCGCGCCGCCGACCGAGCCGCTGCCCTAAGCCTCACGACCACACAACCTCAACGCCGCGGCAGGACGCCCCGGCCCCCCACGGCAGGACGCCATGACAAGTAAACAGATCATGCTGGCCCCGGCGTTCGCCGTCCTGCTGTTGGTCTCCACGCTGCCCGGCTGCGACACGCCGCAGCGCGTCGAGACCATCGAGACGCCCTACGAACGCCGGCTGGTGTTCGCCGTCGCTCCGCTCCGCAACGAGTCGGGCAGCCGCTACGCCGACGGAACCCGCGTCGCCGACAAGGTGACGCAGCGCTTGGCCCTGACCCGCGGCCTCGAGACCCTGCCGGTCAACCGCGTCCTCGCCGCGATGGAAGCGCTCGGGCTGCAACGCATCGCCACCAAGGCCGACGCCATGCGGGTCCGCCAGACGCTCGGCGTCGACGGCCTGCTCGTCGGCAGCGTTACCGCCTACGACCCCTACACCCCGCCCAAACTCGGCCTGAGCCTCGAGCTCTACCTCGACGGCCGCGTCGCCTGGCGGGGCACCGACCTCGACCCGCGCGAACTCTCCGCTTCGCCGACAGACACCAGTGCCCGGCTTCCGGGGGCCACGATCACGGATGTTCGCGGCCAACCCGCCACCGCCATCGCCGGGTTCTACGACGCCGCCGATCCCAACGTCGTCGACCTGCTCGCCGCTTACGTCGCCGAACGCAAGCCCGCGTCCGACCCCGAGCTCGCCCTGCGTCGCCACACCCTCAGCATCGATCTGTACACCGAATTCGTCAGCTACCAGCTGACCGCCCGCTTGCTCGACGCCGAGCGCTACCGCCTGCGTCGGCCTCAACCCGAAGACCTCCGCCCACGGAATCAGCCGGCTACGACCCAGCAAGATCGAAACCTCCCCCGGACATACGGGGGCTCCGGAACTTAGTTGGATCGGCACGCCGCCGGTCCCCGACCGGCCCGACGCGTGACCGACCCATGCCCGAGTTCGCCGACATCCCGCCCGACGACGCCCCCCGGCTCGAGACCCGCGACGACGACCGCCTCGTACTCGTCAAACGCGACCGCCGCTACGTCTTCGACTGCGCACCGGGCCGAGAGGCCACGCTCCTCCAGGAGCTCCGCGGCCTCGTCGCCGACCCGACCTCCGACCTCAACTGGTTCGACGCCGCCGTCCTGTCCCACCAGCTGGGCCAGCGGATGTCCGACCGCCTCGCCGCCGCCCAAACCGCCCGCCGCCGCTCCGCCTGACCCGATCCCGACCCAGACCCAAACCCCGGCCCCCGTGCCCCCGAGGAAAAGACCATGCCCGAGCAAGCCCCCATCGTCCAGCAGTTCGTCGACTACCTCAAGCACGAGCGCCACTTCTCCCCCTATACCGCCCGCTGCTACGGCGCCGACCTCCGCCAGTTCGCCGAGTACCTCGCCGGCGACTCCGTCGGCCCCGACCAGGTCATCCCCGAGCACCTGATCCCCGTCGTCCAGCAGAAGCTCCACGCCGCCGACGCCATGACCGTCCGCGGCTTCCTCGCCCACCTCGACGGCTTCGGCTACTCGCCCGCCACCACCGCCCGCAAGATCGCCACCCTCCGCAGCTTCTACAAGTGGATGCTCCGCAAGGGGCACTGCGACACCAACCCCATGCTCCTGATCCGCACGCCCAAGCAGACCAAACGCCTGCCCAAGGCCATCGGCGTCGAGCAGGTCGAGGCCCTCCTCGCCGCCCCCGACAACCGCGAGACCCTCGGTGCCCGCGACCGCGCCATCCTCGAAACCCTCTACTCCACCGGCGTCCGCGTCTCCGAGCTCGTCGACCTCAACCGCAACGACCTCGACATGGAAGGCAGCACCATGCACGTCCGCGGCAAGGGCAAGAAAGAGCGCATCGTT
>JBCCOP010000219.1:0-2269 GCA_039025315.1 Planctomycetota bacterium | reverse complement strand
GTGGCCGTGGTCGCCGCCGCCGAAGAGCACGAGGGGGGGGTGGGGGTGGGCGGGGTGGTTCAGGTTTAAAGGCGGTCCGTGGCCGGCACCGGGGATCGTGTTTGCGTGGGGTTTCGTCTGCGTCCGGGGTTGCGGCCCGGCGGTACTTCTCCGCGATCGCGGGGTTCCACGGCCGGTCGGTCGGCAGCAGCGGGGTGTCGCGGAACTCGCTGCCGCAGCGGTAGCAGACCAGGTAGCGGTCGGCGAAGAGGTAGATCAGCAGGTCGACGCCCAGGACCAGGCCCAGCACGATCAGCGCGGGGACGGAGAGCCCGAAGCCGTAGAACACCATGGCGACGACGGCGGCGGCGACGATCAGCGCGAAGACGGTGAGCTGGGGCACGTTCTTGCGGACGTAGAAGTCGGGGCAGTCGCAGACGGGGCAGTGGCGGAGCCGGCCCTCGTCGTCGAGGGCGCGGTCCCAGTCGAGGGACACGGCGGGGCCGCGGCCGTCGTCCGCCTTGACGACGGCGGGGGGGTCGGCGGGGTCGAGGTGGACGGTCAGGCGCGGCCGGCCGTGGTTGTCTTTGATATCGATCCGCATGGCGGCGGTAGGATGATCGGCGTGGAGAGCGACTTGACGACAGCCGAGACGGGAGACGCGCAAGGGGCAGGCCCTGGGGATGATAGGGAAGCGGGCGGGGCGCCGCGTCGGCTGACGCGGGCCGAGGCGGCGGCGGTGGACCGCTACGCGATCGAGGTGCTGGGGCTGCCGGGGCTGGTGCTGATGGAGAACGCGGGGCTGAACGCCGCGGGGGCGGTGTTCGACGAGCTGCGGCGGTGGTTCGTGGTGGACGAAGGCACGGCCCGCGTGGCGGTGGTGTGCGGCGGGGGGAACAACGGCGGGGACGGGTACGTGGTGGCGCGTCAGTTGACGAGTTGGGGGTTGCAGGGGGTAGAGGTCGTGGCGGTGAAGCCGGTGGATGAGCTGACCGGCGACGCGGCGGTGAACGCGGTGGCGTGGACCCGGTTGGGCGGGCGGGTGTGGGGCTGGCACGAGCAGAGGGACGCGGCGGAGGCGGCGGTGCGGGGGGCGCACGTGGCGGTCGATGCGCTGCTGGGCACGGGGTACCGGGCGGCGGCCGGGCCGCTGCGGCCGGCGACGGCGGCGGCGGTGGCGTTGCTGAACGAGCGGGGGGAAGGGGACGGCCGGCGGGTGGTGTGCCTAGACCTGCCGTCGGGGTTGGACGCGGACACGGGCGCGGTCGCCGAGAGCGGGGCGGTGGCGGCGGACGTCACGGTGAGTTTTGTGGCCGAGAAGGCGGGCTTCGCCGCGGGGGAGGCCGGCGCTTATCTCGGCCGGGTGGTGCTGGCGGACATCGGGCTGACGGCCGCGGCGGTGGCGGCGGCGCTGCGGTGGGACCGGCCGGAGCCTTGACCGAAAAGACGGGTTCGGGCATACTGCTCTGCTCGGCGTGGCGAATACGCCGGGACGTCTGCGGACCACCCAACCCCAACCCTTACCCCGAATTTTGCCATGAGCAGCGACATCGCCCCCGGCACGAAGATCAACGTCAAGGTCGTCAAGCGGCCAACCAACGCGGCGGCGGGCAAGACGCTGGTGCGGCTGCTGAGCAAAGACCCGGCCGCGGTCGCCGAGAACAAGCGTCACGCCAAAGTTCGCAAAAAGGCCCAGTGGATGTCCAGCCGCGGCGGGCGTTGGCGGGTCTGGGAGTCGCGGTTGGCCAAGCAGCACCCGGTCGCGGCCGAGCCCGGCGCGTCGGGGACGATCGTGGCGAGCGTGGACGTGCTGCGGGACCTGCCGAGCGTGAGCCGGTTCGTCGAGGTCTCGCCCGCGGCCTGACCGCCTACTGGTTCAACAAACCGACAAGAAGTGACCGCTGAGGCACCCCGGAGGAGGGAGCCTCGGCGGTTTTTTGTTGTTCCAAGCCCGAAGCACCCCGACGCCGATGAAGGGGTAAGCGGCTAAACTTGGATTGCCTTGGGTATCTCCCTGTCCAACATGGTGCTCGACAACGCCGCGTCGTCCGACGCCGGCGGCATCGACTTCATCCGCAAGAAGAAGCCCAACTGGTTACGCGCGCCCCTTCCGGGGGGCAAGGGCTACGCCGAGACGCGTGGGCTGGTCGACAAGTACCAGCTGCACACCGTCTGCGAGTCGGCCAAGTGCCCGAACATGGGCGAGTGCTGGGCCCGCGGCACCGCGACGATGATGATCCTCGGCGACGTGTGCACCCGCGCCTGCGGCTTCTGCCACATCAAGACCGGC
>JBCCOP010000218.1:0-2291 GCA_039025315.1 Planctomycetota bacterium | reverse complement strand
CGCCGGCGTTCTGGTCGGCGGTGAAGGCGAGGTTCCCGCCGCGGTTGAGCACGGCGATCATGCGGTCGGTGGCGTCGAACTTGGTGAGGATGCGCATGCCGCGGTTCTCGCGGATGCCCAGGAGCCAGTCGTTGATGAGCTTGTTGTCCAGCGGCCGGGCGATGGTGTCGGTGTCGTAGCCCAGCAGGGCGAGGAGGTAGCCGAGGACCTCCCAGTTGCCCAGGTGGGCGGTGAGGAGGATGACGGGGCCGTCGGCGTTGAGGACGTCGATGGCGGGCCCGAGGTTGTGCATGACGACGTGGTCGGGCCAGGAGTCGTCGTTGAGCAGGCGGGGGGTGTAGAGGGCTTCGAAGGCGAGCTGGATGAGGTGCTGGTTGGACCGCCGGGCGCAGCGGGCGACTTGCTGCTCGGACCAATCGGGGAAACAGAGGCGGATGTTGTGCTGGGCGCGTTTGCGGTGGCGGTGGTCGAAGCGGTCGAGGGCGGCGCCGATGAAGCGGGCGGTGCGTTGGCTGTGCTCGACGTTGAAAGAGGTGACCGCGGTCGCCAGGGTGCGGGCCACGGCGTACTCGACTTTTTCGTAGATCGGGCCGCGCTGCGCCAAATCAGCGGGCGAAGAAGCCGACGAGGTCGAGGAAGCGGTTCTGGTTGAGCACGGGGATGTCCAGCTCGCCGGCCCGGGCGATGAGGTCCTGGTACGACTGGAAGTTGTCCAGCTCGACGCGGTACTGCTGCATCAGGATCAGGTCCAGCTCGTCGTCGGGGCGGACCGGCAGCTCGGGCGGCACGCCGAGCACGAGGTAGTCGGTGGCGAAGCCCAGCTCGTCGGTCAGCCGGCCGCCGAAGCGGCGGACCAGGCTCTCGACGCGGTCGGCGCCGTTGTCGTCGAGGTCGCCGTCGGCGTCGAGGTCGTACTGCCCGAAGACGTGGAAGCTCAGCACGCGGTTGGGGTCGTAGACCACGTTGACCAGCGTGTCGCCGTTGTTCACCACCGCCCGCGGCTTGCGGCTGACCACCCGGCCCACGGCGGTCTCGGCGTCGAGGTTGATCACCTCCACCACCGCCTTGCCCTCGGCCTCGGGGTCCTCGATCTTCACCAGATCGTCGGGGTCGTAGACCTGGAACGGCATGCCCAGACGAAGGTTCTGGTTTCGACCGAGGTTGAAGTACACCTTGTTCTGCTCGGGGATCTGGGCGACCACCGTGGCGTCGGCGAGCGTGACCGCCACCGACTCGGGCGTCACGCCCCGCAGCGACTCGACCGTGTCGCGTAGCTCGGCGATGGTGCGGTCACGCTCGGTCACCTCGCCGCTGGCGGCCGCGAGGCGCTGCCGCAGCTGGGTGATCTGGCTCTGATAGGTGCGGTCGACTTCCTGGATCGATGTGTCGATCAGCGACTCGAGCCGGTCGTTCTCGGCCGAGATGTCCGAGACTGTTTGCTCGAGGCCACGGACCTCCTGGCGCAGCTCGTCGGCGAGCCGCTGCCGGCCCTGGGCCTCGCGGGTGGCGCGGGCGTCAGCGGCCTCGCGGCCGCGCTGGGCGGTGTCGCGCTCGGCCTCGATGCCCGAGAGGCGGACCGAGAGCTGGCCGACCTCGCCTTCGAGCTGGGCGACGCGGTCGTCCCGTTGGGCGACCACGGCCAGCAGCCGGCTGACGGTGGTGCGGCCCTCCACGCCGTCGATGAGCTGCGCCAACTGGGGGTTCGCGGCGTCGCCGCTGCTCTGGACGCCGGCGAGCTCGGTCTGCGCCTGCGCGGCGGCCTGCTCGGCGGTCTCGACGCGGGTGTAGAAAACGATCGCCAGGATCAGGCAAATGAAGAAGCCGGCGCCGAAGAGCACCAGGCCCCAGATCGATCCGCCGCCGCCCGAACGCGCACGCGCCATGGTCAAGACTCCAAGTGAGGCCGGCAGAAGGCCGGCACGAAAACCCGCCCCGCCGGGTGGCGGGACGGGGTTCAAGTGTCGCTTCGGTCGGGTTTTTCGTCAAGCCTCCGCGGGCGGCGGCGGGTTATCGGGGGTCGGCTCCGGGGGTCGGTTCCGGGGGTCGGTTCCGGGGGTCAGGCCGCTTCGGCCAATTCCTGATCGACCTTGAACTTGTTGACGAGGCCCTGGAGGCGTTCGGCCCGTTCGGAGAGCTGTGCGGCGGCGATAGCGGCCTGCTGGGAGCCGTCCTTGGACTGCTGGGTGACGGCGGCGATGGACTCGACGTTGCGGGCGACCTCTTCGGAGGTGGCGGACTGCTGCTCGGTGGCGGCGGCGATGGACTGGATCATGCCGGCGACCTCGCGGGCG
>JBCCOP010000217.1:0-2297 GCA_039025315.1 Planctomycetota bacterium | reverse complement strand
CGAGCCCTGCTCCGCCCTGGACCCCAAGTCCACGGTCGCCATCGAAGACCTCATGGACGAGCTCAAGAAGCACTACACGATCGCCATCGTCACCCACAACATGCAGCAGGCCGCCCGCGCCAGCGACTACACCGCGTTCCTGTTCGAGGGCCACCTCATCGAGTTCGGCGAGACCCGCCGGGTCTTTACCAACCCCGAGAACGAACGCACCGAGAACTACATCACGGGTAGGTTCGGATAAACCGACGCGCCGGTCTCACGTTTAGCGGGTGCGGCGCAGCCGCCCGCGTTTTGCCGTGAAAATCAGAACGCGGGACGCTTCGCGTCACCCGCTAAGCACCGTCGTCCACCGCGGGCAGCGCGGCGTATCGCTCGGCCGACCCCGTGAAATCCGTGCCGCTGGGCTCGACGCGGGACAACTCGGTCGAGTCGCGGACGACGCGGCGGGCGGCGGTGAGGTCGGGCAGGTGGCCGCACCCGATCGCCTGGACCAGCACGTTGCCCGCGGCGGTCGCCTCTTCGGGGCCGACGACGACGGGCTTGCCGGTGGCGTCGGCGGCGAGTTGGTTGAGCAGTTGGTTCTTGCCGCCGCCGCCGACGACGTGCAGCACGTCGAAGGTTCGGCCGAGCAGGCTTTCGAGTTGGGCCAGCGTCCGGCGGTACTCGAGGGCGAGGCTGTCGAGGCAGGCGCGCACGAGTTGGCCGGGCGTCTCGGGGACGGGCTGGCCGGTCTGGCGGGCGTAGCGTTGCAGGCGTGAGGCGGCGTCGCCGAGGCGGGCGAACGCGGGATCGGCCACGGGCACGAGGCACCGGCCCGGTTCGGCTTCACCGGCCAGGGCGGTGAGCTCCGGGTAGTCGAGGTCGTCGCCGCGGCGTTGCAGGTCGCGGCGGACCTCCTGGACGAGGAACAGGCCGGAGATGTTCTTGAGGAAGCGGACGGTGCCGGTGACGCCGAGCTCGTTGGTGAAGTTCGCCGCGGCGGTGGCGTCGTCGATCCGCGGGGCGTCGAGCTCGGCCCCGAGCAGCGACCACGTCCCGCTGCTGAGGTAGCACCAGGAAGAGTTCGGCTCGGTGGGAACGGCCGCCACCGCGCAGGCCGTGTCGTGGCCCGGCGGCAAGACGACGCGCACCGATGCCGGCAGCCCCGTTGCCGCGGCGACTTCTGGGGTGATCGGCCCGATGACGGTGCCGGGATCGACGGGCGTTCGGAGCATCGCGTCGGGCAGGCCGAGTTGTTGCAGCAGCCCGCGGTTCCAGTCGCCGGTGCGGGCGTCCACCATCTGGCTCGTCGAGGCGATGGTGCGCTCGACCGTGGCGACCCCCGATAGCAGGTGGTGCAACAGGTCCGGCATGAAATGTAAAGACCCGCCCCCGGAAGTACCCCCGGAATCGAACAACTCCGGTTCTTGCGTGTAACGCGCTTCGAGCTGGTACAGCGAGTTGAGCGCCATCAGCTGGATGCCGGTCGCCTCGTAGATCGCCCGCGGTTCGAGCCGCTGCGTCACGCGGTCGAACGCATCGTCGAACGCCGGGTCGCGGTAGCAGCGCGGCAGCCCGAGCAGCACGCCTTGCTTCGATAACAAAGCGAAGTCGACGCCCCACGTGTCCACGCCGACGCTCTCGGGGGTCAGCCCCTCGGCGGCGCAGTATTCGCCCGCGGCGCGGAGGCCGTCAAGGATGTGCCGCCACAGCCCGGTGAGGTCCCAGCACAGCCCGGCGGGCGTGGGCACCGGCAGGTGGCGGAAGCGGTGGGCCTCATGCAGCGACAGCCGGCCGGCGTCGAGCGTCCCGACGATCACCCGGCCGGACTCGGCCCCGAGGTCGATGGCGAGGTGGGTGGAGGGCATGAGGGATTCCGGGGGGAGTCCGGGTTACCGAAGAAACGCCTCGTGCAGCCCGCCGTCGACGTTGATGACCTGGCCGGTCGTCTTCGACGACTGTGATGAGACCAGGAAGTACGCGGCCTCGGCCTGGTCGTCCGGGGTGATCGGCTCGTGCAGCAGTGTCCGCTTGGCGTAGAACCCGGCGAGGGCGTCACGCAGCTCGTCGTCGCTGGCGTCCTCGCTGAACGGGATCTCGTACTTGGTCAGCGACGCGATCACCCGGTCGCGGGGAAACATCGTCGAGCCCTTCACCACGGTCGCGGGGGCCACGGCGTTCACGCGGACGGTCGGGGCCAGCTCGATCGCCATCTCGCGGACCACGTGGTTCGCCGCAGCCTTGGAGGTGTCGTAGGCGACCGAGCCCTTCTTGGGGACCACGCCGTTGACCGAAGTCGTCAGCACCGCCGACGTGGG
>JBCCOP010000216.1:0-2324 GCA_039025315.1 Planctomycetota bacterium | reverse complement strand
TCGAACGGCTGCAGCGACGCGCTGCGGAACACGTGCCACGCCGCGACCAGCGACACCGCGATCAGCCCGCACAACGCGATCAGCTCGATCACCGGCGAGCTGAGCGCCCGCGCCGTGCGGGCCCGCACCTCCTGCTGGTACACCCGTCGGTTGATCGTGTTGAACCGCCGGCGTTCGTAGCCCTCGGCGTCGTGCAGCCGGACGACGGCCGGGGCGAGCATCGACTCCTGCGCCGCGCCGATCATCACCGCGTACTGCCGCAGCGAGTACTTCGACGCCCGGCGGATCCGCTTGCCGAACTTGCGGATCGCGATCCCGATCGGCGGCAGCCCGAGCAGGAAGATCGCCGTGAGCTGCCAGTCGTTGATCAGCGCCCAGGCGAGGAAAGCGACCCCCATCAGCACATCCCGCGGGGCCTTGCCCATCAGCGTCGAGAAGCCCTTGCTCAGCCGGGCCGTGTCGCTGATCAGCCGGCTCAGCGCATCGGCGGATTCCATCCCCTCCCCCGGAATCCCCCCCGCCCCCGGAACGGCCGCGGTTTGTGGTGTCTCGACGGGCAGGTGCAGCATCTTGAAGTACGCCCGCTGCCGCACCCGCATCACCGTCCGCAGCGACACGGTGATCGCCATCGCCTGGTGGGTGAACCGCATCGTCGCGCCGAACGCGGTCAGCGGCAGGATCGCCAGCAGCGCGATCACGAACCCGGTGAACATGTCGTCGGGAATCGCGGCGGCCCACGCGGTCCGGTCGCCGATGACGTTCCGCACCTCGGCCCGGCCGAGGAATTCCGCCAGGGCGGCGTGGAGCGTGACCTGGTCCTGGAAGGTCATCCGCAGCACGCCCTGGATCAGCCCGAAGCCCGCGAACGCGGTCAGCGCGTCGAGCAGCGCCGCGGCGGTGGCGAGCACCAGCAGCCGGCGGTAACGCAGCATGTCGCGGGCAAACGCCCAGAACGCCTGCATGGGCCGGGTATCTTAAAGTGAGTCGGCTCCGGAGTCTGCGCCGCCGACCGACCACCCATGCCGCACCCGATCCAGCACCTGTTCCGGCCGCTGTACGCCGCGGCCCACTGGCCCGAGCCGCGGGCGTACCAGCACCGCCAGCGCGGCTGGATGATCCGGCGGGTCTTCGACCGTCTCGGCGACGCGCCGCGGCGGCTGATCGTCGAGGTCGGCTGCGGCGACGGCTGGGCGGCCCACGAGCTGACGCGCCACGCCGAACGCGTGGTGGGCTTCGACATCAACCCGAACCGGATGCGGCCGCCGCGCGACGGCCGGGTGCTGCTGGTCGCCGGCGAGGCGGAGCGGCCGCCGCTGGCCGAGCGGCGGGCGGACCTGGTGTTCAGCCTCGCGGTGCTGGAGCACATCCGCGACCGCGCCGCGGCGGTCCGGCAGCAGGCGCGCCTGCTCCGCCCCG
The DNA here is from genome assembly GCA_039025315.1 of Planctomycetota bacterium. Taxonomy (GTDB): domain Bacteria; phylum Planctomycetota; class Phycisphaerae; order Phycisphaerales; family Phycisphaeraceae; genus Algisphaera. The sequence continues at coordinate 908 of JBCCOP010000216.1, read as the reverse complement.
GCGGGGTCATCGTCCAGGTCGTGCCCACCGCGCCGATGAAGCTGACCCAGTGGCTGGGCTTCTACCCCGACGCGGTCCGCAAGGAATTGCGTGGCCTGACCCGCAGCCTCGCCGGCCGGCGGACGCGGCGCGACGCCGATCGCGGCAAGTTCTACGCCGGCCGGGAGACCAACAACCCCCATCGCGCGTCCCGCCGGCGGTGGTGGCAGAAGCTCTACCCGCGAGTCCACGGCGAGTACGACAGCAACTGGCAGGAGCTGCGCGAGAACCGCGACGCGGCGTGGCGACGCGCCTTCGACGACGCGGGCTTCGAGGTGCTGCATAACGTTCGGCTCGGTTTTTATTCGCCGTACTTCTTCGGCGGGGCACCGCTGGCCCGGCTGCTGAGCGCCGCGGGTCTCGCCACGGTGCGCGGCTACGTCCTGCGGGAAAAAACCGCCGGCGACACGCCATCACCGGAGCCCGGCCGTGGGTGACTACTTCATCAAAGACGGCTACGAGCACCGCACCGTCAACGCGACGCTCGAAGAGGCGGCCGGTGATTACTGGACGCCGTTTCGCCTGTCGTTGTCGCGGCACGCGCAGTTCGCGGTCTACGACCTGGCCGGCGATATCGTCCGGCGGGAACAACTCACGAGCGTGATCGACGTCGGCTGCGGGTTGGGTCACAAGCTCGACGAGCTGATCCGCCCGCTGCCGAGCCTGACCTCGCTGGTCGGCGTCGATCAGCCGACCTGTGTCGAGCGGTCCCGCGAGCTGTTCCCGGGGATCGACTTCGTCGCGGCCGACTTCGAGCGGCCCGCCGAGAGCGGGCTCGGCCCGGCGGACCTCGTCATGAGCGTGGACGTGATCGAGCACATGCTCGACCCGGACCTGCTGCTGGACTTCATCCGCGGCCACACCCACGC
>JBCCOP010000215.1:0-2368 GCA_039025315.1 Planctomycetota bacterium | reverse complement strand
TTGTTGGTCGAGCCACTCGGAGTAGGTGCCGAGGAAGTGGGTGCAGCCGCCGTCGCCGTCGAAGACCAGCAGCTGATCGACGAGGTGGTCGAGCAGCATGCGGTCGTGGGTGATGAGGATCAGCGTGCCGGCCTGTCCCGACGGGCCGCCGGCCTTGGTCGAGTAGGCCTGCTGCTGCGTGGTGTAGGTGCGGAGGGTGTCTTCGAGCCGCTCGGCGCTGGGGATGTCGAGGTGGTTGGTCGGTTCGTCGAGCACGAGCAGGTTGTGCCCGCCGTTGACCAGCCCGGCCAGCACGGCCCGGGCCCGCTCGCCGCCGGAAAGCACCGACAACGGCTTGTCCTGTTCGTCGCCCGAGAACAGGAACGCACCGGCGAGGTCGCGGGCTTCTTGTTCCAGCTCGTTTGGCGTGAAGCCGCGGAGGTACTCGACGATGGTCTTGCCCAAGTCGAGGTGCTCGTGGGCCTGGGTGAAGTAGCCGACGTCGATCTGGCTGCCCAGCTTGCCGCCCCCGGAAGTGGGCTCTTGTTCGCCGAGCAAACACCTCACGAAGGTGGACTTGCCCGCGCCGTTGGGGCCGATGACGCCGAGGCGTTCGCCGCGTTTGAGGGTGAGGTCCACTTCGGCGAAAAGCCGCTTCGGCGAGCCGTCGTTGTCGTGGGTCAGCGACAGGCCCTCGGCGTTGGCGACGATGTCGTTGCCGCGCTGCTTGGGGCTGAAGTTGAGTTTCATCACGTCCAACTCGACGGGCGGCTCGAGCAGGTGGTCGCGTTTGTAGCGTTCGAGGCGTTTCTCGCGTCCCTGGGCTTGCTTGGCGCGTTGGCCGGCGCGGTAGCGGTCGATGAAGCCCTGCTCCTGTTTGATCTTGGTCTGCTGCTTCTCGAAGGCGCGGCGCTGGTCCTCGATGCGGGCGGCACGCAGCTCGCGGAACTTCTCGTAATTCCCGGGGTACTCCACCATCTGGCCCGCTTCGAGCTCGTAGATCTTTGTGACGACGCGGTCGAGGAGCCAGCGGTCGTGGCTGATGAGCACGACAGCCCCGGCGTAGGTCGAGAGGAACTGCTCGAGCCATTCGCGGCCCGCGATGTCGAGGTGGTTGGTGGGTTCGTCGAGCAGCAGGACGTCGGGCTGGGCGAGCAGGAGCTTGGCGAGGGCGAGCCGGCCTTTTTGTCCGCCGGAGAGGTCGCCGCATCGGATGCCGAACATCGCGTCGGTGAGGCCGAGGCCGTGGAGGGTTTCGTCGATGCGGTGGTCGACGGCGTAGCCGCCGGAGGCCTGCATGCGTTCCTCGAACTGCTCGTACTTTTTCATCAGCACTTCGAGCTGATCGCCCTCGGCGGTGCCCATGGCCTCGGCGGTTTCCTCGAGCTGTTGATGGAGGGCTTCGAGCTCGGCGAAGGCGTGGCCGGCCTCTTCGCGGAGGGTGCGGGCCAGGTCGAGGTCGTGGTCCTGGTGGAGGTAGCCGGCGGCGGCCCCGCGGGAGAGTTGGATCTGGCCGGACTCGGGTTTTAAGGGGGGGATAGCAGACGCTTCACTCCGTTCAGCGTCGGCGTGGGCGGCGATCATTTTGAGGAGGGTGGACTTGCCGCAGCCGTTGCGGCCGACGAGGCCGACGTGCTGGCCGGCGTCGACGGTGAGGTTGACGCCGTCGAGGACGACGCGGTCGCCGTAGGAGAAGGTGACGTTGGCGACGCTGAGCAGGGCCATGGGGCGGCAGTCTAGCGGCGGCGGGGGTGAAATTGGTTGCGATTTGGGTTGGCAATCGGCGTGGGCGGGGGCATGTTTGAGTGCCGGGCCGCGCAACGCGGGCCGGCGACGTGCGTCGGTCGGCCCCGGACGGGTGGGGAAGCCGGAGGGGGTCCGGGCCGGCGCGACGTTTCCGGGGGGTTTCCGGGGGCAACTGGTCGGTGGGGGTAGAGAGAGAAGCTTCGGACTCATGCGATTCAAGCGGAACTTGTTGATCGTCCTGGCGCACGGGCTGCGCAGCGACGCGTTGTCGGACGAGCGGGAGTGGCCGCTGCCGACGCCGAACCTGGTGGGGTTGGCGGACGCGGGGCTGCGGCTGGTGCTGACCGCGGCGAGCCCGGCGGACCCGGGGGCGATGGCGAGCGTGCTCACGGGGTTGCACGCCCGGCAGCACGGCCGTCTGCGGGACGACGAGAGCCGGGCGGCCGAGCCGCTGCGGGACGCGCTGCCGACCTGGCTCGCCGACGCGGGGTACCACACCGTCGGGGTGGGTGAGGTGGGGTCGGTGGCGTCGCTGCTGGACGAGGCGATCGTGACCGAGGGCGTGGCGGTGGACGAGCCCGAGCCGAGCCGGTGCTGGTACGCCGCCGCGGCGCGGTCGCGGGGCCACGGCCCGGCCCTGGCG
>JBCCOP010000214.1:0-2457 GCA_039025315.1 Planctomycetota bacterium | reverse complement strand
CATCGACCGTGCCCTGGCCCTGGAACTCGAAGCCGTCGTCGTCGCGTTTACGGATCGAGACCTCGACGCGGAGCGTCTCGCCGGGGCGGACCATCGCGGCGTAGCGGAGGTTGCGGACCTCGCGGAGCGTGAGGTGGCCGGCCTTCGGCGGTCCATCGACGCGGCGGACCAGGAGGCGGGCCGCCTGCACCATCGTCTCGAGCATCATCACGCCGGGCAGGACCGGGAAGCCCGGGAAGTGGTCCTTGAGGTATTCCTCGCCCTGGGTCACCGCCTTGAGCCCCACGAGGCGGTCTTGCGTTTGTTCGATGACCTGGTCGATCAGTAGGAATTGCATAAGCCTTGCCCGAGAGGGCGGAGAGTCTATCGGTCGCGCCGGGGACGATCAAACGCTGCGCGGCGGGGCCGGCGTTATGATCCCGACCCGTGGACGCCCAGCTGCAACGAACGATCGACCGTTTCCGTGACGCCTACGGCCACGCGCCGACCCACGCCGCGGCCGCGCCGGGCCGGGTCAACCTCATCGGCGAGCACATCGACTACTGCGACGGCTACGTTCTGCCGATGGCCATCGAACGCCAAGCGATCGCCGTCGGCCGCCCCCGGAAAGACTCGCTGGCCAAGCTGCGGTCCACGGCGCTTCCGGGTGAGGCGGTGTTCGACATCGACGACGCCCCAATCGCGCTGGGCGAGCCCGATTGGTCGCGGTACCTGCGCGGCGTCGCGGCGTTCAGCTACACGCCGACGGGTTTCGAGCTGATGCTCGACTCGGACGTGCCGGCGGGCGGGGGGCTGTCGTCTTCCGCCGCGATCGAGGTCGCCGCGGCGACGCTGCTCGAGGCGATGGGCGGCGTCGAGCTGGGCGGGGTCAACAAGGCGCTGCTGTGTCAGCTGGCCGAGCACCGCTACGGCGGGACCAAGTGCGGGATCATGGACCAGTTCATCTCGGCGATGGGCGAGGCGGGCCACGCGCTGCTGATCGACTGCGTGGACTACTCGACGCGGGCCGTGCCGCTGGACGGCGAAGAGCTGGCGGTGCTGATCGTCAACTCGAACCGGCCGCACCAGCTGGGCGACGAGTACAACCAGCGGCGGGCGTCGGTCGCCGCGGCGAAGGCGGCGGTGGGCAAGGCGAGCTGGCGCGAGATCACGCTCGACGACCTCGACGCGGTGCGGGGAGAGATCGGCGAGGTCGATCACCGGCGGGGCCGGCACGTGGTGACGGAGATCGCACGCACCCTGCGGTGCGCCGAGGCGATGGCGACCGGCGACTGGGCGGCGGTGGGGCGGCTGATGGTCGGGAGCCACGCGTCGCTGCGGGACGACTGTGAGGTAAGCACACCCGAGCTCGATCAGCTGGTCGAGCTGGCGACGGGACTCGGGCCGGACCGGGGCGTGTACGGGTCGCGGATGACCGGCGGGGGGTTCGGCGGCTGCACGGTGACGCTCGTCGCGGCCGAGGCCGCGGCGGACGTGGAGCGCGAGGTGCTCGCCGGGTACGAGGCGGCCACGGGCATCGAGGCGTCGGCGTTCTGCAGCCGGCCGGCCGGCGGGGCGCGGGTGCTCGGATTGCCGTAAGCCCCAGCGGGGGGGCTATATTCCGGGGGTGCAGGCCCCGATCGTCTTCCATCACGGCGGCTTCGTGTCGCACGACACGGCGGGGTACGGGCTGCAGGACCGCGGCGTGCTGTTTGCCGACGGCGTCTACGAGGTGGTGCGGTACGACCGCGGCCGGCCGTTCGCGATGCGGGCCCACGTCGATCGGCTGCGACGTAGCCTCGACGGCATCGGGCTCAGCGAGGTGGACGCCGAGCCGTTCGCGGCGTGGTCGGACGAGCTGATGCGGCGCAACGGGCTAACCGACGGGAAGGTTTACTGGCAGGTGACCCGTGGCGAGGCGGCCCGCGACTTTGTCAGCCCTGCCGATCCCAAGCCGACGGTCACGCTGATCGCCTACCCCGGCCAGCCGATCGCGGCAGACGCGCCGCTGGCCGAGGGCTCGGCGCACCTCGTCGACGACTGCCGCTGGACCCGCTGCCATATCAAGTCGCTGATGCTGCTGCCCGCGTCGCGGGCCAAGACCGAGGCGGTGCGCCGCGGCGCGGCCGAGGCGGTCTTCGAGCGGGCTAAGCCCGGCACCGCCGACCGCCACATCACCGAAGGCGCGTCGACCAACGTGTTCGTCGTCGCCGAGGGTGTGCTGCGGACCCACCCCGACGACGGCTGGGTGCTCGGCGGGGTGACACGCCGTGAAGTACTGGACCTGGCCAACGCTTTGGGTATCCCGACGGACGATTCCCGGCCGTTCACCCGCGCCGATCTGCTCGCCGCCGACGAGGCGTTCGTGTGCAGCACGACGCAGCTCACCGCGGTCACGTCCGTCACCGCGTGGGACGACGAGACGCCGCGCGTCATCGGTCCCGGCACCCCCGGAATGCCCGGAACACCCGGTCCCGT
>JBCCOP010000213.1:0-2487 GCA_039025315.1 Planctomycetota bacterium | reverse complement strand
TCGATGTGCTGATCGCCAGCGACCTCGCGGCCCGCGGGCTGGACGTGGACCACATCACCCACGTGATCAACTACGACCTGCCCGAGGACCCGGAGGTGTACATCCACCGCATCGGCCGGACCGCGCGGGCGGGCCGGCGGGGCGTCGCCTGGACGTTTGTCACCCCCGAGCAGGGGCAGATGCTCACCGAGGTCGAGAAGCTCGCCGGCGCGATGATCGAGAAGTTCGACTACCCCGACTTCCGGCCCGGCCCGGTGCCCCAGGACGTCCAGGAAGAACGCCGCACCGGCATCAAACGCCGCGACAAGCCCCGCGACGTCGCGGACCGCGACACCGTGGGCGGCGTCGACGCCGCGGCCGGCTACTCCGAGGCCGAGCTCAAAGCCATGTTCCCCGACGGCAAGATCCCCAAGACCCTACCTCCCAAGACGCTGGGGAGTCGGTTTAAGCGACGGGGGCGGTAAGTTCGACCATGGGGGCGAGCGATGGCGGTCCACGAAGACGATAACCTCCGCATCGACCTGCCGGCGAAGTGGAACGTCGAGGGCGGCGAAGGCCCACAGTCGCACTGCTACCACCTGAAAGTAGGCCGGGGTCGTCAGGTCTTCATCAGTTTCGTCTTCAGCGACGACGTATCCACGGACTGGCAGTACGACCACTTCCGAGGGTGCTTCCTGCACCCCGAGCGTCGAGCGGGCCCTTGGCGGACCGAGATTGAGGACCCGTACACGCTCGGGCCGTTCACGGGTTTCCGCACGGACTCGACGCTGCGTGAGGGCAACTCCCGGGTCGGTCAATGGGTCTTCGCCCTGGCCGACTCGGTCCTCATGGTTGACCTCTACGAATTAAAGGAGGACGAAGTCCGACGGGTCGAGCGGGCGGTCGCCGAGATGCAGATCAAGCCGGGCTACCGGCAGCGGATGCGGGCGGCATGGGATCAGCCCGAGAGGTGCTTCGAACTCGACGCGACGGACCTCAGCCGGCCGCGTCGGAAGCAGCTCAAAATGTGGATGGACCACCAGATGGTACTGCTCCACGACGGCGGCGACACGCATGAAGAAGCCGGAGATTGGGACCTACCGGCGGAGGGCTACGACCGGCCGATCGTACCGGTTTCGCCGTCGGCGTTGTTCGTCACGAGCCGGACGGAGTGGGGCGTCACGCTGGAGTTCGTCGTCCGGGCCCGGCCCGCGGCGGTCCGCAAGCGGTGGTGGGACCGGGAAGACACCGCGGCGTTGTCGCTGCCGTCGGGCGAGTTGTTGGTTGAGATGACCACGGGCGGGGCGTTGCTGCGGGTCGCGTTGCCGGCCGGAGACTACACGCTGACCGTCCGCGGGGCCTGCCCGCCCGGGGCGGACGCCGGGTCGGACGGCGTCGAGCGGCTGCGGTGTGAGCTCTACCCCACAGAACCGGCATGACCGGTTCAGCCGTCGTGACCAACGATGCGTCGTGCGCTCGGGGCGGGTGAACCGGGCCCGGCGGCCAGCCGATGACGTGTGCAGGGTGGGGGTATCCCGATCGGTCGTGACTCTGATGCAGGCCCTGGACCGCGCCATCCGGACGCTGGAGCAGAACACCGGGTTCAGCCGGGCGTTCCACGACCTGGTCGTGCGCCGCGGCGGCTGGCCGAACCGCTGGATGACGCCGGCCGAGATCGATGCCGCGCTGACCCGCCGGGGGTTTTGGGAAGGCCCGCGGCGCGACGTGCTGCCGGACGCGCGGGTCCGGCTGATCACGCACTACCTCGACCGGCTGATCGACGCGGGCAAGACCGCCGGTTCGTCGTCGGGCGACACCTGGAAGGGCTCAGACTCCGGGGGCGGTTCGTCGTTCGGCCTGCCGGGCCGCGACGCCTCGGCCCTCGGCAGCGAGTGGTCCGAGTCGGGAGGTTCCGGGGGCGGCTGGCAGCGGTTTGACGGGCAGTACAAGCACGCGCCCAAGACCAAGCTGGTCGAGTACCGCGGGGCGCGGATGGGCCGGTCGTTTGACCGACGCAACTACCTGCGGGTCGTCGTCCGCGACACCCACACGCAGTACGGCCCGGTGCTGAACCTCTCGCCGGGCGGGCTGATGTTTTGCGTCGCCGACCCCGAGCACGAGAAGAAGTTCCGCGTCGGCGGCCGCGGCTTCCTCCGGCTGACCTGCACGGCGGCCGAGCCGAGGGTGTCGATCCGGGTACGGTGCAAGATCGTGTGGATGAGCCCGACCGAGTACGGCACCCGCGTCGGCGTGGACTTCCGCGGCCTGACGCCCGACGACCAGAAGTCCATCGCCCGCGTCATCGCCGAGGCGGGCGACCCGGACGACGACACCTACGACCGGCGGAAGACGCGGTGAGGAAACTCTCACCAAGCCGGGCCTGAGCGCAGCGAAGGCCCGGATCATGCGTATGAACGATACCGGGCGTCGCGGCGCGCAGGGCCGGCGTAGCGGCCGCCCACCCCGTGTCCCCCCCACCCCCGGGACACCCCGGTCGCCGCGCGGCGG
>JBCCOP010000212.1:0-2555 GCA_039025315.1 Planctomycetota bacterium | reverse complement strand
ACCCGCGACTGCGTCGAGATGATCCTCGGCGCGATCAAGGACCCGGTCTTCGGCAGCGTCATCCTCCTGGGCTTCGGCGGCGTCACCGCCGAGGTCTGGCAGGACCGCGTGCTCGGGCTACCCCCGCTGACCGAGAAGCTCGCCGTCAACATGATCCACGGCCTGCGGTCCCGCCCGCTGCTCGAGGGCTACCGCGGCGCCCCGGCCGTGGACAAAAACGCCCTGGTCGAGGCGATGATCCGCTTCTCGTACCTCATCGCCGACAGCCCCAACATCGCCGAGCTGGACATCAACCCGCTGCTGGTCGGGCCCAAGGGCACGATCGCGCTCGACGCCCGGGTGATGACCAACGCCGGGCCGGTGAAAGCCAACAGCCGGTTCAGCCACCTGGCGATCCGCCCGTACCAGGCCGACCTCGAGTCGGCGTTCACGATGAACGACGGCACGCCGGTCACGATCCGCCCGATCCGCCCCGCCGACGAGCCCGCGTGGCACGGCCTGGTCGCCGCCTGCTTGCCGCAGACCATCCACGCCCGCTTCTTCCACGCCATCGGCACCCCCGACCACGCCATGGCTACCCGCTACTGCTTCATCGACTACGACCGCGAGATGGCGCTCGTCGCGATGACCCCGGGTGTCAACGGAGAAGATGACGAGAAGATGATCGGCGTCGGCCGGCTGGTCCGCGAGCCCGACGGCCGCGCCGCCGAGTTCGCCGTCCTCGTCGCCGACGCCCACCAGAACCAAGGCCTCGGCCACGAGCTCACCGCCCGCGGCCTCGACGCCGCCCGCACCATGGGCGTCGGCCGGGTCTTCGGCGTCACCTCCACCGACAACCAACGCATGCTGGCCACCTTCAACGACCACGGCTTCACCACCCGGCCCGACCCCGAAGAACCCGAGCTGACCCGCGCCGAGCTGGCGCTGGCCTGACCCGTCACGGCCCGGGCACCAGCAACACGTAACCGATGTTCACCGCGTTGAACCCCGCGTGCACCAGCACCGCCGGCAGCAGGCTCCCGGTCTTCTCGTACAGCCAACCCAGCACCAGCCCCAGCACGAACAGCCCCGGCAGCCCGTGCCAGCTCACCAGCCCGACGTGGACCCCCGCGAACAACGCCGCCGCCGTCACCACCGTCAGCCACCGCCGCCGCCGGCCCCACAGCTGCAGCAGCCACGTCTGCAACATCCCCCGGAACACCAGCTCCTCCAGCAGCGGCGCGACCACCACCGCCGCCAGCGCGATGCCCAGGACCCGCTGCGCCGACGGCGACTCGCGCAGCTCCTGCAACAGCTCGTGGTTCACCTCGGGCGACGGATAACCCGCCGCCGTCGCCGCCGCGTTGACCAGCACCAAGGTGGCAAACGTCAGCCCGACGCCGAACACCAGCCCGACGGCGGAGACCCACAGGTCGCGCACCGGCCGACGCGGGACCAGCCCCGCCCGCCGCACCCCAGCCTCGGACAACGCCGCCTTGACCACGAAAAACCCCGCCCCCAACAGCAGCCCCAGCGATGACGCCTGCTGCAGCCCCGCCGGGGCCCCGGGCCACTTCCCCGCGTACACCAGCCCCACTGAGCCGAACCCCACGACCAAGTCCGCCGCCGACAGCTCCAGCTCCCGCAGCGGCCCCCGCCGCAGCACCGACCCCCGCAGCGCGCCGACGAATCCCAACGCGCCCAGCAGCACCGCCCCGACGCCGGCCCAGAACGCGACCGACAGCCAGTAGGCCAGGCCGCCGGCTTCCGCACTGGCGGCCTGACCGAGGGTCGGGATGAAGGCGGTTTCCAACATGAGCTTCGGCGGCAGATCGGCCCGATTGCCGGCGGGGCTGAGGTTATCTAAAATCGTCGATTCGTTATTCGCCGCCGCCCTTGCCGCCACCGCTTGTGGGGAGTTGCATGCTGGTCCTGCCTTCGTGGTCGCCGTTTTTTCAGAGCAGTGTGCGGATGGAGGGCCGGGCGTCGCAGCTGGCGGGCAACGTCCAGCGGCTCGCGCCGGATGAAGACAACGACGTGCTGCTGCGGGCCGAGGTCAAGGACCAGGACGCGGTCCACACCGTCGAGATCAGCCGCGACGGGCGGTACGCCGTGGCCGAGTGCACGTGCGACGACTTCGCCGCCGGCTCGTTCTGCAAGCACATCTGGGCGGCGCTCTTGGACCTCGACGCGCACGAGGACGACGAGGGCCACGTCGGCGCGACGATCAACGACCTGGCGAAGCTCCGGCTGCGGGCCCCGAAAGCCAAGAAGCGGGAGGAGGGCGTCCGCCCGGTCCGCGCGGCCGAGCCGGCGTGGGTCGGCCGACTTTCTCTCCTGCGCCCCACGTCCGCCGAACAGGAGGCCGACGGCCCGATCGACGGCGCGACGATTTTCCCCACCCAGCGTCAAGTCTGCTATGTCGTGATGCCCGAGCTATCCAACCGTCACCACGGGCTGGTGGTCGACCTGCAGCAGCGCACCGCGATCGCCTCGGGCTGGAGCAAGCCCAAGCCGTTACGCGTCGGGCTCGACACGATCGACCAGTTGGCGGACCGCGTCGACCGCGAGCTGGT
>JBCCOP010000211.1:0-2560 GCA_039025315.1 Planctomycetota bacterium | reverse complement strand
TCGCCGCCAGCGCCGCCGCCCGGAAACTATTCGGCAGCAGCACCGCCGTGTCGTAACGCTCCCGGCTCAGCCGCTTCGCCAGCCGGAACGCCGACGCCCCCTTGCCCCCCTTCGCCGCCGGCACCACCTCGTCGATCCACGACAACCCCTCGACCAGCGCCGCCAGGTTCTCCCGCACCAACACGCTCAGGTGTACGTCCGGCCACAGCCGCCGCAGCGCCCGCAGGGTCGGCGTCGCCATCAAGATGTCGCCGAACCATGTCGGCATCACCACGAGCAAACGCTCGGCCCGCCGATGCTGGTGCCGCCTGGACATGGCCGAAAAGTATACCGACCCACCACCGTGACCACGGGTAGCGGGCGGGCTTGCCCGCCCATCCCCCCGCGTCACGACGGCCGCGTGAACAGCAGCGTCGCGATCACCGCCAGCTGCAGAAACACCGCCACGCCGAGCCACCGCAGGAACGCCCCGTCGCCCCCCGCCCCGCCGCCCATCCACAACGCCCCGAGCAAGCAGATCGCCGCCAACGCCTGCAACGCCAACGCCACGATCCCCAGCTGCGGCACCTCGCCCGACGAACCCCGCTGCATCCGCAGCTCCTGCAGCACCAGCCGCATCGTCTTGTTCAGCGGGCCCACCACTTCGGGCTCGGGTGCAACCCCCGGAACCCCCGGAGCCTCAACCGGCGGCGGCGGCTCGGCGACCGACACGACCGGCTCGGCTTCCGGCGCCGCGGGCTGCGTTTCGGGGGCCTCCGTCGTCACCTCCTCCGGCCCGGGCTGCGCCGTCCACGGCACGAACGGACGCGGCTTGCCGCCCTTCGGCTCCGCCTCTTCCCGACCGACCTCGGGCCCGGGTTCCACCTCTTTCCGCGGCGAAGCCTGGAGCTCCGCCATCGCTTCCGCGTCCCACCGCTTGCCCGCGATCCGCGCCCGGCTCACCGCCTCCGCCGCCTCGGGCTTGCGCTGCGACGCGATGATCCGCACCGCCTCAACCAAGCTCCGGGCCACGAAGTCCGGCTCGACCCGCTTGCCCCGCGACCGCTTGCCCTTCGGCTCCGGTTCGCCGTCTCCGTTCGACGACAGCAGCACCGTCCGACACCCCGCCGCCGCCCCCGCCTCGACGTCCCGCATCGCATCCCCCACCATCCAGCTCTGCGACAAGTCGAGGTCCAGGTCCGCCGCCGCCTGCGTCAACATGCCCGGCTTCGGCTTGCGCGTCGGGTGCTCCTTCTTGTACGCCGCGACCGTCCCCTGCGGGTGGAACGGGCAGAAATAAAACGCATCGATCCGCGCCCCGTTGGCCCGCTGCCGGATCAGCGTCTCGATCCGGTCGTGCACCGCGTCGACGTCCGCCTCGGTGTACGCCCCGCGGGCCACGCCGCCCTGGTTGGTCACCACCACGACCCGGTACCCGAGCCCGCAGACCGACGCGACCGCCGGGGCCACGCCCTGCATCAGCCGCACCGCCTCGGGGTCGCCGAGGTCGCCGTCGTTGTGGATCAGCGTGTTGTCGCGGTCCAGAAACACCGCGGGCCGTTTCATAACCCGCAGCGTAGCAAAGCCCGTGACCGCCTAAAACAGCCGCGGCTCGGCCCCCGCCGCCAGCCGACGCCGGACCAGCCGTTCGATCTCCGCGACCGCCCGGTCGAAGTCGTCGTTGACCACGAACGCGTCGTACACGTCCGACTTCTCCGCGAACGCGATCTCCTTCCGCGCCAGCGCGAACCGCTTCTGGATCGTCTGCTCGTCCTCCCGCTGCCGGCCCCGCAGCCGCGCCAGCAGTGCGTCCTCGCTCGGCGCCTTGATGAACACCGCGTAGCTGTCCCCCATCGCCGACTTCACCTGCCGCGCCCCCTCGACGTCGATCTCCAGGATCACCACCCGCCCCGCGTCCAGCTTCGCCTGCACGTACTTCCGGGGGGTGCCGTAGTAGTTGCCGTTGTAGACCGCGTGCTCGAGCAGGTCGCCCGCCTCGATCGCCGCCTCGAACCGCGGCAGGTCGACGAAGTGGTAGTGCTCGCCGTCGACGTCGGATTTCGACGCCGGCCGCGTCGTCATCGACACCGACAGGTCCGCGTCGAGCCGCCCCAGCAGCGCGTTGGTCAGCGAGCTCTTCCCGACGCCCGACGGCCCGGAGATGATTAACAAGAACCCCGACCCGTCACGCTGCCCTTGGCTCATCGCGGGATAGTAACCCAACCGCCCCCGAAGCCCACGGATCCGATCCGTGGGCTTCTTTGCCTCACACCCACGTTGCCAAAGAGCGGGCACCCCACGCCCCCACCCCACCCGCTTCGCGGCCGCCGCGGCGGGGTGGTTGGGTTGCTGGTTGTCGTTTCGATCCACCACGGAGATCGCGGAGGCACGGAGGCACGGAGAAGAAACAGAAATTTGGTTTCAAAACCCTGCTTCCAGTTTTCTCCGTGTCCTCCGTGGTTCAAAAGGATCGAACTTCCGGGCGTGCGCCCCCGGCCGAGCCGCTGGTGCCATTGACCCACGGGGTTTCCGACAAGGTGGTACCCGTAGCATCGCCGCCGACACGCGGTCACTCGACCCG
>JBCCOP010000210.1:0-2568 GCA_039025315.1 Planctomycetota bacterium | reverse complement strand
TCACCTTCCCGGGGGCGTGACCGCTCCGCCCCGCCCGCTGCATCAGCCGGGCCACCCCCTTCGGCGACGCGACCTGGATCACCTGCTCCACCGGCGAAAAATCGACGCCCAGGTCCAGGCTCGACGTGCACACGCAGCACCTCAGCCCGCCCCGGCGTAGCAGGTCCTCGACCGCCCGCCGGGCGTCGCGGTTGATCGAGCCGTGGTGCAGCGCCACCTGACCGATCCAGTCCGGCCGCTTCGCCAGGATCTCGTTGAACCAGATCTCCGCCTGCGACCGCGTGTTCGTGAACAGCAGCGTGCTACCCGCCGACTCCAGAGCTTTGATCACTTCGGGCAGCAGCGTGATGCCGAGATGCCCCGCCCACGGAAACCGATCCACATCGCCCGGCAGCAGCGTGACGATCTCGACCTCTTTGTGGTCCGGCCCGTCGACGCGCGTCGCCCCCTCCACCGCCTCGGCCCCCAGCAACGCGTCCATCGCTTCGTTTAGGTTCCCCAGCGTCGCCGACAACCCCCACACCGCAAGCCCGCCCCCGGAAGCTTGGTTCCACCGGCGCAGCCGCGCCAGCCCCAGCTCCGTCTGCGTCCCCCGCTTGGTCGACATCAACTCGTGCCACTCGTCCACGATGACGGTCTGCAGCCCCCGGAACTTCCGCTCCGCATCCGCGTAACTCAGCAAGACCGACAGGCTCTCGGGCGTCGTCACGAGCGCACTGGGCAGCCGTTTGTTCTGCTTTGCCTTGACCGCCGACGACACGTCGCCCGTCCGCCGCTGCACCGTCCACGGCAGCCCCAACGCCTCCACCGGCTTCTTCAGGTTCTCCTCCGTATCCGTCGCCAACGCCCGCAGCGGCGTGACCCACAGCACCCGCAGCGGCTCGGTCGCCATCTCCCGCCACGTCGCCGGCGACCCGTCGGCGTGCGCGTTACACCACCGCATCAGCGACGGCAGCCACGCCGAGTACGTCTTGCCCATCCCCGTCGGGGCGTGCAGCAGCCCCGACCGCCCCGCGAGCTGCGCGCCCCAAGCCTCCCGCTGAAACGCGAACGGCGCGCCGACGGTTTCACGGAACCAAACCTCGACTGGGTTGATACGTTTAGACAATTCGGTTTGACAGGATTACAGGATTAAGAAGATTAAAACCGAGATTCGAACCGGTTCATGCCGAAAATAAAACTAAGTTCAATTTTGCATGATGCGATATTTCAATTCCTGATCCTGTCAATCCTGCCTCTCATCCTGTAATCCTGTCAAACCCGGTCCCTCGGACGCTCCGCCGCGCGCAGCAACCCGAGCAACGAGCCCAGCGTGTCCGCCTCTTCCGGGGGTTTATCGGTGCGCCAGCGGTGCATACGGGGGAAGCGTAGCGCGACGCCCGACTTGTGCCGGTCCGACGGGTTGATCCCCTCGAAGGCGATCTCGAACACCAGCTCGGGCTCGACCTGCCGGAAGCTGCCGCGTTTGCCGACGGTGTGTTTCTGGATGAAGCGGTCGACCTTCGCGAACTCCTCGTCCGTCAGGCCGGAGTAGGCCTTGGTCACCGGCACCAGCTCGCCCACGCCCCTCCCTTCACCTGACCACACCGCGAAGGTGTAGTCGGTAAACAGCGACGACCGCCGGCCGCTGCCGCGCTGGGCGTAGACCATCACGCAGTCGACCGTGTACGGGTCGACCTTCCACTTCCACCAGTCGCCCCTGACCCGGCCCGCGGCGTAGACCGCGTCGGCCCGCTTGAGCATCACGCCTTCGACGCCACGCTCCCGCGACTCGCCCCGCTTCTCGGCCAAATCTTCCCACGACGCGAAGTCGATCCGCGGTGAAAGTCTCAACGCCGGCTCGCCGTCGGGCAGCACCGCTTCCAACCGCCCGCGGCGTTCATCGGTCGTCCGCTCACGCAGGTCTTCACCGTCGGCCTCAAGCAGGTCGTAGGCCATGAACACCACCGGCACGTCGGCGAAGAGCATCGCCTCCATCCGCTTGCGGTTGAGCCGGCGTTGCAGCAGCGAGAACGGCAGCGGGCCGCCGGCTTCGTAGGCCAGCACCTCGCCGTCGAGCACCGTGCCGTCGGGCAGCGCATCGCCCGCCGCCCGCAGCTCGGGGAAGGCATCGGTGATGAGTTCATCGCCCCGCGACCACAGCAGCGTCTGCCCGCCCCGCCGGATGAGCTGCGCCCGGATGCCGTCCCACTTCCACTCCGCGGCCCACCGCCGCGGCTCACCCAAGACTTCGGCAAAATCTTCCGGGGGGGCGTCGAGTTGGTGCGCCAAATAAAACGGGTAGGGGCGGGCGTCGTCGTCCGCGCCACCGGCGAGCAGGGCGTCGAACGCCGCGGCCGTGGGCGCGATCGGTCGGCCGCCGAGGCGGTGCTGCATGACCGCCGGCTCGACCGCCTCGCCCGTCCGCGCCGCCGCCGCGGCGGCCAGCGCGTTGACCACCAGCTTCTTCGCCGCCCCGAACCGGAAGTTGCCCGAAATCAGTTTGTGGAACAAGAACCGCTGCGAGGTATCGAACGCTTGCCAGGTTTCGAGGATCGACGCCTTCTGCTCGGCCTCGGTCATCTGCGC
>JBCCOP010000209.1:0-2608 GCA_039025315.1 Planctomycetota bacterium | reverse complement strand
GCAGGTCTACATCGCCAACGTGGTCAAGTCCCGCCCGCCGAACAACCGCACGCCGACCCCCGCCGAGGCGGCCGAGTGCGGGCAGTACCTCAAACGCCAGATCGAGATCATCGCCCCCGCGGTCGTCCTGACCCTCGGCGGCCCGGCCGCCAAGTTCCTCCTCGACACGCGAGACGGTGTGACCCGCCTCCGCGGCAACTGGCACACCTACGCCGAAGCCGCGTCGCCCGTCGCCGTGATGCCGACGTTCCACCCGGCGTACCTGCTGCGGTCCTACACCCCGGAGAACCGGCGGAAGGTGTGGGAGGATTTGCAACAGGTGATGGAGCGTTTGGGTTTGGCGAAAACCGGCAGCTAAGCCACGTCGCTTGCCGATGGGCCTTCGACTTTTTCCCAGTTCAGCTTGCCACGCTCGTCGGGCTTGACCTGATGGACTTCTTCGCCGCGTTCGGTTTTCACGGCGACCTCGGCACCCTCCGTGCGAAATCTCCGGGCAAACTCGTACAGCTTCTTGATCTTAGATTCGCGCGTTTCGCTCATAACGTTTCCGTTCGGCAGAGTTGGCGGGGCGAGCGCCGATGATACGCACGACCGCACCAGGTTCGGAATGGACCACGAGCAACATACGGGAGCGGCTAGACAAGCCGATGGCGTGGAAACGGTCTTCGTTCCGCGAGTGTTCTTCGTCGTATTCGAACAGCACACCGGGGTCGGCAAACACTTCGATCGCCTCAGCAAATGATACGCCGTGCTTCCTGAGATTCGAAGCGGCTTTTGCCGTGTCCCAAGTGAAACGGTCTTGCACCGCTAAGCCCCCGCGGGGGAAGAGATGTCTGCGAGGCGGACCGCGGCGATCTTGAGGATGCCGGGGCGTTCGCCGACGGCGTCGTGCAGCTCGTACGGCGCGGCCTCGTCGGTTTTGAGCAGCATCAATGCGGTGGCACCCGTCCCGTCCGGGTTTTCGCGGCGGGAGATGGTCATGTCGGCGATGTTGACGCCGGCCTTGCCGAACTCGGTGCCGACCATGCCGATCATGCCGGGGCGGTCGTCGTTCTGGATGATGACCATGTGGCCCTCGGGCACCATGTCCATGGCGTAGCCGTTGATCTCGACCACGCGGGGGCGCAGGTCGTCGTAGACCCGGCCGACGATGCGGCGGACCTTGTCGGCCCGGTGCTCGGGCCGCTCGTCGACCTTGTTCCGGGGGCCGTGGACCGTCAGCGTGAGTTGGCTCGGGGCGGTCGTGGTGTGTTCGCGCTGGGTCACGCGGGTCTCGATGCCGCGGGCCTCGGCGACGGCGCCGACGTTGATGACGTTCAGCGGCGTGTCGAGGTTGCGTTGCAAGAGGCCGACGAGGGCGGTGCGTTCGATGGTGCCGGCGGCGGGGCCGAGGGACCCGCCGCAGAGCTCGACGTCGAGGCGGGCGACGCCGCGGGTGACCATCGGGCTGATAAGCCGAGCCATGCGGTCGGCCAGGTCGACGTAGGCGGCCTGGGCGTCGGTGAGGTCGACGCGGACGCCGCCGGCGTTGACCGCGCCGCTGATGCCCTCGCCGCGGAGGTAGGCGAGGCACGCCTTCGCGGCGTCGACCGACACGGCCGTCTGCGCCTCTTCCGTGCTGGCCCCGAGGTGCGGCGTGACGAGAACCTTCGGGTGCGTGCGCAGCGGCGAATCTTCCGGGGGCGGCTCGGTCGTGAACACGTCGAGGGCTGCGCCGCCGCATTGGCCGGCGTCGCAGGCGGCGATCAGGTCGGCCTCGTCCACGATCCCGCCGCGGGCGGCGTTGACCACGAACACCCCGGGCCGGCACTGGGCGAACAACTCGGCGTTGAGCATGCCGGTGGTCTCGGGCGTCTTGGGTACGTGGAAGCTCAGCACGTCGGCGTGGGGCACGAGGTCGGCGAACGCGCGGTGGGTCTTGACGGTGCGGTCGCCGAGCTGCAGGTCGGTGTTGACGAACGGGTCGTAGCCGACGACGTCCATGCCGAAGGCGAGGGCGCGCTCGGCGACGGTGCGGCCGATGCGCCCGAGCCCGACGACGCCGAGGGTCAGGCCGTGGAGCTGCCGGCCCTTGTACTTGTTGCGGTCCCACCCCCCGCAAGTCATGGTTCTGTAGGCGGGCCCGACGTTGCGCAGCAGCGCCATCATGAGCGCGAAGGCGTGCTCGGCCGTGGTGATGGTCGAGGCCTCGGCGGTGTTGACCACGAGGATGCCCCGGGCGGTCGCGGCGGGCAGGTCGATGTTGTCCACCCCGACGCCGGCGCGGGCGATGACCTTCAGGTCGCCCGGCTCGGCGAGCATGGCCGGGGTCACCTTGATGCCCGAACGCACGACCATGGCGTGTACCCCGCCGGCGGCGAGGAGCTTGCCGACCTCGGCATCGACGGCTTCCTGGCCGTCGGACTTCTTGAGGTCCACGAGGTCGGGGCGGTCGAGCAGCTCCGCGTCGGGCTGGGCGCGGACGAACTCCAGCCCCTCGTCGGCGAGCTTGTCCGCGGCTAACAAAGTGAACTTACTCATCGCGAAGCTCCCGAGGTGAAACCGCAGATTTCACAGATTTCGCAGATAGAAGACCAAACGCGGAAACGCCGGCTTTGTCAATCTGCGT
>JBCCOP010000208.1:0-2615 GCA_039025315.1 Planctomycetota bacterium | reverse complement strand
CGACGACCTGGAAACCCTGCACACCGCCGCCCAGAACGCCACCGACCACGCCAGCCAACCCCATCTCCTCCACGCCGCCATCCGCGAAGCCAAACTCCACCACGCGCTTTGGCCACGCAGCGCTCAGTAGCGGGTGCGGCGCCGCCGCCCTTGCCGACCGGCCGCGGGACGCTACGCGTCACCCGCTAAACGTAAAACTGGGTGCGGCCTGAGACGAAACCCATCACGCCACGACGTCGAGGTGTTCGTACAGCGGGTGGCCCGGCGGCGGGGGCAGGACGGGGAGGTTGGCGTACGGCGTATCCGACGCGTCACGATGCGGGTCGCCAAGCGGCTGGCCCTCCGCGTCGCGGAGGTAGAGCTGTTCGTAGCCCGGGGCCTGGCGGTCGGGCAGCTCCGCGTCGGGGTCGTCGGCGGAGCCGGCGGACCGCAGACGCTGCACGAAGGTGTCGGCCGCGTCGCGTCGCAGCCGCTCGGCGGCGGACCGGGCGGCGTCGCGGGCCTTGGCGGCCTGTTGGGCGTTGTGGGCGACGGAGGCGACGCCCGCCGCCACGCCGGTGCCGATGCTGGACATGGCCGGGTCCTTTCCGCGGTCAAACAACCTCCGCGAACCGTGCGGCCGGCCCGCTGCCGGCGCCTCTCGGTCTTATCGACCGGATGGGGCGATCGCCTGAACGCACCGGGCCCGGGGATGCGTAGGTCGGATTTTTATGGGGCGGGAGGCTTGGAGAGCCGGAAAAACCGGAAGCTACTCTTCGGCCTTTTCGATGATCCAGTACTCGAGCTCGACCGGCGTCGCGCGGCCGAAGATCATGACGATGACCTTGACCTTGCCCTGGTCGGGCAGCAGCTCGTCGACGGTGCCCTCCATGTTCTCGAACGGGCCGGAGGTGATCTTGACCGGGTCGCCGGGCTGGAACTCCATCTTGACCTGCGGCTGCTCCTCGGCGGGCTTGGAGGCGAGCAGCATCTTCTCGATCTCGGGGATCGACATGGGCGACGGCCGGCCGGCGGTGCCGATGAAGTCGCCGACGCCGGTGGTCTCCTTGATGAGGAAGAAGATATCTTGGGGGATCCGGCCGTCGTCCTCGAGCTTCATCTCGACGAAGACGTAGCCGGGGTAGAGCTTGGTCTCGACGATCTTCTGCTTGCCGGCCTTGATGGTCTTGGTCTTCTCGGTGGGCACGAGGATGCGGTTGACCAGGTGGGGCTTGGCCTCGTCCTCGCCGTCGTAGCCCTCGATCTTGATCTTGCGCAGCAGGGTCTTGCGGACGCTCGACTCCTTGTTGGAGGCGACGCGGAGGACGAACCAGTTCATCCCGGGCAGGACGAGCAGGTCGTCCTCGTCGATCTGGTCGTCGACTTCGGGGGTTTCGACCGGGGCGGGGGCTTCGGTTGGGGTGGGGAGTTCTTCGGACATGGTGGGTGGTGTTGACCAGACGCTTCGCTGCGCTCAGCGTCGGCGTGGGGGGACCTTCCGGGGGTTAGCCGCCGGCGGCGGTCGGGGCGAGGATGCCGATCCGGGTGAACACGAAGCCGAAGCCGATGTCGATGACGAACAGCAGGGCCGCGATCAGGAAGGTGCCGCAGATCACGACCCAGGTCGAGCCGACGATCTCTTTTTTCGTCGGCCAATTCACCTTCTTCATCTCGGCTTCGACGGCGATCATGAAGTCGACGATGTTGGGCTTGTTCAGCAGCCAGTAGATCAGCAGGCCGAAGCCGAGGATGACACCGGACGAGATCGCGGCGCGGTAGATCAGCTCGTTGGCCTCGGGCAGGAAGCCGGGTGAGATGGCGTATAGCCAGGCGGCCCCGGCGAGAACGAGCATGCCGGCCCCGATCGCCGAGAGCGTGCGGGTCCAGTAGCCTTGGCCGGGTTTGTGGATGGGCAGGGGCATGAGGTTATTGTCGAAGCACGGGTGGAGGGACTCGAACCCACGACCTGCGGATTTGGAATCCGCTGCTCTAGCCAACTGAGCTACACCCGTCCGTGGATTTGGCGATCGGGTGATTGGGTGATTTGGCGATCGCTAAATCGCCAGATCGCGAAATCGCCAAATGGTTCACTTCCGCTTGATCTTGTGCAGCGTGTGCTTGCGCAGACGCGGCGAGTATTTCTTCAGGCCGGCCTTCATCTTCTCGGGCAGGCCGCCCTTGACATTGATCGGGGTGCGGTAGTTCAGGTCGCCGGTTTCGCTGCACTGGAGCCAGACGAACTCGACGGCGTCTTTGGACTTGGCCATCGCGGGGCCTTTCGGTGAGGTTTTCGCGAATCGGAAACGGTGCCGCGGCGGTTAAGTCGCGGCGACCGGTGGTGATCTCGTTTACTCGACGATGCTGGTCACGACGCCGGCGCCGACGGTGCGGCCGCCCTCGCGAACGGCGAAGCGGACGCCCTCTTCCATGGCGATCGGCTTATCGCCCAGGTCGACGATCATCTTGATGTTGTCGCCGGGCATGGCCATCTCGGCCCCGCCGGTCAGCTCGATCGCGCCGGTCACGTCCGTGGTGCGGAAGTAGAACTGCGGCTTGTAGCCGGCGAAGAACGGGCTGGTCCGGCCGCCCTCTTCCTTGGTCAGGATGTAGACCTCGGCCTCGAACTTCTTGTGCGG
>JBCCOP010000207.1:0-2631 GCA_039025315.1 Planctomycetota bacterium | reverse complement strand
GTTGTTTTGGGCTTTGACCTTTTCGATGACCTTGGGGTGGCAGTGGCCGACGGAGACGGTGACGATGCCGGCGAAGGCGTCGAGGTAGCGGCGGCCGGCCTCGTCGCAGACGTACTGCATCTTGCCCTCGACGACCATGAGCGGGTCGTTGTAGTAGGTGAGCAGGCCGGGGCTGAGGTATTGGTGGCGGAGGGCGAGGGTCTCGGCTTTGGTGGGGCCGGTGTAGGGCTTCGGGTGGTGGTCGAACTGGGGGAGGGGGATGTTGCGGGCGGTGGAGCCTTGGGTTGATGAGGAGATGGTGGTCATGGTGGGGCTCTTTTTTTGACAGAATTAACGGGATTTTCGGGATTAGGAAATCGGGTTTACAGCAGGTTCGGAAATTGTTTTTTTGGATTTAATCCTGTTCATCCCGTAAATCCTGTTGAATATTTTCTTCCGAAAGGCCGCGTTCTTCGGGGGTGCCGGGGATGAGGTTGTCGAGGGCGATGCCAAGGAGGGCGGCGACGGCCATGCCGGTGCCGCCGACCGAGCCGAGCAGGTCGCCGGCCCCGCTGAGGGTTTCGTTGAGGGAGGCCATGGCGGCCTGGCCGTCGTCGGAGTTGAACCAGGCGGGGACGCTGAGGCCCATAAACAGGGCGAAGCCGCCGATGAAGAGGTTGCGGTCGCTGGTGAGGTCGGCCTTGGCGAACTGGCGGACGCCGACGGCGGCGATGAGGCCGAACATGGCGCAGTAGAGGCCGCCGACGACGGGGGTGGGGATCGCGGCGGCAAGGGCGCCGAACTTGCCGAAGAGGCCGAGCAGGATGAGCATGACCGCGCCGAGCTGGACGACGTGGCGGGAGGCGACGCGGGTGAGGCCGACGAGGCCGATGTTCTCGGAGTAGCTGGTGGAGCTGAAGCCGCCGAAGACGCCGGTGAGGAAGCAGCCGACGCCCTCGCAGCCGATGCCGCGGGAGATTTCTTTGGGGGTGGGGTTGCCTGCGCCGGACATTTGTTTAACGGCGTGGTAGTCGCCGAAGCTCTCGACCATCGACGCGAGGTAGCCGGCGAGGACGGCGACGATGAAGCCGACCTCGAACAGCGGCCAGCCCCAGGGGAAGAACACGCTGCCGACGCGGACCCACTCGGCCTGCGCGAAGGCCGAGAGGTTCGGGCGGGCGGCGTGGCCCTCGTCGTAAACGCCCACGCCGGCCAATACGGCACACAACGCGACCGCGCCGAGGATGGCCAGCAACATCGGGAACATGCGGAAGATCAGGCTGTGTCGCGACAGCACGAATGAGAACACGGTGATGAGCACCAGCGTCACGATCGCGATCGGCCAGTCGCTCGCCGCCACGGGCGCGCCGGCCTGATACAGCGCTAAGCCGATCAGCATGATCACCGGCCCGACCACCACCGGCGACAGCACCCGGCGGACTAGCCCCATCAGCCCGGTGAAGCCGATCACCATCTCGAAGCCGGCCCCGACGATCACCGCCCCGGCGATGTACTGCATCGGGTGGCCGGTCAAGCCGTCGTCGGCCGAGACGGTGGCGATGATCGCGAAGAAAGCCGCGAGGAACGAGAAGCTCACGCCCTGGATGATGGGCAGCCGGCTGCCGAACGTGACCTGCACCAGGGTCGCCACGCCGGAGCAGAGCATCACGCTCGAAATCAGCAACGCGATCTCAGCGGTGTCGAGTCCCATCGCCGGCCCGAGCAGAAGCGGTACGGCCACGGTCGAGCCGAACATGGTCAGCACGTGTTGCAGGCCGAGGACGGACGCGCGGCCGAGGGGCGGCTTGTCGTCGAGGCCGTAGAGGATCTTCGTTGAACCTTCTTGCATTTTTTGACGGGATGAACGGGATGGACAGGATTTGAATTCACGCAAACAGGAAAGGGCGGGATCAAATGGGTTTGATCCGGTTCATCCTGTTAATCCTGTCAAAATTTCACAACGCCGTGATGGCGTCGTACGTCTCGGGCCGGCGGTCGCGGAAGAACTGCCAGGTGTTGCGGACCTCGCGGATCAGGTCGAGGTCCAGGTCGGCGAGGACGATGTCGTCGTCGGTGCGCTTGTCCGACTGGGCGATGAACTGGCCGCGGGGGTCGCAGAAGTAGGACTGGCCGTAGAACTCGCCGGTACGCCAGGGCTCTTCCCAGCCGGGGCGGTTGATCGCGCCGACGAAGTACTGATTGGCTACCGCGTGTGCGGGCTGTTCGAGTTTCCAGAGGTATTCGCTAAGGCCGGCGACGGTCGCACTGGGGTTGAAGACGATCTCTGCGCCGTTGAGCCCGAGACAGCGGGCGCCGTCGGGGAAGTGGCGGTCGTAGCAGATGTAGACGCCGACCTTGCCAAACCTGGTGTCGAAGACGGGGTATCCGAGGTTGCCGGGGCGGAAGTAGAACTTTTCCCAGAAGCCGGGGTCGCAGTGCGGGATGTGGATCTTGCGGAACTTGCCGAGGTACGAGCCGTCGGCGTCGATCACCGCGGCGGTGTTGTAGTAGACGCCGGTGAGCTCTTCCTCGTACATCGGGACGACGAGGACGACGCCGTGTTTCTTGGCAAGGTCCTGCATGAGCCGGACGGTCGGGCCGTCGGGCACGGGCTCGGTGAGGTCGTACCACTTGGTGTCCTGCTCGGCGCAG
>JBCCOP010000206.1:0-2752 GCA_039025315.1 Planctomycetota bacterium | reverse complement strand
CCGGTGACGACCTCGGGGCCGACGACGACCTCGACCGGGTAATCGACGCGGTAAGAGTCTTCCGGGGGCGGGGGGAGGTCGACGGGGGCGTTGCCGGGGACGAGGGGGGCGCGTTCGACGGGGCGGCGGAGGCCGGCGAGCCGGACGCAGGTGACGACGCCGGTGGCGGCGCCGGCGCGGCGGGCGAAGTCGATGGCGCCCCAGACGAAGGGGGTGGTGCCGCCGGCGGTGAGGCCGACGAGGGTGTCGTGCTCGGTGAGTTTGAGCTTGGCGAGGGTGAGGTGGCTGCCGGCGGGGTCGTCTTCACGGCCCTCGGCGGAGCGGCGGAGGGCCTTGTCGCCGCCGGCGATGACGCCGAGGACCTCGGCGGGGTCGGTGAAGAAGGTGGGGGGGCACTCGCTGGCGTCGAGCACGCCGAGCCGGCCCGACGTGCCGGCCCCGACGTAGATCAGGCGGCCGCCCCGCTGCATGCCGTCGACGACGCGTTCGACGAGCTTCGTGAGCGCCGGCAGCGCGGCCCGGACCGCTCGCGGGACCTCGATGTCTTGGGTGTTCATCAACTGCAGGACCTGCCCGGCCGAGAGCGCGTCGATGGCGGCGGCGGAGGCGAGGCGTTTCTCGGTCTCGAGCCGGCCGCGGTCGGGTTGGGAAGGGGGGTCGGTCATCGCGGGCTACCCGTGGTATCGGTCAGCGTAGCGGGTCGGCGTCACGCGCCGGGCGGCGGGGGTCGTTGTTAGACTCGACGCATGACGTCGATCTGGGAGCCGCTGTTCGGGATCATCGTGCTGCTGGCGTTGGCGATGACGCTGGGCTCGATCGCGGAGCGGCTGAAGCAGTCGGCGATCGTGGGGTTCATGCTCGCCGGGCTGCTACTGGGGCCGAACGTGCTGGGGGCGGTCCTGGGGGGCATGGAAGACGCGCCGGGGGTGCTGCGGGCGATGATCGACCCGGCGCAGATCACGGCGATCGCGGACCTGGGCGTGACGCTGCTGATGTTCACGATCGGGCTGGAGTTCTCGTGGTCGCGGCTGCGTCGGCTGGGGGTGCGGGCGATCGCGACGGGCGTGACGCAGATCACCTCGACGATGGCGGCGGTCGTGGCGATCAGCCAATTGCTCAACCTGATTCCGGGGGTGAACCTGTCGGTGAAGGCGGGGGTGGCGCTCGGGGCGGTGTTCTCGCTGAGCTCGACGGGGGTGGTGATGCCGGCGTTGGCGCGGCGGTCGGAGGTCGACTCGGTCCACGGGCGGTTCGCGCTGGGGATCCTGCTGGTGCAGGACATCGCGGTGATCCCGCTGGTCTTGGTGGTGGCGGCGTTGGGCGGGGAGGGGACGGTCGGGCAGGTGCTGCTGCACACGGCCGGTCAGTTCGGGATCGTGGCGGCGTTCGTGGCGGGGGCGGTGCTGTTCGTGCGGTTGGTGGTGCCGCGGGTGGTGGCGTTCAACGCGCCGACGGGCAACCGCGAGGTGACGGTGTTGTTCGCGATCGTGGTGTCGCTGGGGGCGGCGTGGGGGGCGAACCGGCTGGGGCTGTCGCCGGCGTTGGGCGCGTTTATCGCGGCGATCTTTTTGGGCGAGTCGCTGATCGCGCCGCGGCTGCGGGGGGACGTGGGGCCGTTGAAGACGATCTTCGTGACGCTGTTTTTCGCGAGCATCGGGATGCTGGGCGACCCGGTGTGGATCGTGCAGAACCTGGCGTGGGTGGCGGTGGCGTTGGGGCTGCTGCTGCTGGTGAAGCCGACGTTGATCTGGGCGACGGGACGTTTGTTCCGGCTGGCGCATCGCCACGCGATCGCGGCGGGGGTGTGCATGGGGCAGGTCGGGGTGTTCAGCTTCGTCCTGGCGCGGTCGGCGCAGGACGGCGGGGTGATCTCGGCGGCGCAGTTCGACTTGGTGGTGAGCATCACGATCCTGACGCTGTTCTTGACGCCTTATCTGGTGGCGTTCGCGCCGACGGCCGGGGCGCGGGGCGAGCGGCTGCTGCGGCGGTGGGGGCTGGCGAAGATCGGGCAGCACGAGGACGCGGCGCTGAACCGCGAGCTGGCGGGCCACATCGTGGTGGTCGGCTTCGGCCCGGCGGGGCGGGCGGTCGCGCACCGGATGCAGCGGTCGGGCTCGACCGTGGTGGTCGTGGACCTCAACCCGGCGTCGATCCGCGCGGCCCGCGAGGCGGGGATGCGCGGCGTGCTGGGCGACGCGACGGCCCCCGAGCTGCTCAAGCAGGTCCATATCAATGCGGCCGAGGCGTTGGTGCTCACCGTGCCGGACCACCGCTTGAGCATGGCGATCATCGTCGAGGCGCGGGAGCTGGCGCCGAACCTGCAGATCGTCGCCCGCAGCCGGTACCACCGCTACGTCGAGCTGCTCTCGGCCACCGGGGCGAGCGTGGTGGTCGATGAGGAGGCCCACGTCGGCGACCGGCTGAGCGAGACGCTGCGGCTGAAGGTTCGCACCGACAGCGAACGCGACCACGACGTGATCCGCGAGGAGCCGGCCTTGCCGGAAGAAGTGCAGGAGTCGTCGGTCGGGGCGGAAGGCCAGGCCGACCCGCAGCCGGCCGGCGAACCCACGGCGTCATAAAAAAACGGCGGCGGGCCGTGGCCCGGCCGCCGCCGCGCCCCCCCCCCCCCCCGGAACACCCCCGAAAAACCCCCCGCGACCACCCCCGGGGGCCGGGGGGGTTAAGGCGAAACGACCGAACCCAGGGCGGGGGGGCCCGCCGGGAGGGGGTTATCATAGGGGGATCCCGTGGT
>JBCCOP010000205.1:0-2758 GCA_039025315.1 Planctomycetota bacterium | reverse complement strand
TCTCGATGAGGAACGAGTCGAGCAGCCCGGAATTCCACTTCGCGAAGACCTCCGACATTTCTGGGGGCGTCATGCCGAGCAGCTTCTTCATGAGGTCGTAGGCCTCGCAGATGAGCTGCATGTCGATGTACTCGATGCCGTTGTGGACCATCTTGACGTAGTGGCCCGCGCCGTCGGCGCCGATGTGGGTGGTGCAGGTCTCGCCGTGGGTGATGGGCTGGCCTTTTTCGTAGTCTTCGATGGCCTTGCCGGTGTCGGGGTCGACCTTGGCGGCGATGGCTTCCCAGATGGGGCGGAGGGATTCCCAGGCCTTGGGGGAGCCGCCGGGCATGAGCGACGGGCCGAAGCGGGCGCCGAGCTCGCCGCCGGAGACGCCGGAGCCGATGAACTCGAAGCCTTTTTCGGTGAGTTCTTTTTCGCGTCGGATGGTGGCGTTCCAGTTGGAGTTGCCGCCGTCGATGATGATGTCGCCCTTGTCGAGCAGGGGGAGCAGGCCGTCGATGACCTTATCGACGCCGTCGCGGTCCGAGGGGAGGACGGCGGTGGACTGGACCAGCAGGACGACCTTACGGGGCTTAGCGATGGACTTCACGAAGTCGGCGAGTTCGGGGTAGCCGATGACGCGGGCGGCAGAGGGTTCGTTGGCTTCGCAGTCCTCGATGAAGGCCTGCATCTTGGACGTGGTGCGGTTGTAGACGCTGACGGTGTAGCCGTGGTCGGCCATGTTGAGCACGAGGTTCTGGCCCATGACGGCGAGGCCGATGAGGCCGATGTCGGAGGGGGCGTCTTGCTGGGCGATGGGCATGGGGGGTCCTGGCGCGGTTGGGGGGGCGAGCGGGGAATCCGGGGCGTGGAGCGAGGCAATGTATCAACCCCGGGTGCCGTCGGCCAAGGGGCGGGGCGTGGTGTTTTCACGAAATCCTCACCGTTGTCGGGCCACTGCCGTTGCACGGCGTTCATCCCGTGCTATCGTGCCCTCCAAGGCAACGCACCGCCCCAACCCCAGGTGGTCTGCCAGACAGGGTCCCCGGGCAATCCGTGGGCTCGGCGGGTCAAGCAGTTCCCGATCGGCTGAGCAACCCCTGTCGCCCCCCCTTGGTGCGACGGAAGAGGATCGTGATGCGCGTGTTCATGCTCGGCTGGGAGTTCCCTCCGTTTATCAGCGGGGGCCTGGGGACGGCCTGTTACGGGCTGACCAAGGCGTTGTCGCGGCGGCAGGCGGGGGTGACGTTCGTGCTGCCGAAGGTGGTGGACAGCGACTACAGCTCACACGTCCGGCTGCTGTCGCCGCAGGCCCCGGAGGCCTCGGACGAGGCGTACGACGAGCACGGCCAACCGACGCCGGCCGCGGTCGCCAGCTCGTACGAGATCGACGCCCCGGCCAAGCCCGGCGAGGCGGCGGACGCTTTTGAGAACGTGAGCTTCCGGGCGGTGCCGTCGCGGATGAGCAGCCCGTACCCCGGAACCCCCGGGAGCCCCGGTGGGGTGGTCGCCGAACCGAACGAGTCGGACCCGGCCGACCCCTCTCGTCCGATCGGGTTCATCAACCCCGCGGCGTCGCCCGTGCCGGCCGCGAATGTGGTGACACCCACGGAAATCTCCCCGGAAACGCCTCCGC
This sequence comes from Planctomycetota bacterium, assembly GCA_039025315.1. Taxonomy (GTDB): domain Bacteria; phylum Planctomycetota; class Phycisphaerae; order Phycisphaerales; family Phycisphaeraceae; genus Algisphaera. The sequence goes on along the minus strand of JBCCOP010000205.1, from coordinate 1,140 downwards.
GGCCCCAGTCCACTCGGCCGGCGTCTTCTTCTTCCGGGGGCGGGGGCGGGGACGACTACGGCGGTGACTTGACCGTCGAGGCGCAGCGTTACGCCGGGCTGTGTGTCCGGCTGTCGGGCGGCGAGGCGTTCGACGTCGTCCACGCCCACGACTGGCTCACCTTCCCCGCGGGGGTCGCGGTCGCCGCGGCGACGGGCAAACCGCTGGTCGTTCACGTCCACTCGACCGAGTTCGACCGCGCCGGGGACAGCGCCGACAGCCGGGTGGTGGAGATTGAGCGGGCGGGCTGCCACGCCGCGGCCCGGGTGATCGCCGTGTCCCGCCGCACCAAGACGACGCTGGTCGAGCGTTACGGCGTGCCCGGGGACAAAGTCACCGTGGTCTACAACGGCATCGAGAACGGCCCGGCGAACCCCAACGTCGTCGTGCCGCCGAAGATCGACAAGGACGACAAGATCGTGCTGTTCCTCGGGCGGGTCACGATGCAGAAGGGCCCGGAGTATTTCATCGGCGCGGCCAAGCGGGTGGTCGAGAAGATCGACAACGTCAAGTTTGTGGTGGCGGGCACGGGCGACCGGATCCAGCCGATGATCGAGCAGGTCGCCGCCGCCGGGCTGGGGCCGAAGGTCGTGTTCACCGGGTTCCTGCGGGGCGACGACGTCGAACGGGTCTTCAAGATGGCGGACGTTTACGTGATGCCCAGCGTGAGCGAGCCGTTCGGCATCGCCCCGCTCGAGGCGATCAGTCACGACGTGCCGGTGATCATGTCCAAGCAATCGGGCGTGAGCGAGGTGATCGAGCACGCCTTGAAGGTCGACTTCTGGGACACCGACGAGATGGCGAACAAGATCATCGCGGTGCTGCGTCACCCGCCGCTGGGCGCGACGCTGCGGGAGCAGGCGGAGGTCGAGCTGCGGAAGCTGACGTGGGACGGCGCGGCGGCGAAGTGCGTCGAGGTGTATGAGGCGGCGTTGGGGCGGTAAGCCAACGACTTTGCCAAGCCGGGCCTTAGCGCACCGAAGGCCCGGGGCGTGGGACCCCGCAACGCGCTCCCGGGCGGCGGAGCGCGCAGGGCCGGCGGGGGGGGGGGGTGGGTTTTTTGAGCCGGTTGGGGGGAGCGCCGGAGAGGGGGGCCGGACC
>JBCCOP010000204.1:0-2824 GCA_039025315.1 Planctomycetota bacterium | reverse complement strand
GGGGGGGGAACCTCGGGCCGACGGGTGACTGCGCCGGGCTGGGGGTGTGGGGGGCGATGTATTGGGGGCCTTGACCGCAAATTACGCGGGGCCTGCGCGACGCGACGCCCCGGATACCCGTGGTAACTCGATCCGGGCCTTCGCTTCGCTCAGGCCCGGCTTAATTTCCTGTCAAGGCCGCAATTCCTTCGCCAGCGACTCCCGCAGCCGGGCGAAGTCACGCGTCGGCACGATGTTCCCGCCGCCGCGGCCCGCCGCCGCGCGGATCGCGTCGGCCTCGAATATGTGCAGCTCGATCTCGACGTCGAACAGGTCGCTGACGCGTTGCCCACCGATGCGCTCTTCGCCGTCCCAGAACCAACGCCGGGGCTCGACGCGGTCGTCCACCAGCCGGGCGACCAGCGGCTCGTCGTCGAGCCCGAGGTCGATCACCCGCAGCGTCGGCTCGCTGCCGGACCAGAACGCGCCCTCGGCGGCGGCGACGCGGTCGAGCATCGGTTCGATCGGCATCGCGCCGACCTCGGCCAGCACGTCGTGTAGCGTGGCGGTGACGGTGCGGTCGAAGTTTGCGAGGTTGGTGTCGAGGCGCAGGGCCCGCATCGCCGCCTCGACGCCGAGGCGGTGCGACACGGCGTCGTCGTAACTGAACGCCGACGGCCGCTCGGTGACGACGCCCAGGCCCTTGTAGCCGTAGGCGGTGAGCACCTCGTGCCAGGTCGTCATGAGGTATGCCACCCGCCCGGCGATGGCGATCGCGGCGTCCTGCGCCTCGGCGAGCCGCTCGGTATCGGCTTCGTCGAGGTCGTCCCACGCCGCGGGCCGGTTCAACGTGATCACGTAGACGTCCGGCTCGGCGCCGAGCAGCCGCAGCTCGTCGTCGCCGTGGTAGATCGACGCGGCGAGGCGGGCGAAGGCGAACCGCGTCAGGTCGATCGCGTTGCGGGTGTGCGCCAGGTCGATGAAGCCGGCCTCGACGGCGTAGAGCGTGCCGCGGCTGGTCTCGTCGGGCCGCTGCTTGAACGCGCCCCGCGTCTCGTAGCGGTGGTGCCCCAGGTCGTCGACGGTCAGCGGGGTCAGGGGCGAGTACCAGGCGTCGAAGGGCATGGTGCCCATCCGCATGACGGGCGGGTCGAACGCGGCGTCTCGCGTCTCGATCCCGAGGTCCGACAGCGCCCGGCCGACCGTCTGCCCGCGGTCGGGGTAGGTGCAGGCGGCGGCCCAAAGCGTGAACAGAAAAACACCGATTCGAACAGCAACCATGCCGTGAGTTTAGCGCGGGTCCGATGAAACCCGGCTGATCCGGACCTTCGCTTCGCTCAGGTCCGGCTTTGTTGGTACCAGTCCCAGAGGCGTTCGAGGCCGGTGCGGACGTCGACTTGCGGGTCGTAGCCGAGCTTTTCGCGGGCGCGGTCGATGTTGGCGAAGGTCTGCTTCGGCTCGCTCGCCGGGGCCGGCGGGGTGTCGAGGATCGCTTTCTGGCCGACCAGTTCTTCGAGCATGGTGACGAAGTCGGCCATGAGCACGGGCTCGCCGCGGCCGAGGTTGACGACCTCGTAGCCCAGCGGCTGGCGCAACGCGAGCTCGACGCCGGCGACGATGTCGTCGACGTAGGTCCAGTCGCGTTTCATCTGGCCGGCGTCGAAGAGGGTGATCGTCTCGCCGCGGGCGATCTTGTCGGTGACCATGAAGGGCATCATGTCGGGCCGGGCGCGCGGGCCGTAGACGCTGAAGAAGCGGACGGCGGTGAAGCTGAGCTGATGGAGGTTGTGGTAGGTGTAGCCGAAGAGTTCGACCGCGCGTTTCGAAGCGGGGTAGGCCGACAGCGGTCGGTCGCAGGGGTCGTCTTCGGTAAAGGGGACGCGGTCGGTCTTGCCGTAGACGCTACTGGTGGAGGCGAAGACGAAGTGGGGCGGGGCGCCTTCGGGGGGGTGGGCCTTGGCGGCCTCGAGGAGGTTGAGGCTGCCGGTGACGTTGACCTGCTGGTAGAGCGGGGCGCGGCCGATGGAGTAGCGGACGTTGGCCATCGCCGCCAGGTGCGCGACGGCGTCGGGCCGGTGGTCGGCGAAGAGGTGCTCCATCGCGGTGGCGTCGCGGATGTCGGCCTCGACGAGCGTGGCGTCGGGGTGGTCGGCGAAGCCCGCGACGTTGGCGCGTTTCTGCCGGGTGTCGTAGTAGTCGTTGAAGTTGTCGACCCCGACGACGCGGTCGCCGGCGGCGAGCAGGCGTTCGCAGAGGTGCGAGCCGATGAGCCCGGCGGCGCCGGTGACGAGGAAGGTCTGCGGCATGTCCGAGCTACTTGGTCGGGTTGGTCCGCGGGTTGTCGTGGCGGAGCGACTCGCGGTAGCGGCCGTAGCTGCCCCGGGTCGAGCGGCGGACGTGGGCGACCAGGGCGAGGATGCAGGCGTCGTGGGGGTAGGCGTCCTCGAGGTCTTCGAGGGCCGACGCGGTCTGGCCGGCGCGGCCGGTGGCGGTGCGGCGGTAGAGGCGTTTCCAAGCGTCCTTGAGGTGGCTCACGGTGTCGTCGGAGAAGCCGCGGCGGGTGAGCCCGACGCTGTTGACCCCGCGGACCGAAGCGGGGTTGCCCTCGGCGATCATGAACGGCGGCACGTCGTTGATGCAGCGGGTCATCCCGCCGACGAACGCGTGCTGGCCGAGCGTCGAGTAGTGGTGGACCGCGGTGGCGCCGCCGACGACGACGTGGTCCTCGACGCAGACGTGGCCGGCGAACTGCACGGCGTTGGCGATGACGATGTGGTCGCCGAGGATGCAGTCGTGCCCGAGGTGGGCGTACGCCATGATCAGGTTGTGGCTGCCGACGGTGGTG
>JBCCOP010000203.1:0-2863 GCA_039025315.1 Planctomycetota bacterium | reverse complement strand
TCCTTGGCGACCTCCGCGTCCTTGGCGGTTCAACGGATTGAACGATCACCACCCCGCCGCGGCGGCCGCGAAGCGGTGCGGGTGGGGGCGTGGGGTGCCCGCTCTTTGACATGTGGGACCGGGGGCTCAGTTGCCGCCGAGGGGGAGGGTCAGGACGGGCCCGGCGTTGCGGACGTTGCCGGCCTGCATGGCGAAGAGCTGGCTGATCAGCGCAAAGGTGGTCTTGCTGGAGAGGTCGCGGTCGTCGATGAAGAACCAGCGGCCGCGGTACTGCACGGCGACGTAGGCGTCGCTCGGGGCGAGCCAGCCGGTGCGGACGCGGAAGAGGTTGTTGGTTTCCTGCTGCCAGTCCAGGGGCCGGCCATCGGCGTACTGGGCGGTGAAGACGCGGGCGGTCTCGAGGTCGCCCTTGGGCACGTCGACGCCCTGGGAGAGGTAGAACATCGACGACATGAGGGAGCGGGGGACGATGGCGATGGATTCGTTGTTGCCGTCGGCCCCGGGCTCGATGGCGGCCCCGATGCGGTAGGCGTCGAGACCGGGGTCGAGGTTCAGGGCCCGTTTCAGGAAGGCCTCCTGCGGCTCGAGGCCCGGGGCCGAGCCGATGCGTAGCTGGGACTGCTGCTCGGTGCGGCCGAGGGTAAGCAGGCCGGCCCGCTGCAGGTCGCGGAAGCTCTGGATCACGCGCTGGAACCGGCGGAAGTCGGGGTCGAGCTCGGGGGTCGGGCCCGACGCGCCGGGGGCGTTCTGGATGCCGTTGATCGACTGGACGGTGAGCCCGAAGAGGGTATCGACGGGCCAGCCGGCGTTGTACAGCAGCGTGAGCTTGTCCTCGTCGACGGGCTCGAGCATCTGGGAGATGAACGCCTGGCCGACGACCGGGCGGTAGCTGATGGTGGGGCGTTCGTAGTAGGACTGTTGGGCGCCGAGGTTGAAGCTCTCGGCGTTGGACGGGACGAGGTTGGTGCTGCCGTTGACGCGGGACTCGAAGTTGAACTGGGTGTTGATGCTGGCGATCTGAAGGATGGTGGGGGTATCGCGGTAGCGGAGGCGGATGATGTTGAGTAGGAGTTCCTGGTCGCCGGTGACCTGGACCGCCTCGTTGTAGTCGAGCCGGCCGGAGCGGATCGAGGTCGGGCCGACGACGGAGCAGCCGGCCGAGACGAGGGTCAGCAGGGTAAGGGCGGCGGCCGGGAAGAGGCGAGGTGATCCGATAACGGGCATGATCCGGCAGATCCCTGGGTGGCTGGGGTGGGAACGAGACCGTTACCCCTTCGACCGCCGCGGGCGATCGGCTTGAAACGCCGCCGGGCGGGGGCGAGGGCCACTTCCGGGGGGGGTGATAAGATCGGGCCGTGAAGCCGACCGAGACCCCGACCGCCCCGCGTTACGCCCGATCGTCTGCCGCGCACGCCCGGGCGGTGGCGTTGATGCCGGGCGGGGTCAACTCGCCGGTGCGGGCGTACCGGGCGGTGGGCCGCGAGCCGGTGACGATCGCCGAGGGCCGGGGGGCCATCGTGATCGACGTCGACGGCAACGAATACGTCGATTACGTCTGCTCCTACGGCCCGCTGATCCTCGGCCACGCGCCCCCGGGAGTGATCGCGGCCGTGGGGGACGCCGCGGCGAAGGGCACGAGCTTCGGCATGCCGACCGAGGCGGAGAACGGCTTGGCCGAGCGGGTGATCGCAGCGGTGCCGGGAGTCGAGGTCGTGCGGTTCGTCAACTCGGGGACCGAGGCGGCGATGTCGGCGATCCGGCTGGCCCGCGCCGCGACGGGGCGGAGCAAGGTCATCAAGTGCACCGGCTGCTACCACGGCCACACCGACGCCCTGCTCGTGTCGGCCGGCAGCGGCGCGACCACGCTCGGCGTGCCCAGCAGCCCCGGCGTCACCCCGGAAGTCGTGAGCCAGACGGTGCTGGTGCCGTTCAACGACCTCGATGCGGTGCGCGACGCGATGACCACCCACCGCGGCGAGATCGCGTGCATGGCCGTCGAACCCATCGCCGGCAACATGGGGCTCGTGCCGCCGCAACCGGGTTACCTCGAAGGGCTGCGGGAGCTCTGCGACGAGTTCGACGTGCCGCTGCTGTTCGACGAGGTGATGACGGGCTTCCGCGTGGCCTACGGCGGGGCCCAGGCGCGCTACGGCGTGACGCCCGACCTGACCTGCCTCGGCAAGGTCGTCGGCGGCGGCCTGCCCTGCGCGGCGTACGGCGGGAAGGAAGCACTCATGCGGCAGGTCGCGCCCGACGGGCCCGTGTACCAGGCCGGCACGCTCAGCGGCAACCCGCTCGCCATGGCCGCCGGCACCGCGACGCTCGACGCCCTCGCGGCCGACAACTTCGCGGCCTACGACCAACTCGAAGCGACATCGGCGAAGCTCGAAGCCGGCCTGCGCGACGCCGCCGCGGCCGCCAACTGCCCGGCCTACTTCTCCCGCGTCGGCGCGATGCTCGGACTGTTCTTCGTCGACGCCCACGGCGAGGAGGTCCAGAACTACGAGCAGGCCACGGCAACGCGGACCGACCGCTACGCCGCGTTCTTCGGGGCCATGCTGGACCACGGCGTCATGCTCGCCCCGGCCGCGTTCGAGGCTTGGTTCGTCTCGACGGCCCACGACGATTCGTGTATCACTCGCACCCTCGCCGCGGCCGAAAAAGCCTTCGCCGCCGCGGCCGAGATTGATTGACGCCAGCAAACCGGAACCGCAGATTTCGCAGATCACGCAGATTGACAAAGCCGGCGTTTCCGCGTTTGGTCTTCTATCTGCGAAATCTGTGAAATCTGCGGTTTCACCTCGGGAGCTTCGCGATGAGTAAGTTCACTTTGTTAGCCGCGGACAAGCTCGCCGACGAGGGG
>JBCCOP010000202.1:0-2886 GCA_039025315.1 Planctomycetota bacterium | reverse complement strand
GTCGCCCGTGATGCCGTAGCTGGCGGCGAAGAAGGCGAGGTACTCTCGGACGACCATGTCGTCGTAGCTGCCGAAGTAGTCGGGGACGTAGCCGATCATCGAGCGGACCTGCCGGGCGTTGACCGGGCCGACCGAAAGCCCGTCGATCCTCGCCTCGCCCCAGGTCGGCTTGAGCAGCGTGGCTAGGACCTTGATGGTGGTGGTCTTGCCCGCGCCGTTGGGCCCGATGAACCCGAAGCACTGGCCCGCCTCGATGGTGAGGTTGAGGTTCGACAGGGCCATCAGCTCGCCGTAGCGCTTGGTCAGGTTGATGGTCTGGATCATGGACATGGCAAGTTAAAAATCATACACCCAGCGCAGCACGGTCATGCCGTTGCTCTCCGTGGACCGGCCGTCGACGGTCAGCGGCAGGGGCAGCGGGGCGTCGACGAGCTGGCCCAGCACGATCAGCCGCCGGCCGGTGGTCAGGTGGGTGAGGTCCAGGTCGGTGCCCAGACGCCGGCCGAAGAGCCGGCCGGTGGTGGTGTCGATGCCGGTGTTGCCGGGGTTTCCGGGGTTGCCCGGGTCGTTGCCGTCGCGCTTGGTGTCGGGCGGGGGCAAGGCGTCGAAGAAGCTGAGCATCTCGACCTGGCGGGCGACGACGCTGCGGTCGGCCGGGCCGGCGGCGAACTCGCCGGGGCCGCGCTGCTCGTCCATCCGCCTCCCCAGTAGCCCCTCGCGCTTCCACTCCCGCTCGGCGGGCAATTCTTCCCAGCCGCGGAACGCCGCGGTCAGGTCCTCGTACGACGCCGGCCGACCCGCGAGCACCAACGCCTCGCCCGGGGCCCAGCGGTTCTGGCCCGCCGCGTCCACCGGGCTCCAGACCCGCGGCACCTGCGGCCGACGCACCCCGTCGACCCCGAACGCCTCGCCCGGGCAGAAGACGACCCGCACGTTGGTCAGCGTCCCCGGCAGCGTGTGGGTCAGCCCGCCCGTCGGCCAGCCGTCGGCGTCGAGCGTAATCCCCCCGCCCGCCGCGACGCCGAACGGACGTTCCAGCCCCGCCCCCGCCTCGTCCACCGGCCCGAGGTAGTCCAGCCGCAGCCGCTTCGACGTCGACCGCACCGGCACCGCCGCCGTGTCGGGCGACGAGGCATCCACCGCGTACCGCTGCGGGTCGATGAACGCGGCGTCGGCCGCCGCGTCGAAGCCCGGGCTCGACACCAGGTTCCCCGCCGGCTCGGGCAGCGCCGCCACCGGCCCCGACGCGACCGCCAATTCCGAGACGCCGAACCGCGGCACGAACACCGACGCGAACGCCCGCGCCCGCGCCAGGCCCGTGTTGCCGTCGTAGTCCAGCACCGTGAAGTGCTGCACCCCCTTGCCCGTCGGCCGAAGCAGTGCCGCCCCGCCCCACGACAGCCCCGCGAACACCAGCACCAACGCCACGAACCCCACCCACGCCCGCCGGCCCAGCCCCTTGGCCTTGAGCACCGGCTGTACCAGCCACCCGGCCGTGAGCCAGTACAGCCCGAACAGGAAGATCGCCCCCAGCAGCAGCGCCCCGATCGTCCCGGTCATCGCCGTCCGCGACGCGACGAACCCGCCCAGGTCGATCCGCCCGCCGGCGAACCGCTCCAGCCGCGACGACGGCACCAGCCGGTTCGCCTCCTCGGCCCGATCGGCCGCCGCCTGCGTCATCGCCGGGTAACGCCACCCGAAAACATGGTGCCACAGCCGCTGCGGGTTGGTGTACTGCACCTGCGTCTCCCGCACCGCCCCGGCGGTGAGATCCAGCCCCACCACCGTCACCGCGCCGAAGCCCACGCGGCGGCTCACCACGATCGGCCGGCCCTCGAGGTCCCGCTGCACCACCGCCACCCCCGTCGCTTCCGGGGGGACGTCGAACGTGGTCACGGTCAGCGGCGCGATCGCGGTCGACCGCCGGCCGCCGAACCACTCCAGCCGGGCCCAGGTGTCGCTGGTCACCGGCCGCAGCTGCGCCGCCGTCACCGGCAACAAATCCGCCAGCGGGCTACTCGTCCACGTCTGCCCCGCCTCGGGCAGGACGACCACTAGGTGCCCGCCCCGCACGACCCACTGCCGCAGCGCCAGCAGCGCCGCCTCGGGCACCTGCAGCGGGTCGGCCGGGTCGCCGCCGAGGTCTTGCGTCCAGATCAAGGCTTTGAGCGACGACAGCCCGTGCCACCGGTCCGGCAGCCGGCCCAGCGACAACCCGCGTACCAGCCGCACCGGGGCGTGGCCGGTCTCGTGCCGGGTGAAGTCGGTCAGCCCGAGGTCCTGCGCGCTGGTGACCGCGATCAGCGACTCGCCGTCGCGCAGCAGCAGGTCGTTCTGCGGCTGGACCGCCAGTGAGGCGAGCAGCTCGCCCGTCGCGTCGTCGATCGCCCGCAGGTTCCACGTCGTCGTCGCGTCGGTGGTCGTCGGCGGCGCGGCGTAGAGCCAGACCGGCTGGTCGTCGCGCTGCCGGGCGACCGTGACCAGCCGCTCGGCGATCACCAGGTCGCCGTCCTCGTCGCGGTGCTCCCACTGGAACCGCACGTCGCGGTCGTCGGCCGCGAGGTGGTCCACGCTCAGCCGGATCGGCGTCCACGACCCGGGCCGGATGGTGCCGTCGAGCCCCGAATAACCCGGCTCGATCCGCAGCCGCAGCTCGGTCTGCTGCGCCGCCGCGGCGGGCGCCCACAGGCCCCCGACCACCCACAGAATCAGCAACACACACCGACGCGGCATCTTTGCGAGTTTATGCCAAGCCGGGCCTGATCGAAGCGAAGGCCCGGATCGGGTCGGCATGGGATCCGGGGCGGGGCGTGGCGCAGGCCCGGGGGGGCGCGCGCGAGAAGCCCGCACCGTGACGGTGGACGGCCGGCCCACCGCCGATCGCCC
>JBCCOP010000201.1:0-2919 GCA_039025315.1 Planctomycetota bacterium | reverse complement strand
GATGCAGGAGTCGATCCTGGCGCGGCTGGACCAGATGATCGAGGCGGCCGAGCGTCAGGAGGCGTCGTCGTCGAGTTCGTCGTCGGGCGGCGGTTCTTCGGGTTCGTCGTCGAATCAGGACAGCGCCGCGGAAAACGCCGGACAGACGCCGACCCCCGGAGGTCAGCAGCCCGGGCCGGGTCAACAAGCGGGCGAGGCGTCGCGGTCGGCGGGCGAGAACGCCGGCGAGTTTTCGCCCGGTCAGGTCGGCGCGGTCGAGCCGGGGCAGGGCGTGCTGGACGAGACGCGGCGGGAGTGGGGCAACCTGCCGCCGCGGCTGCGGGAGGCGTTGACCGACGGGCTGGACGAGCCGTACAGCCCGGTGTACCGCGACGAGACCGAGGGTTACTACCGGGCGTTGGCGGAGGAGGCGGAGTGAGGCGGTCGATGCGTTTGAAAGTGTTCTGTGGTGTGGTGTCGCTGCTGGCGCTGATGTTTCCGGCGGTGTCGTACGCGCAGGTCGGCCGGGGCACGGAGCAGGTCGATTTCGTCGAGATCACCCCCGAGACGCGGGCGGCGATCGACCGCGGGCTGGCGCGGCTGGCGACGCTGCAGGCCGAGGACGGCAGTTACGGGGCCGAGCGTTACGGCCGGCACGTGGGGATCACGGCGATCGCGGCGCTGGCGTTCATGGCCGACGGCCACCTGCCGGGCCGGGGCGTCTACGGCGAGAACGTGCGGCGGGCGACCGACTTCGTGCTCGACCACGCCACCGAATCCGGGCTGATCGCGGCCGACACGTCGCACGGCCCGATGTACGGCCACGGCTACGCCACGCTGCTGCTGGGCGAAATCTACGGCATGACCGGCGACCCGCGGGTCCGCGAGGCGCTGCTCCGCTCGATCCGCCTGATCGTCAACACCCAGAACCACGAGGGCGGCTGGCGGTACCAGCCCCAGCCGATCGACGCCGACATCTCGGTGACGATCACGCAGGTGATGGCCTTGCGGTCGGCCCGCGACGCGGGGTTGGCCGTGCCCAAAGAGACCATCGACCGGGCGATCACCTACGTCCGTCAGTGCCAGAACCCGGCCGACGGCGGGTTCCGCTACATGCTCAGCGCCGGCGGCTCGGCGTACCCGCGGTCGGCGGCCGGCGTGGCGAGCCTGCAGTACGCCGGGGTCTACGAAGACGACGCGGTGACCGATGGGCTGGAGTACCTGGTGCGGGCGTCCCGCGGGCTCGGGGCCCAGGGCGGCGGGCACTACTACTACGGCCAGTACTACGCGGCCCAGGCGATGTTCCTCGCCGGCGGCGCGTACTGGGCCGAGTGGTTCCCGCGGGCCCGCCAGGAGCTGCTCACCCGCCAGGGCGGCGCGGGCGGCTGGTCGTCGAACCACGGCGAGGCCTACGGCACGGGGATGAGCCTGCTCGTGCTGCAGATCCCGAACCGGCTGCTGCCGATCTTCCAACGATGAGGGACGGGTTGATTTTGGGTTTTAGATTTCGGATGTCGGGTGGGCGAAGCCGCTTGCGGCTTAGCGCGGCTGCGGTCGTGATGGTGTTCGCTTCATCGGTCCACGCGTTGACGCCCGCCGAACTGACGACCCCGCAGCTCGAACGACAGCCGATCAGCCTCACCGGGCTGGACGGCGGGGTGCTGCGCTACTTCGACGACGACCGCCGGCTCGCCGAACGGCCGACGTCGGACTTTGTGCGGCTGACGCTGCGGCCCGAAGAACTGGTGGGGCCGGAAGACTCAACCACGCAAGCCGCCGCGGAGATCGAACTGATCGATGGCCAGCGGCTGACCGGACGCTGGGCCGCCGCGGCCCGCGGCGGGGAGGCGGTGGTGTGGGAACACGCGAGTCTGGGGACGTTTACCCTCGGGCTTGACGATCTGCGGGGCGTGGCTTTTGCCGGGGCCGGCGGAACAGAGCATCGCGGCGCGACCCTGGCGGCGGACACCGCGATCCTGCGCAACGGCGACCGGATCGCGGGCTTTGTCGTCGCGGTGTCCGAGACGTCGGTCACGCTGCTGCCCGACGGGGCCGACGCCGAGGTGCAGCTGCCGCTCGCCGGGCTGGCGTCGCTGACCTTCGCAAACCCGGCCGGGGACGCGGGCGTGGCGGGTGACCTCGTACGCCTCACCGACGGCAGCCGGGTGCGGGCCGGCGGCGTGGGCGTCCGCCGCGGGACCTTCCGGCTCACGCCCAGCCTGGCCGACCAGCCGACCACACGCACCCTCCCGTTGGCGTCCGTCGCGGCCGTTGATTTCGCCGCCGCGGGCCTGCGCCTGATCGAACTCACCGACCGGCCGCTGCGCATCGACACCCCGAGCCGGGCGTTCGGCCTCGACTGGCCGGCCGAGATCGCCGGCGACACGCTCCGCCTCCACGCCCCCGCCGCCGTCCGCTTCGTGCTGCCGCCGGGTGCCCGCCGCTTCGCCGGCACCGCCGAACTCGACCTGCCGCTGGGGCTGTCCGACGCCCAGCGCCGCCTCGCCAACACCCGCCTCGACCTGCCGGGCCGCAGCTTCCGCCTCCACGCCGGCCGATCCCGCCAGGACTTCAACCTCCCGCTCTCGCCCCGCGACCTCGACGCCGACGACGACGGCGCGCCCACCCTGCCGCTGCGCCTCGACCCCGCCGCCCACGGCCCGTTGCTCGACCGCGTCCGCCTCCGCGACCTGGTCGTCCTCGTCGACTCCCCCGACCCCCGCCCCGGCACCGACCCGGACGCCGAGTGAGCCGGCCGGGCGGATAAGTCCGCCCGCTACGCATTCGTTTCCGCACGGCCCCGCCTCACCCTGCCCTAACCCGGCCGCCGTTACACTCGGCCCATGCCCGAACCGCCCGCGTCCCTCTCCCCCCCGCCCGACCCCGACGCCCCCGCCGTCGTCGGCGAGTTCATCAACCGCGAGTCGTCCTGGCTCGAGT
>JBCCOP010000200.1:0-2936 GCA_039025315.1 Planctomycetota bacterium | reverse complement strand
CCACGCCCAGGTCTTCACGCTCTTCTACCTCTCCGGCGCGATCATGGTCACCGCGAGCCAGCTCCAGGGCGGGTTCCACGGCGGCCTCGGCGCGCTCTGGGGCCAGTTCTTCATCCAGTCCGACGCCGCCGACGCCGCGGGCCTGGCCGACCGCATCCCGTCGTGGGTCGCCCCGTCCGACCCCGAGGTCCTGGGCCGACGCAGCCTGCTGATGTGGGAGTGGGCCGGCCCGATCGCGCTGATCGCCTTCACCATGATCATCGGGCGGATCGACAACATGATCCTGGGCTACGGCCTGTTCCGGCTCACGTCCGACATCGAGAAGCTGCCGTTCCCGATGGCGCCCGTCGGGGCCCAGGGCATCCTCGCCCTCTCGGAAGAAGAGTCGGAAGAAGACGCCGACTGGGATTCATTGATGCCGGACGATGAGCCCCCGGAAGAAGCGGCCGAGCCTCCCGACCTCAAGGAGGACCGCGGCTGGCGGTGGCGCGTCTTTTCGGTGGGCGCGGTCCTGGGGCTGGCCTTCGGCACGGTCTACCTCGGGCTGCCGACGGTCACCGCGGCGCTGCTCGGCGAGCCGATCGTGCTGATCCCGATCCCGTTCATCGACTACACGCAGCGGACCGCCGACGTGCTGCCCGCGGTCGCCACCGGCGTGTCGCTGGACCTCGGCCAGCTCATCCTTGGGATGGTGCTGCCGTTCTGGGCCATGGTGGGCACGGCCGTCGGCCTGGCGGTGACGTTCATCGCCAACCCGTTTCTGTACGACGCCGGAGTTTTGAACGCGTGGAACCCGGGCGACAACCTGCAGACCACGTTCTTTAAAAACAACGTAGACTTCTATCTCTCGTTTTCTCTGGGCGTCGCGGCCGCCATCGCCGTCGCCGGTTTCTGGTCCGTCGGTAAGGCCCTGATCAAGGCCCGGCGGGAAGCGAAGGCCGCGCGGGACGACGAAAATACCATCTGGCAAGGTGTCGATGTGCCGGAGGGCCGGGGCGACATCCGGCCGTGGCTGGTCGTCCTGACTTACGCGGTATCGACCGCGCTGTACCTCGGCGTGTCGTGCTGGCTCCTCTACCTTTCCGACGGGCGTATCCCGCTGTCGCTGATCGTGGTCATGTTGTTCTATGCGTTGTTTTACACGCCGATCATTAGCTACGTGACCGCCCGGCTGGAGGGCATCGCCGGCGAGGTGATCAACGTGCCGTACGTCCGGGAGGCGAGCTTCATCCTGTCGGGCTACGAGGGGGTGGCGGTGTGGTTCCTGCCGGTTCCGCTGCACAACTACGGCAGCACGACGGTGTTCTACCGCCAATGCGAGCTGACGGGCACGAAATTCAAAAGCATCTGGAAGTCGGAGCTGCTGCTGACGCCGATCATCCTGGTCGGGTCGCTGGCGTTTGCGCACTTCATCTGGCAGCTCGGGCCGATCCCGGGGCCGAACTACCCGTACGCGCAGGCGTGGTGGGAGGTCACGGCCGAGGACCAGGCGTTGCTGTTCAGCTCGACGCTCGGGGGCTTCAGCGAGTTCGAGCGGGCGATCGACCCGACGGTCATCCTCGCGGGCCTGGGCATCGGCGGGCTGGTGTTCGGCGGGCTGTCGTGGCTCGGGGCCCCGGTGTTCCTGACCTACGGCATCGTGCGTGGTTTGAACCAGACGCTGCCGTACGCGGTGCTGCCGCAGCTGCTCGGGGCGTTGATCGGGCGGTACTACTTCCAGCGGCGGCTGGGTCTGCGTTGGCGGCAGTACGTGCCGGTCGTCGCCGCGGGCTTCTCGTGCGGGATGGGGCTGATCGGCACGCTCGGCGTGGGCTTCACGTTCCTGGCCAAGAGTGTGTTCCAGCTACCGTATTAGTTTCCGCTCCGCGGCCTGACGGAAGGTGCCGGGTCGTTATTGTCGGCGAGAGTGATGCAGAGATCGGCAGCCCCCATTTCGTCCGGCTCGGTGCTGATCCGGGCCCGCGGCGTCACGAAGGTTTACGGCCGGCGGGGGGCGGAGGTGCACGCGCTTCGGGGGGTGGACCTCGACGTGCGGCGGGGGGAGTACCTGTCGATCATGGGGCCGTCGGGGTCGGGTAAATCGACGCTGTTTAATCTGATCGGGGCGCTCGACAAGCCGACCGCCGGGGACGTGCGGATTGGGGAGTTGTCGCTGCCGGAACTATCGTCTCGGCAGCTGGCGTACGTGCGTTGCCGGCAGCTGGGTTACATCTTTCAGGCGTACAACCTGATCCCGTCGCTGACGGCGGTGGGCAACGTGGCGCTCCCGCGGGTGTTCGCCGGCGAGCCGCCGGAAGCGGCGGAAGCAGCGGCCCGGCGTCGGCTTGAGCAGGTCGGCTTGGGGCACCGGCTGGACCATCGGCCGGGCGAGCTGTCGGGCGGGCAGCAGCAGCGGGTGGCGATCGCGCGGGCGCTGGTGAACGACCCGGCGGTGGTGCTGGCGGACGAGCCGACGGCGAACCTCGACCTGCACACGGGCAAGGCGGTCATCGAGTTGCTGCGGGGGTTGACGCGGGACGAGGGGGTGACGGTGGTGTCGGCGACGCACGACCACGAGATGCTGGCGCAGTCGGACCGGGTGGCGTGGGTCGACGCGGGCCGGATCGAGCGGGTCGAGTCGGCGGCGGCGCTGGGTATCCGCGGGGGGACGATCGGGCCGGCGGGGGGGTAGATGCGCGGGTTGTGCGCACGGGATTGCGGCGTATTGCCACAAAAATTCACAAGACGCACAAAAATTTCAAACCGTGCTACCCCCGGAATCGGCCGCGACGCCGCGGCGTAGGTTCCGGGGGCAGCACGGTTTGAAATTTTTGTGCGTCTTGTGAATTTTTGTGGCAATACGCCGCAATCCCGTGCGCACAACCCGCGCATCTACCCCCCCGCCGGCCCGAGCGTCCCCCCGCGGATACCCAGCGCCGCCGCCGACTCGACCCGCT
>JBCCOP010000199.1:0-2968 GCA_039025315.1 Planctomycetota bacterium | reverse complement strand
CGACGCCCAGCGGGCCGACAGCCGCGTGCCCCGCGCCAGCCACGTCTCCCGCCGGCCCGGCTCCTTCGCCGTCACCAGCCACAACGCCGCCGCCGCCACCACCACCCCCGGCAACAAGCCCAGCAGCGACAGCCACGCCCCCGTGTGCAGCCACCGCACCCCGCGGCCCACCCGCGTCCGCCACGCCGGGTCCGCCGCGTCCAGCCGGTCCGCGTCCCGCCGCGCGCTCACGTCGATCGACGACCCGCACTCCGGGCACACCCCGCCCGCCCCGCTCACCGCCGCGATCGGCTGCATCCGCAGGTTGTACCCACACGCCGGGCAGGGCACGTCCACCGCGATCCGCCCCGCGTCGTCGAGCTTCACCGGGATCGTCGAGGGGAAGGCGGACATGGGGATTTTTGATTTTGGATTGAGGATTTTCGAATTCAGACACGCCACCCGACAGAAATGTAGCTGAGTGATTCTATATGTTGCGACTCTCAAGATCGCTGGTTTGAGCCAATCAAAAATCAAAAATGCTCCCGCCCTTGTCCATCCTCCAGACCCTCCGCGACCACGGCTACGTCGCCTACCTCGCCGGGGGGTGCGTGCGCGACCAGCTATTGGGGCTAGAACCCAAGGACTACGACGTCGCCACCGACGCGCCCCCGGACGTGGTGCGGCGGCTGTTCCCGCGGTCGCAGGCGGTCGGCGAAGCCTTCGGCGTCGTACTCGTCTACACCGGCCGCGGCCCCGACCGCGTCGCCACCGAGGTCGCCACCTTCCGCACCGAAGGGGCCTACTCCGACGGCCGCCACCCCGACGCCGTGCAATTCACCACCGCCGAGCACGACGCCCAGCGCCGCGACTTTACCGTCAACGGCCTGTTCCTCGACCCGCTCGCAGAAGGCGACGGCGTCATCGACCACGTCGGCGGGCGGGCCGACCTCGATGCGAAAGTCATCCGCGCCATCGGCGACCCGGACCGCCGCTTCGCCGAGGACTACCTCCGCATGCTCCGGGCCGTCCGCTTCACGGCACGGCTGGGCTTCACGCTTGAAGACCACACGGCCCGGGCGATCCGCGAACACGCCGACCAACTCAACCGCATCAGCCGCGAACGCATCGGCGGCGAGCTGCGGGCGATGCTGACCGGCCCACGCCGCGCCCGGGCGGCGTCCCTGCTCCAGTTCCTGCGGCTCGACGGGCCAACCCTTAACGAAGACCCACGCGACGTCCCGCTGCCGACGCTCGGGAATCTCGACGACCGGGCGGGTTTCGCCACGGCCCTGGCCGCCTGGATGACCGACCGCGGCGAAACCGAATCCCTCGACGCCTTGGTAGATCGGGTGCCACGTTGGCGTAAGGGCCTATGCCTCAGCAACGACGAGACCGCGACGTTACGCCAGGTGCTACGTCAAGCCGACGCCGCGCAACGTTGGAACGAGATGCCGGTCGCCCGACGCAAACGCTGGCTCGCCGCCGACGACGCCGACGCGACCCGGCAACTCTTGGATGCGATGGGCACGGGCGGCGACGTCGAGCGTGACGCCGCCACCCTCGCCACCGACGGCACCGGCATCGCGCCCGCACCGTTGTTGACCGGGGCCGACCTAATCGTTGCGGGCCTCGCGCCGGGGCCGCGGTTCAAGACTCTGCTGGACGACGCCTACGACGCCCAGCTCGAGGGCTGGCTCGCCGACCGCGACGCGGCGTTGAAATGGTTAAGTGATCACGCGACTTGAACCCCGATCCCTTGCGTTGCCCGCCCCGGCGTTTTAGCCTTTACCGATGGCCTCGACCCGACTCGCCGGCTCGCCGCGGCTCCGCGATTCGCTGCGGAAAATCAACGACCGCATCGCCGCCGCCGCCGCCCGCTCCGGGCGTCGCCGCGAGGACGTCGTGCTCGTGGCCGTGACCAAGTACGCCACCCCCGACCAGATCCGCCACGTCGTCGAGCTCGGCCAGGCCGACCTCGGCGAGAACCGGGTCCAGCAGATCGCCCAGCGCGTCCCCCAGCTCGCCGAGTTCCTCGCCCGCAAGAAGACCCTCGCCGGCGCGTCGACCCGCGACGACGACCGCACCCCCGACTCCGTCCGCTGGCACATGATCGGCCAGCTACAACGCAACAAGGTCAAGCAGGTCGTGCCCCACGTCGACCTGATCCACTCGGTCGACTCGCTGCGGCTGGCCGAGGAGCTGCACAACTACGCCGCCCGGCAAGACATCACGATCGACATCCTCGTGCAGGTCAACGCCTCGGGCGAGGCGAGCAAGGCCGGCGTCGCCCCCCCGGCCGTGACCCACCTCATCGAATCCATCGACACCATGCTCCACCTCCGCCCCCGCGGCCTGATGACCATGGCCCCGCTGGTCGAGGACCCCGAAGACGCCCGCCCCACCTTCGCCCGCACCGCCGAGCTGTTCCGCGACGTCCGCGACCAGAAGCTCGGCGGCGACGCCTTCAACGTCCTGTCCATGGGCATGTCCCACGACCTCGAGGTCGCCGTCGAAGAGGGCGCCAACGTCGTCCGCGTCGGCCGCGCCCTCTTCGGCGAAACCGAAAACTAAACCCGGGAACCCGCCATGCCCACCGGCAGCCCCGTCCGCGTCGCCCGCCAGCCCCAGCGCTTCGCCGCCGACGACAAACGCGTCATCGCCCGCTTCTTCCAGGTCGGCGGCGAACCCCGCATCCGCAGCATCCTCCAACGCGTCGCCGCCCTCACCGAGCCCGAGGTCGACGCCCTGCTCGCCGGCGTCCTCGACGACTTCGCCCCGCGCCACCGCAACATCCACGCGACCTTCACCCGCCACTTCGGCTACATCCGCCACCACGTCCCCGACCCCGACGCGATGTCCGAGAACCGCCGGCTGCTCGTCGGCTCGTACTTCACCATGGAGTACGCCATCGAGTCCGCCGCGCTGTTCAACCCCTCGATCGTCCCCCACCCCGACCAGTCCGGCCTCGCCGACGGCCAGCTCCGCT
>JBCCOP010000198.1:0-2994 GCA_039025315.1 Planctomycetota bacterium | reverse complement strand
GGAGTTGACGGCGACGTCGGAGCCGGCGGCGCCCATGGCGATGCTGACGTGGCCGGCGGCGAGGGCGGGGCCGTCGTTGACGCCGTCGCCGAGGACGGCGACGGTGTGGCCGGCGGCCTTGAGGTTCTCGACGAGGGTGAGTTTGTCCCCCGGCAGGGCTTCGGCGGTGTAGTCGGTGATGCCGACGGCGGCGGCGACGCGGGCAGCGGGGGACGGTCGGTCGCCGGTGATCATGACGCGGCGTCGGACGCCGAGGGTGCCGAGGTCGGCGATGGCGGCGGCGGCGGAGGGGCGGGGCTGGTCCGCCATGCCGAGCCAGCCGGTGTAGGTGTCGTCCACGGCGACGAAGAGCAGCGACAGGCCCTCGGCCTCGGACGTGTCGGCGGCGGACAGGTCGACGCCTTGCTCTTCGAGCCAGGATTGACGGCCGACCATAACGCGTCGCCCCTCGACGACGGCCGAGACGCCGCGGCCGGCGGTTTCTTCGACGGCCTCGGCGGCGGCGGGGGTTACGCGGGCCTTCCCGGCGATCGCGACGACCGCGCGGGCGACGGGGTGGCGGGAGTTCTGTTCGACCGAGACCGCGTAGCGCAGGAGTTCGGCGGCCTCGATGCCGTCGGCGGGTTTCATGCGGGTCACTTCGAGCCGGCCGGTGGTGATCGTGCCGGTCTTGTCGAAGACAAAGGCGGTCACGCGGCGCACGACCTCGAGCTCGGCGACGGACTTGACGTAGACCCCGAGGCGGGCGGCCGACGACAGCGCGGCGACGACGGCGGTGGGCGCGGCGAGGATGATCGCGCAGGGGCAGGCGACCAGCAGCAGGCTGATGCTGTACTCGAGCTGCCGGGTGGTGATGTAGACGATCGCCGCGATCATGACCACAACGGGGGTGTAGTAGGCGGCGTACTTGGACAGCTCGCGGACGGCGGCGGGGCGGGTCTGCGCGGCCTGGAGGATGAGCTGCTGGACCTTGCCGAGGGTCGAGTCTTCGCCGGCGCGGGTGACGGCGACGACGAGCCGGCCGGTCTCGTTGATGGTGCCGCCGAAGACCTCGTCGCCGGGGTTTTTCTCGACCGGGACGGACTCGCCGGTGATGTTGGCCTCGTCGAGGGTGGAGAGGCCCTCGACGATCTGGCCGTCGCCCGGCACGTTGTCGCCCGGCAGGACGACGACGCGGTCGCCGGGGCGGAGGCTCGCGGCGGGCACCTCGGTCTCGGTGCCGTCGTCGGCGAGCTTCACGGCCCGTGTCGGCGTGAGGCGGATCAGCGACTCGATCGACTTGAGCGCCCCGACCGCGGTGCGGTGCTCGATGAGCGAGGCGATGAGCATGAGGAAGGCGACGACGGCCGAGGTGAGGTACGCGCCCATGGCGAAGCTGGCGATGATCGCCAGGGCGACGAGCTCTTCGATGTGGGACCCGGAGCGGGCGGATTCGTCGCCGCCGCCGCGGGAGAGTCGGCCGGCGATCAGGCCGCGGGCCGCGCCGTAGACGATCGGCCCGCCGAGCAGCACGGCGGCGAGCATGGCGAGGTAGTGGGAGTAGTCGTTGGCCTCGAACACGAAGCGGGCGAACACGGCGGTGATCAGCACGGTGCAGCCGAAGAGCACGGCGACGATCTTGAGATCGACCCGGCGGTCCGCGGTTTCGGTGGGGGTCGGCGCGGGGTGGGGGGTCGCGGGCAGGGCGGTCATGGGGGAGTCCGGGGGTGTCCGGGGGGGCGAGAAAAGGCCCGGATGGAAACAGAAAATGATAGTCGCTAAGCCGCAAGCGGCTTGATTCGGGTTGTTACGGCGAGGCGTAAGCCCCGGTTCAGTCGGGGGCGGGTTCGGCTTCGCGTTGGCGGTAGAGGTCGAGGTAGAACTCCAGGACTTCTTTGCCGGGGGCGGTGCGGGTGCGGTTGTGCTGGAAGCCGATGCGTTCGAAGTGGTCGACGGCGGCGGTTTTTTCGTAGCGGGTGTCGAGGCGGATCTTGAGGTAGCCGTGCTCCTTGCAGTGCGCCAGGGCGGCCTCGAGCAGGCACTCGGCGACGCCGCCGGCCTGGTGCGCGGGGTCGACGCGGAGGCGGCGGACCTCGGCGGTGTGCTCCTCGTCCGAGCCGACGCCGATCATGCCGACGACCCGGCCGGCGACCTCGGCGACCCAGAAGTGGTGGCGGGGCAGGTCGAAATACGCCGCGAGGATGTTGTCGACGTCGGCCCCGGTGTCGTTGGGCGCGATCTGGCCGGCGAGCAGCCCGGCGTCGTAGAGCCGCGTGACCTCGGCTTGGTCGTCCGGGGCGTAGCTCCGCAGGCGGGCGTCGGCGTCGGGTTGATCAACGGCGGTCATGTTTGGTTATCGTTCGCGTGCAGATTGGCCCGTCGTCCCGTTCGGCAATATACCCCAAACTCCCAAACCCCCGGCGAGCCGCCGACCGCCTCTGGGGGAGCGGTCAGGAGGCCGCGACCTCGTAGAAATCCAGGCGGTCGCCCGCGGGGTCGAGCAGGGCCACGGAGTAGACCTTCGCCCGGAACAGGGCGCCGGGGTTGATCACGCGGGTGGCGCCGCGGCGTTCGTCGGTGTCGCGGTGGGTGTGGCCGTGGCAGAGGTAGCGGACGCCGTCGTCCAGGGCGCGCTGCATCGGCTCGGGCTCGTGGCCGTGGCAGAAGACGAGTTCGCCGCCGTCCACCGGCAGTCGGCCGACGGGGTGATCGACCTTGACGTCGAGGTCGTGGGCGTATTCGGTCAACGCGCCGAGGTCCCAGTCGGTGTTGCCGAACACGAGGTGGGCGGGCACCTGGGCGCCGGTGTCGGGGTGATCGACGCAGAGGGCGTCGATGACCTCGACGGTGCCGACGTCGCCCAGGTGGATCAGCACGTCGGCCCCGTGGTCGAGCAGGGCGGCGACGCCGCGGCGGGTGGTCGAGGCGCGGCCGTGGGAGTCCGAGAGCAGGCCGATCTTGGGCAAGGGGTGGCTTTCGTGACGGGGCGAGTGAGGCAGGCGGCCGGGCCGAGTG
>JBCCOP010000197.1:0-3030 GCA_039025315.1 Planctomycetota bacterium | reverse complement strand
CGACCGCAGCTTCTTGAGCATCGGCTGGACCTTGCTGGTCCGCAGCGACAGCTCCTCGACCAGCGTGGTCATCTTCCGGCGGCGGACGGCGAGGCGGTCGCGCAGGGCCGCGGCGTCGGCCTTGGTCATCCGGCCGGCGGCTTCGAGCGCGTCCCAGTCGTCGCGGTTGAGGTCCAGCATCCGCCGGATCGTCTTGAGGTTGTTCGGGATCCGCGCGGCGATCTTGCCCTTGGCGTCCTCCTCGGCCGTGCTGATCTTCATCGTGCGGTCGAAGGGCAGGTCGCCCTCGTGCACCATCTCCAGCGTCTCGACGCAGGTCTTGACCGAGTAGTCGTTCTGCAGCACCAGCCGGCGGAAGAGGTACCGGCAGGTCTCGATCTTCTTGGCCAGGCGGATCTCTTCGTCGCGCGTCAGCAGGCTGATCTCGCCCATCTGGGTGAGGTACATGCGGACGGGGTCGTCGATGCGCTTGTGGCCCGACTCGGAGAGGGCCTTGGCGATCTCGGCCTTGGCCTGCTCCTGGGTGAGCATCTCCTCGCCGTCGGCCTCGGCCCCGTTCTCGCTGTCGGGCTTGTCGGCGTTGTCGGGTTCGCTGTTCTCGGCGGCCTTGGTTTCCGCGGGCGGGGTGTCCGCGGCTTCCGAAGGGGCGGGCTTGGCCTTCGGCGGCTCGTAGACCTTGCCCACGGCGGTGGCGGCGGCGACGGGGTCGGCCGGCATCGCCGCGGCGGGGATGTGGTTCGGGTCCACCAGCGTGATGTTCATCCGCTCGAACAGCACCAGCAGCTCGTCGAGCTTGTCGGGGTCGACGTAGTTGTCCGGCAGCAGGGCGTTGAGCTGGTCGAAGCTGATCACGCCGTGGGTACGGCCGGCGGCGATGAGTTCGAGGACGGCGGGGTTGAGCGGGTCGAGCATCAAGGGCGGGGTCTCTCTTGTGGTCGGGTCCGGAGGTCGGGGTGCGGAGTTAAAATTCCGGGGGAAGTTCCGGGGGTCAGATGCGGGGGATGCGGGCGGCGTGGGGGCGGTCGCGGCGCATCTCGGCGAGGCGTTGGGCCATGCGGGCGGCTTCGTCGGGCTCGCCCGGGCGGTCGGCCTTGGGTTGCAGCAGGTGGTTTCGCTGCCGCTGGTACTCGCGTTCGGCCCGGTGCTCCAGGATCACCCGGGCGGCGTCGGTCAGGTGCTCACGCAGGGCAGATGGCGGGGCCGGCTGTGTCTCATCCTTCAAGGTTGTGGGCAGCGTGTGTTCCAGTTCCTGGTCGGCGGTGGTGGCGAGGCGGATCAGGTCGTGTTCGCCCCGCATCGCCAGCTCGCTGAGCAGGCCCGCGAGGCTGACCGGCCGGCCCTCGGCCAAGGCGTCGTAGACCAGCCCGTACAGCCGGCGGTGGTCGTCGCGGGAGAGCTCGGCCGGCGAGATCGCCTCGTCGAGGCAGGTGCCGTCGTCGAGGGTCGTCCCGAACAGGGTGGGGTCTCTCATCAGGGCCGCGACCAACCGTTTTTCCGCTTTCTCAACAGCGGGAAGTCTATGCCCTGGTTCCGCGTTCGCAAGCGTTTGGTGAACCTCATTTTCGGGGGACGCTTCGACCGGCGGATTATCGGGGTCTGACCCGTCAAATCCCCTGGAATCACCTCCGCCAACACTGCCGGGCCGATCCCTATCGGCCATCGGCCCGCCCGCCTCCACCGCCCGAGAACCCGCCGCGGACCTCGGACCATTCCGGGGGCCGTTCCGGGGGGGGCGGGGCGATCGGCTGCTCAAAGCCCGGTGCACCGCCGCCTCGCTCATGCCCAGCAGCCGGGCCAGCCGCTCGACCACGAACGCCCGCCGCACCTCCCCGCTGCGGGCCAAGCCCAGGTCCACCAGCTGATCCATGAATTCCTCGGCCACCCGCTGCCGACCCGTCACCGTCTCGGCCTCGTCGAGCCGGCCCGCCACGCGGTCGAAGGCATACGTCAACGCGTCACGCCCCCCCGCCAGCACCTGGTCCCACGCCGCCAGCCCCCCGGCCTTCAGCAACTCGTCGGGGTCCTGCCCCCCCGGTAGCACCGCGATCGACACGTCCAGGTTCCCGGTCAGGAACACCTCGATCGCCCGGTCGGCCGCCTTCTGCCCCGCCGCGTCGCCGTCCATCACCAGCACCACCTGCTCGCAGTACCGCCGCAGCTCGCGCACGTGCTCCGCCGTCAGGGCCGTGCCCAACGCCGCGACCACGTTCGTCGCCCCGGACTGGTGGCACGCGATCACGTCGGTGTACCCCTCGACGATCACCGCCGTCTTGGTGTCGATGATCGGCTTCTTCGCGGCGTGCAGACCGTAGAGCGTCTTGGACTTGTTGAACACCACCGTCTCGGGCGAGTTGAGGTACTTGGGTTCGTCCTCGTCCCGCAGCTTCCGGCCGCCGAACGCGATCGGCCGGCCGATGGCGTCGAAGATCGGGAACACCAGCCGATGCCGCAAGAAATCGAAATCCCCGTCGCCCGTCTTCCGGGACCGGATCAACTGGGCCGCCTCGAACCCGCCGCGGTCCCAGCCCTTCTCGCGGACCATCGTGACCAACCCGTCCCAGCGGTCCGGGGCGTACCCCAGCCCGAACGTCTCGATCATCTCGGCCGACACCCCCCGCCGCTCAAGATACGCCCGCGCCTCGGCCCCGTGCTGCTCGTGCTTCAGCAGCGCCCGGTAAAAATTAACCGCCAACTCGTTGGCCGCCGCAATCCGCTTGCGTTCACTCGGCCCCGGCGACCCCGGGCCCTCGGCCCCCGGTCCTTTCCACGGCGTGAGCTCCACGCCCCCCCGCTCGGCCAGGTACTTCATCGCCTCGCCGAACTCCATCTTGTGGTAGTTCATTGCGAAGTCGAACGCCGTGCCCCCCGCGCCGCACACGAAGCACTTGAAGATCTGCTTCTGCGGGCTGACGTACATCGACGGCGTCTTGTCGTCGTGGAACGGGCAGAGCCCGACGAACTCCTTGCCCTTGGGCCGGAGGTTCACCTGCTCGCCGATCAGCCGGACCAGGTCGGTCGCGGCCAGGACGT
>JBCCOP010000196.1:0-3063 GCA_039025315.1 Planctomycetota bacterium | reverse complement strand
GGGCGAGGGGCTGGGCCAGCTCGCGGAGATCCACGATGCGGCGTCGCCGCACGCGGCTCGCGGGTGTCCGGCGCAGGCGTGGTCCGTGGCCGAGGCGCTGCGGGTGCGGGTGTTGCTCGCGTCGTGAGGCGGGGGTCAGCGACGCGTGGCGTCGCAGCTGCTGGATAACTTCCGGGGGGGTATATTCCGGGGGTGCCGCGGTTCATTGATGACGCGATCTGTTTGCGGGAGTTGGAGTGGTCGGAGACCAGCCAGGTGCTGGTGTTTTTGACCAAGGGGCACGGCAAGGTGCGGGGGATCGCGAAGGGCAGCAAGCGGCAGTCGCCGTCGGCCGTGCAGCGGTTTTCGGGCGGGGTTGCATTGCTGACGGCCGGTCAGCTCTTGGCGACGACCCGGCCGAGCCGGGAGCTGGCGTCGATCACCGAGTGGGACCTGCAGGAGGACTTCTTCGCACTGCGGCGTAACTTGTTGGCGCAGCGGCGGGCGATGCTGGCGGTGGACCTGGTCAACGCGCTGCTGGCCGACCTCGACCCGCACGAAGACGTGTTCGGCCTGTTGCGGGCGTTGCTGGACAAGTTGTGTGCCTCGGACGCCGCGGCGGGGGACGCGGCGTTGCTGCGGTTCTTGTGGGGCCTGCTCGATGCGCTCGGCTACCGGCCCGAACTGCGACGCGACGTTCGCGGCGGCGGCGAGCTGGCGGACGAGGCGGCGTACACGTTCGACCCCGACGCCGGCGGGCTCACGGCCGAGCGGGGCATCGCGGACTGGCGCGTGCGGGCCGCGACGGTTCGGACGCTGCGGGCCGTGGCGGGCGGCGACGGCGGGACACCGCTCGACCCCCCTTCTGTGACGCGGGCCAACCGGTTGCTGTGCGTGTACGCCCGTCACCTGCTGGGCCGGGAGTTGCCGACGATGTGGGTCGTGCTGCGCGATTGAGGGTCATGCCTTCAGCCAGGCCGCGATGACCCGACCCGAGGCGGTCCCCCCCTGCTCGAGCCGGGCGAGGTGGTGGGCGTAGTGGGCCTGCAGGCACTTGACGCGGTCGAAGTCGGCCGTGCCTCCGACGCCCCCCCGGAAGCTTCGTGAGAGCGAGGGCGAGCTTTCGACAATGTGGCGATCGTGCGCGCTGAGTATCGCCCACCGGGCGTCGCGGTACGCCTCGTGATCGGCGTGGACTCGGCGACGCAGCTCCGCATCGGACGCGATGCGTTGTTCGAGTGTTTTGATCTGGCCGAGCCGTTCGAGCTCGGCGAGCCGGCGGTCGAGGTCGTCGTCGGTGAGCCAGTAGATCGTGGGGAACGGCGTGGGCGTGCCGTCGTCGGCGAAGCGCAGGGGGTAAATAGTTTCGAAACCGGCCATTGGGTTTGTTGGCTCGAAGGGGTGCAGGGGCGGAGCCCCTGTCGCTCGCCGCGCAGGCGGTCCGAAACACAAAACTCCCGAACGCTCAAGTAGGCTCGACCCGCTGGATGTAGAACATCGAGTCCGCCGCCCGCGGCCCGATCATGTGCCACGACAGCGGGAAGCCCGGCCGCTTGCCGGCGTAGGTCTCGAAGATGGTCCGGCCCCAGGCGTACTGCTGCTCGATGTTCTTCTCGACCCGGCGGGTGTCGGTGTGGGGGATGAACTTCTTCTGGCTGTAGGACCAGTTCGGGTCGAGCCGGATGAGCAGGTGGGCCTCGTCCCACTCGATGGGGTAGCCGTGGACGTAGCCCTCGCCGGTACCGGGGGTGTGGTACCAGAAGCAGACGAACTTGTCCTTGTCGGCGGTGGAGGTGTCGTTGGTGCCGCCCTTGAGCAGGCGGGCGTGGGACACGCGGACCGGCGCGGTGCCCCACTTCTTCTTGGCGATCCAGGTCTGACGCTGGCCCACGTCGTAGAGCCCGACGTGGGCGTAGTCGGCGCGGACGGCCGAGGTGCAGTACTGCTTGTTGATCGAGCGGTCGGCGGCCACGGGTATTGCGGAAGGGGTCGGGGGCTTGCGGAAAGTTACGGCGATCAGACGCTGTGCTAGGCTCCCCGGTGTCCCCGTGATTGTAAGGAGACCCCGGCGATGAGCGAGCCGACGACCCGCAGCCTCGACACCCCGCCCACGGTTTCGGGCCGGGTGCACGAGCGGGGCGAAGACCACCTGGTGCTGGCGATCCCCGAGACAGACTATCGGCTGCGGCTGGTGCTGGAGATCGACCCGGCAACCGAGGTGGGACGGAAGGTCACGGGCACGATCCACGCCACCGCCCGCCGGGTGGACGTCATCCCCGCCGGCGGCCGCTACGTCGAGCCCGTCGCGGGCCGGCCGCGCCGGGTCCAGGGCCGCGTCGTCGGCGGCCACCCCCCGAGCCGGACGATCTACGTCGCCGCCGGCCCCACGCTGATCTGCACCCTCAGCGACAAACGCCAGGACGTCGGCGACTTCCGCGTCGGTGACCTCGTGAGCTTCGACGTCGAGCCCGGGGCGGTGTTCAAACCCGACCTGACGGTTTAATCACCCCCGCCCCCGGCAATTCACTGGCCCGCCCGCGATCAGCGATTAGACTTCCCGCCGATATCCCTGCGCCCGGACCTGCCGGTCGTCCACCCCGATCCTTAGACGCGCCCATGAGTACCAAACGCATCCTCGTCGCCGGCGGCGCCGGCTTCCTCGGCAGCCACATCTGCGAACGCCTCGTCCGCGACGGCCACGACGTCATCTGCCTCGACAACCTCTTCACCAGCCAGAAGTCCAACGTCGCCTTCCTCCTCGACGAGCCCAACTTCGAGTTCATCCGCCACGACGTCACCCACCCCATCACCCTCGAGGTCGACCAGATCTACAACATGGCCTGCCCCGCCTCGCCGGTGCATTACCAGTACAACCCGATCAAGACCATGAAGGTCAGCGTCATGGGCGCGATCAACCTCCTGGGCATGGCCAAACGCACCGGCGCCCGCATCCTCCAGGCCTCCACCTCCGAGGTCTACGGCGACCCCACCCCCGAGCACCACCCCCAGACCGAGGCCTACCGCGGCAACGTCAACCCCATCGGCATCCGCGCCTGCTACGACGAGGGCAAACGCGCCGCCGAG
>JBCCOP010000195.1:0-3074 GCA_039025315.1 Planctomycetota bacterium | reverse complement strand
TAGGTATCATCCGCCCCCCATGAGCTACCGAACCCACACCTGTGGCCAACTCCGCGAGTCCGACGTCGGCCAATCCGTCACCCTCTCGGGCTGGGTCAACAACTACCGCGACCACGGCGGCGTCCGCTTCATCGACCTCCGCGACCGCGACGGCGTCACCCAGATCGTCTTCCACCCGGAAAACACCGACGCCCACGCCGCCGCGCAAAAGCTGCGTCGGGAAGACGTGATCAAGGTGTCCGGGGGCTGCATCGTCCGCTCCGGGGGCGAGAACCCGAAGCTGCCGACCGGCAAGATCGAGGTCGACGCGGCCGAGTGCGTGGTGCTCAACGACGCGGAGAACCCGCCCTTCATCCCCGACGAGGCCGACAAGGTCGGCGAAGAGACCCGGCTGCGTCACCGCTACGTCGACCTGCGTCGGCCGGCGATGCAGCACACGCTGCGGACCCGGCACCGCGTGACCAAGATCACCCGCGACTACTTCGACGAGCTGGGCTTCTACGAGGTCGAGACGCCGTTTCTGTGCCGCAGCACCCCGGAAGGGGCCCGCGACTTCCTCGTGCCGTCGCGGCTGCAGGAGGGCGCGTTCTACGCGCTGCCGCAGAGCCCGCAGCTGTTCAAGCAGGTGCTGATGGTCGGCGGGGTGGAGAAGTACATCCAGATCGCCCGCTGCTTCCGCGACGAGGACCCGCGGGCCGACCGCCAGGCCGAGTTCACGCAGGTCGACATGGAGATGGCCTTCGTCGATCAGGACGAGGTCATGGCCGTCAACGAGGGGCTGATGCGCCGGCTGTGGAAGGAGGTCCTCGGCGTTGAACTTCCCGAAAGCGTGAGGCGGATGCCCTACGCCGAGGCCATGGAAACCTACGGCAGCGACCGGCCGGACCTGCGGTTCGACCTCAAACTCATCGACGTCTCGGACCTCGCCACGCGGACCGACTTCAAGGTCTTCAGCGGCGCGGTCGCCAAGGGCGGGATCGTCAAGGCGATCCGCGTGCCCGGCGGGGTGAAGCTGACCCGCAAGGAGACCGACGCATTGGCCGAGTGGGTCAAGCAGTTCGGCGCGGGCGGGCTGCCGGTCACGAAAGTAGAAAGCGGTCAACTCGCCACCGGCGTCGCCAAGTTCCTCGCCCCGATCGCCGACGTCCTGATCGACCGCACCGCCGCGGCCGACGGCGACCTGCTGTGCTTCGGCGTCGACCCCAAGCCCGCCGTCGTCCACCGCGTCCTCGGCGAGCTCCGCGTCAAACTCGCCCACGACCTGGGCCTCATCGACCCGAAGCAGAACGAGTGGGTCTGGGTCGTCGACTTCCCGCTGGTCGAGTGGTCCGAAGACAAGAAACGCTGGGACAGCCTGCACCACCCGTTCACCGCCCCGAACGACGAAGACCTCGACAAATTAGAAAGCGGCGACCACGACACGATCGCGGGCATCAAGTCCAAGGCCTACGACCTCGTGCTCAACGGCAGCGAGATGGGCGGCGGCTCGATCCGTATCCACCGGCCCGACGTGCAGTCCAAGGTCTTCCGCCTCCTGGGCATCGACGCCGAGGAAGCCGAGGCCAAGTTCGGCTTCCTGCTCGACGCCCTGAAGTACGGCGCCCCGCCCCACGGCGGGCTGGCCTTCGGCCTGGACCGCGCGGTCATGCAGCTCGTCGGCACGTCCAACATCCGCGACGTCATCGCCTTCCCCAAGACCCAGAACGGCGCCGACCTGATGACCCAGGCCCCGTCCCCGGTCGACGACGACCAGCTCAAAGAGCTGAACCTACGCGTCACCCCGACGCCGTCGGCGTAGGGGCCAAGGTGTCGAGGGGGCAAGGGGCCGAATGTCCCGGCTCCGGTATTCTTGCCTCTCACTTGGCCCATCGGCCCCTGGTCCCCTCGGCCCCTTCCCATGTGCGGCATCGCCGGCATCGTGCGTTTCGACGACCGGCCGATCGGGGACGATCGGCTCGCCGCCATGCTCGCGCACCTGCGCCACCGCGGGCCCGACGGCGAGGGGGTCAGCGACCACGGGCGCTGCCGCCTGGTCCACAGCCGTCTGTCGATCATCGACCTGATGTCGGGCCAGCAGCCGATGCACCTGCCGCCCAGCGGATCGATGGACCGCGAAACGTTGCCGAGCCACGCCGTGCCGAGGCGGGGCTCGGCCGGGGCGCTGCACCTGGTGTTCAACGGCGAGATCTACAACCACCGCGAGCTGCGCAAGAAACTCGAACGCCGCGGCCACCACTTCCGCTCGGCGCACTCGGACACCGAGGTGCTGCTCTTCGGCTACCGCCAGTGGGGCGAGAACCTGCCCAAGCACCTGCACGGGATGTTCGCGTTCGCCATCTGGGACGAGGACGGCCGACGGCTGTTCCTGGCCCGCGACCGGGCGGGCAAGAAGCCGCTGTTCGTCCGCTACCACCGCGACGGCAGCGAGCTGACGTTCGCCAGCCTGGTCGGCACGATCGCCGCCGGGCTGCCCCCGGAAGAAGCGCCGCGGGCCGACGAGACCGCCCTGCTCAACTACCTGCGGCTGGGCTACACGTTCGGCCAGTCGATGCTCGAGGGCGTCAACGAGCTGCCGGCCGGGCACTTCATGCGGGTCGAATCCACCGGCGAGGTCCAGGTCCGCCGGTACTGGCGGCCGCCGCCGATCTCGAAGCACTCGACGGCGCTGGGCGCCGTCGACGCCCTGGAAGAGGTGCTGCAGGAGGCGGTCGTCAAACGCCTCGAGGCCGACGTGCCGCTGGGCTGCTTCCTGTCGGGCGGGATCGACTCGTCGGTGGTTGCGGCGCTGGCGCAGCGGCACCTCACCGGCAAGGGGGCCGGATTTTCCGGGGGCCGATTGAGGACGTTCAGCGTGGCCATGCCCGACGTCCGCTACGACGAGACGGTTTACGCCCGGGCGGTGGCGGACCACCTCGGGACCGAGCACACGGTGCTGCGCTGCGAGGTCGGCGACACGATGGACGACCTGCGGCGGATGATGGCGGCGGCGGGCGAGCCCACGGCCGACAGCTCGCTGCTGCCGACGCACTGGCTGTGCAAGACCGCCCGGCCGTTCTGCAAGGCGGCGCTGTCGG
>JBCCOP010000194.1:0-3097 GCA_039025315.1 Planctomycetota bacterium | reverse complement strand
GAGGACGACGCCGTGTTTCTTGGCAAGGTCCTGCATGAGCCGGACGGTCGGGCCGTCGGGCACGGGCTCGGTGAGGTCGTACCACTTGGTGTCCTGCTCGGCGCAGAAGTACGGGCCGTAGAACAGCTCCTGCAGGCAGATAACCTGCGCGCCTTGCTCGGCGGCACGGGCGATGAGATCGACGTGTTTATCGATCATCGCCGCCTTGACCTTCTGGATCGGCGAGGTGACGGGCTCGCAGAGCGTGGCCTGGATGAGGCCGCCGCGGACGATTCGGCTCATGGTGTCACGCTGTTTCGGGGCTTGCAGACCGACCCCGTAAGGTAGCATGGCTCGTCTTGCCGTGCCAGCCTGCCGTCGTCGCCGTCCTTTCGCGTATGACCACCACCGCGCCGCCTTCTGACCTTGTCGCCGTGCCCACATTGATCGGCGGCGAGTGGGGACACCCCGAAACCGCGGGCTCAACCCCGGTCCACAACCCGTCGCGCGGCCGGGTCATCGCCCGCACGCCGCGGTGCGGAGCTGACGTCGCCGACGCCGCGGTCCGCGCCGCGGCCGACGCGTTGCCCGGCTGGGCCGAGACCCCGGCGGTCGAACGCGCCCGGGTCATGTTCCGCTACCGCGAGCGGCTCGAAGCCAGCCGCGAAGAGCTGGTCGCCCTCGTGACCCGCGAGCACGGCAAGACGCTCGCCGAGTCGCGGGCCGAGGTGCAGCGTGGCGTCGAGATGGTCGAGTACGCCTGCTCGGTGCCTGCCCTGCTCGCCGGGCAGACCTTCCCACAGCTCGCCCGCGGCGTCGACGGGCAGACCGAGCGCCACGCCGTGGGCGTCTGCGTCGGCATCACGCCGTACAACTTCCCGAACATGGTGCCGCTGTGGATGTTCCCGATCGCGCTGGCGTGCGGCAACACGTTCGTGCTCAAGCCCAGCGAGAAGGTCCCGCTCTCGGCCGTGCGGCTCGGCGAGCTCTTGGTGGAAGCGGGCCTGCCCCCCGGCGTGTTCAACCTCGTGCACGGCGGCAAGGCGATGGTCGACGCGCTGCTCACGCACGAGCTCGTCGCGGCCGTCTCGTTCGTCGGCTCGACCGCGATCGCTCGGCACGTCTACACCACAGCGACGGCCCACGGTAAGCGGGTCCAGGCGGCCGGCGGCGCGAAGAACCACATGATCGTCATGCCCGACGCCGACCTCGGCCTGACGGTCAAGGCGCTCGCGGCCTCGGCCTACGGCTGCGCGGGCCAGCGCTGCATGGCCGGCTCGGTCGCGCTGGCGGTGGGCGGCGTCGGTGACGCGCTGGTCGACCAGCTCGTCGACTTCGCCGGCTCGATCAACACCGCCCCGACCGACGGCAACCCCGAAGCCGGTATGGGCCCGCTGATCTCTGCCGAGCACCGCGGCCGCGTCGCCGACGCGCTCGACACCGCGATCGACGAAGGGGCCGAGGTCCCGCTCGACGGCCGGGCGATCACGGATACGAGCGACTCCGATGACACCCCGTTCCTGCTCGGGCCCTCGGTCATCGACCGGGTCACCACCGACATGTCCGCCTGGAAGCAGGAGATCTTCGGCCCGGTGTTGTCGGTCGTCCGCGCGGCGACGCTCGACGACGCCCTCGCCGTCGGCCGGGCGTGCCCCTACGGCAACGGCGCGTCGATCTTCACCCGCGACGGCCACGCCGCCCGCGCCTTCCGCCGGCACTTCAACGCCGGCATGATCGGCGTCAACGTCGGCGTCCCCGCCCCGATGGCCTGGCTGCCGTTTACCGGCTGGAACCAGTCGTTCTTCGGCGACCTGCACCTCCAGGGCACCGAGGGGATCGCGTTCTACGCCCGTCAGAAAACCACGCTCACGCGGTGGTTTGAGCCCACGGGCGACACGCACGACGACCCGGTGTGGCAGAGCAAGCCCTAAGTGAACGGCGAGGCCTACTCGTGGGTCAGGTAGATGGGCTCGGAGACCGGGCCGAGGGGCAGGTGGTTGCGGTCGGGGTTGACGACGGCGGCGACGAGGCCCAAGGGCAGCTTGTCGGAGTCGACGCTGAAGGGGCGGTCGGGGTGACGGGTGAAGGTCTCGCCTAGTAGGCCGGTGGGGGTGAAGCGGTCGGAGATGTCCTGGGGCTCGCCGGTGAGCTCGACGTCGACGGTCTGGAACTCCACGGCGTTGTTGGCGGGGAAGGGGGCGGCGGCGAGGACGTCGAGCTGTTGGTGCAGCTCATCGTTGTAAGGCGTGACGGGCTGGATGACGCCGCGGGTGAGGATCACGCGGGCGGTCCGGCCGGCGGGCCCGGTGACGACGACCCGCAGGTTGTTGCCGGTGTAGGTGCCGGTGTGGCCGGGCTCGGTCTGGTTGGCGGTGAGGGCGACCGGCGGTTGCGGGTCGGCGTCGGTGACCAAGCCGTGGGAGCCGGCCTGGGTGTCGGTGCCGTGGAGCTGGCCCGTGGCGGTGGAGCCGTCGTCGAAGGTGACGGTGAACCGCGAGCCGATGAGCTCGGCCCCGGAGACGCCGCCGACGTCCCACTTAGGAAACGCGCCCTGGTCGAGGGGGCGTTTGCGGGTACCGGCGACGGAGTTGGGGTCCATGTCGATGGAAAAGCCGACGGACTCGCCGGGGTTGAAGCCGTCGTCGACGGCGGGGCTGAAGTAGAGGCGGAGGGTGCGGTAGCCCCGGTCGCCGCCTTCGTCGACGTAAGCGGGGCCGGGAGCGTCGGCGGGGTCGAGGACGCCGGTGTCGCCGGGGGTGTTGATCTGGAGGGGCTTGGCGACGTTGTCGCCGGCCTTGCCTTCGGGATCGAAGACGCAGTCGGGATAGAGAGCGGTCGAGACGTCGAGCTCGAAGGCGACGATGTCCCGGCCGCCGGTGTTTTCGAGGCGGAAGGAGTTGTTGGCGTAGTTGGACCGCTGGACGTGATCGACGCCGGGCATGACGCGAAGCACGGCTTCGCCGCCCCCGGCGAAAGCGGTGGCGGGAGCGGCGGCGGCGAGGGCGGCGACGAGCGTGTTGCGGGGTGGCATGGGGTTTGGACCTCCGGGAATGTGGCTGTGAGACGTGTAGCCGCGGTCAGCGTCCCATCATCGTCAGCATGGCCGACATAAACGCGG
>JBCCOP010000193.1:0-3137 GCA_039025315.1 Planctomycetota bacterium | reverse complement strand
TAGGCGTTCGAGTCGGGGCATGGGGGAAAGGTCGAAGGTCGAAAGGCGGGGAGGCGGAGCGACGCGGCGGGGCCGGGAGTATACCGGCGGGGCGTCCCCGCCCGCGGCGGATATCATCGTCACAGCCCCGTTATTCTCGGCCCCGGCCCGCTCGCGACCGACCCGACCGATGATGACCGACATGCCTTTCGACTTTTAACCCTCGACTTTCGACTTTCAACCCCACCCCCCGTGCTCAACAGCCTGCTCCAAAACGCGCGCGACGTCTGGGCCCGGGTCCAGAGCTACTGGGCGACCGAGTGGTACGCCGTGCTCTTCGAGTTCGCGGTGATCTGGGTCGTGGTCTACCTGATCCTGCGCTTCTTACGCGGCACGCGCGGGGCCCGCGTGATCAAGGGCGTCGCGATCATCCTGATCATGGGCACGCTCACGGTGCAGATCTTCGGCGGGGCCAACCAGCTCGAGCGGCTGAGCTACCTCTACTCGGGCTTCCTGACCATCGCGTCGTTCATGCTGCTGGTCGTGTTCCAGCCCGAGCTGCGGCGGGCGCTGGTCCGCCTCGGCGAGGCGCGGTTCTTCCGCCAGAGCGGGCTGCGCAAGGCCCGCGTCGTCGAAGAACTCATCAGCTCGATCGCCTACCTGTCCCGCAACAAGGTCGGGGCGCTGATCGCCATCGAGCGGCAGGTCGGCCTGGGCGGCATCGTCGAGGCCGGCGTGAAGGTCGACGCCGACGTCAGCGAGGAGCTGCTCAACACGATCTTTTGGCCCGGCTCGGCGCTGCACGACATGGGCGTGGTCCTCCGCGGCGACCGCATCGTCGCCGCGGGCGTGCAGTTCCCCCTGGCCGAGGGCGACGGCCTGCCCCAGGAGCTCGGCTCCCGCCACCGCGCCGCCATCGGCCTCTCCGGCGAGGTCGACGCCCTGATCCTCGTGGTCTCCGAAGAGACCGGCACGATCTCCGTCGCCGAACGCGGCCAGCTCACCCGCGGGCTCACCACCGAGGACCTGCGCAAGGCCCTGTCCCGCGGCATGACCCAGGTCACCCTCGAACCGGCCGAGCCCGATACCACCGACGACACCCCCGCCGCCGCCGGCCCGGCCAAGTCCGCCGCGTAGCCCGACCGCCATGGCCCAGCGCAAGTTCCACGAAAAGGTCGAGACCTGGATCGTCGTCACCGTCATCTCGGTGCTCGTCTGGCTCTACGCCGAGGCCACCGTCCTCCAGCAGCCCCCGCCGCAGCGCATCCAAGTCAGCTTCGTCGAGCCCACCGGCGGCTACGCCCTCGACCCCGACGCGCCCGAGAGCGTCCTCGTCACCTTCCGCGCCAGCAGCAGCCAGATCCAGGAATTCCGCGGGCTCACCACCCTGCCCCTGACCGTCGAGCTCGACCCCGGCAACGCCCAGACCGTCCAGCAACGCACCGTCATCCTCGACGAGGCCCTGCTGCGGGCCGGCCTCGGCGAGCTCGGCATCACCGACCTCGAGGTCGAGCCCACCACCATGGACGTCCGGCTCCGGCCGCTGCGTGACGTCAGCCTCCCCGTTGTCGTTGACCCCGGCGCGCTGAACGTCGGCGCGGCCGTGCCCGTCGCCGAGCCCGCCAGCGTCACCGTCACCGCCCCGCTCGACGTCATCGAAGCCATCGAGGGCCAGCCCGTCGTCGCCCGGCTCGCCGAGGCCCCCGCGCCCAGCGAGGGCGTCGAACGCCAGCGCGTCGCCACCAACGTCCCGCTCGTGTTCCCCGACGCCCTGGACCTCAGCGGCCGGTGGACCCGCACCAGCGACTTCACCGTCCGCGTCAACTACACCCTGGCCGACGACAACGCCACGACCGTCGTCCCCCGCGTGCCGCTCTACGTCAGCCTGCCGGTCGACCTGCAGCTGCGTTACACCCTCGCCCCGGCGGACCAGACCAACTTCCTCCGCGACGTCGAGCTGCAGGGGCCGGCCGAGACCATCCGTCGCCTCGAGGAAGACATCGACGCCGGCGGGCTGCCCGTCCGCGCCGAACTCACCCTCACCGACCTGACCCGCATCGACCAGGACACCGCCAGCGAACGCCCCACCATCCTCGCCCCCCCCGGCGTCACCCCCGTTCAGCTCCCCGACGCCATGGACATCACTCTTCGCCGCCGCTCCCCCCCCGGAGGTTGACCCCCGGAAATTAATCACGCCGCTCTCACACGCCGCGGCTGAGCAAAGCGAAGCCGCTGGTATCCCGCGCGCCGTTACCATGCGGTTCATGACCACCGCCCCCCCCGCTTCCCCCCCGCTCGACGTCCCGGCCTACTGCGCCGACCTCGCGGCCCGCGCCCGCCGCGCCGCCCTCGACCTCGCTTCGGTCCCGGGCCGACAACGCGACGCCGCGCTGCGGGCCGTCGCCGCCGCGATCCTCGCCGACGCCGAGACCCTCAAAACCGAGAACGCCAAAGACCTCGACGCCGGCCGCGCCGCCGGCCTCGACGCGGCCATGCTCGACCGCCTCGAACTCACCGACCCCCGCCTCGCTTCCATGGCCGACGGCGTCCGCCAGGTCGCCGACCAGCCCGACCCGGTAGGCCAAATCCTTGAGGGCCGGGTCCTGCCCAACGGCATCCGTCTCGAAAAACTCCGCGTGCCCCTCGGCACCGTGCTGATCATCTTCGAGAGCCGGCCCAACGTCACCGCCGACGCCGCCGCGCTCTGCCTCAAGTCCGGCAACGCCGCCGTCCTCCGCGGCGGTAAAGAGGCCCGGTTCTCCAACGCCGCCATCGCGGCATGTGTCGCTAAGGGTCTGGCCGACGCTCAACTCCCGACCGATGCGGTTCAGTTAGTTAATACCACCGACCGCGCCGCCGTCGGCGAGCTGCTGCGGCAGGACCAGCTCATCGACGTCTGCATCCCCCGCGGCGGCGAGTCGCTGATCCGCGCCGTCGTCGAGCAGGCCCGCGTCCCGGTCATCAAGCACTACACCGGCAACTGCCACGTCTACGTCCACCGCGACGCCGACCCGGAGATGGCCGTCGCCGTCTGCGTCAACGCCAAGACCCAGCGCACCGGC
The DNA here is from genome assembly GCA_039025315.1 of Planctomycetota bacterium. GTDB lineage: Bacteria > Planctomycetota > Phycisphaerae > Phycisphaerales > Phycisphaeraceae > Algisphaera. The sequence continues at coordinate 96 of JBCCOP010000193.1, read as the reverse complement.
GTCTGCAACGCCGCCGAGACCATCCTGTTCCACCACGACCTGCTCGCCGCGGGGACCGTCGAGGCGGTCGGAAACGCCCTGCAAAACAAGGGCTGC
>JBCCOP010000192.1:0-3196 GCA_039025315.1 Planctomycetota bacterium | reverse complement strand
GTTCGGCAGGTACCGCACCTCGGGGTCGCGGGTGAGGTTGCCCATCAGGATGACGCGGTTGAAGCTCGAAGCCATGGGGGTCTGACCTTCCGGGGGCTCAGGCTTCCTGCAGGTTCGCCGCGTCGCCGGCGGTCTCGGCTTCCTTGACCGCCTCGGCGATCTCGGTCTCGCCCATGTGGTCGGCGCGGGTCATCATGACCCGCAGCACGTCCTCGGAGAGGTTGCAGTCGCGTTCGATGTTGGCGATCTGGGTCGGAGCGACCTTGAACAGGGAGATCAGGAACGTGCCGCGCTTCTGGCCGTCGATCGGGTAGGCGAGCTTGCGTTCTTCCCAGCGGGCGAGGGTAACGACCTCGGCCTCGGCGCGGTCGAGCATGCCGCGGACGGTGTCGATCGCCGAGCCGAGCCCCGCGGTGACAGCGGGCTGGCTCATCAGGAAGAGGCCTTCGTAGAGCTTGGGGGTGGGGTCGGGCATGGGTCGGGGCTCCGGTCTGGGGGTGGCGGGGCCCGTGGGGGTGGCCCGCTTCCGGGGATGCGGGCCCACGGCCCGCGTCGAATCGACAAGTGTAATCCAATCGGACCACGCGGGCAAAACGGTCGGCGGGGTGGGTCACGGGGCGGCGGGGGTCACGCGGTCCGGGGTTTTCGCGGGTTGCGTGTCGAGCCAGCCGGCGATCGCGGCGACGGCGGCGTCCTGGCGTTGGCGGAAGCTGGGCCGGCCGTTGCGGCCGTTGTGCAGGATCGAGAAGACGGCGACGCCACGCGCATCCAAGTAGACGTAGCCCGACAGCGAGCTGACGCCGTTGATCGTGCCGGTCTTGGCCCAGACCCGGCCGGCGAGGTCGCCGCCGAGGCGTCGGCGGAGCGAGCCAGATGTCCCGCTGACCGCGAGGCTGGCGACGTAGGTCTGGCCGTACTCGTGTTCGGCGAGCATGTGGTGCAAGAGTTCGGCGAGGACGCGGGCGCTGAGCCGGTTGTTACGCGACAGCCCCGAGCCGTCGGCGGAGACGACGGGCGAGTTGTCGATGCCCAGGCTTTGGAGGAACGCGACCGCCGCGGCGTGGCCCGACGCCCAGGAGCCCCGGGCGTTGGCGTCGCCCGCGGCGCGGTCGTGGAGGTAGCCGTTGAGCTTCGCCAGCGCCTCGGCCATCGTGTTCTGGCTGTCGCGGTTGACGCGGGCCAGCACGTCGGTCAGCGGCGTGGTGTGCGTGACGATCGGCGTGACGTCGGGTGAAGCCAAGAGCCCGGCGTGGGTCTCGACACGGACGCCGCCGGCGACCGCGATGCCGCGGTCGATCATGGCGTGACGCAGCGTGTGGCCGAAGAAGGCGCGGGGGTCGTCGACCGGCTTGCTGAAGACGCCGGTAACGCGCTGCAGGGTGCCGCGGACGGGGTAGACGGTGTTCCCGTGGACGGGTTCGAGGCGTTTGTCGAGCACCGGGCCGTGCTTGCCGTCTTCGCCGGCGGTGGTGACGGTGCCGGTGACGACGAAGTTGGCGCGGGGCGGGACGGTCGTGACGGCGGCGGGTCGGCCGGGCGTGGTGGGGGTGAAGGTGAAGTCGACGTTGTTGGTGTTGAAGTTCACGCCGGCGACGGGCGCGCCGTACCACCGCCGGCGGTTGGTGTCGCCCCAGCTCGGGTGGGTGAACCGATCGTCGAAGACCGCGTCGATCACCACGACGTCGCCCGCGACGCGGTCGATGCCTTCCGCGCGCAGCGCGGCGGCCCAGTCGTCGAAGACGCTCATCGGCGTGCGGCCCGCGGCCTCGTTCAAGGCACGGTCGCCGAACGCCGGGTCGCCGAAGCCGACCACGACCAGGTCGTCGCCGACGGTCAGCAACTGCGTCCGCAATTCGGCGTCGGGCCCGAGGCGGTCCAGCGCGGCGGCCGACGTCAACAGCTTGAGGTTGCTCGCGGGCACCAGCGCGGCGTCGGCGTTGTCGGTGGCGTAGAGCGTCCGGCCGGTGACGCCGTCGAGGACGATCGCGGCAACCACGGACGGCCGCTTCGGGTCGTCGGCCAGGGCGGCGTCCAGAGCTTGACGCAGCTCAACGATCGTCGCGGCGGAAAGGTCTTCCGCCGCGAGCGGGACGCCGGACCACAGGCAGACGACAACGAAGCCGAGCCGAAGCCGCACGCTCAGGCCCCGCTCACCGCTTCGTCCATCTTCAGGACCTGTTCGTCGGCGTGATACGACGAGCGGACCAGCGGGCCGGACTCGCAGTGCCGGAAGCCGATCGCCTCGGCCATGCGCTTGTACTCGACGAACTCGGCCGGCGTGACCCACCGCGAGATGGGCAGGTGCCGCCGCGTCGGCTGGAGGTACTGGCCGATGGTAAGGATGTCGCAGCACTCGTGCACGCCGGGGTAGGTCGCGTTGGGGTAAGCCACCTCGTCTTCGCGGTCCTCGGCCGAGACCGCGGCCTTGCCGGGGGCGTCGTGGTTCCAATAGGGGTTGCTCGTCTGCTCGACGAGGTAGCCGCCGCGGCGGAGTTTCTGCCCGAGGGCCGGCTTGACCTCGCCCGTCACGGATCGCTCGAGAACGCTTCCGGGGGGGAGGCCGCGGTTGGGGTCGGGCGGCTCGAACGCGTCGCGGTTGGTCGCGGGGATGTCGCTGGTGATCCCGGGGGTGCGGGTGCCGTCGATCACGTCGTGCATGAGTTCTTCGAGCTCTTCTTCGCGTTCGCCGATGCCGACCATGATGCCGGTCTTGACGGTGAGGCCCTGGGCCTTGGCGCGGCGGAGCAGCTCGATCGAGCGTTCGTAGATCGCCTGCGGCCGGACGACCTTGTACATCCGTTTGACGGATTCGAGGTTGTGGTTGAGGATCTCGGGTCGTTCGTCGAGGACGAGCTGCAGCGCGTCCCAGTCGCCGCAGAAGTCGGGGATCAGCACCTCGATCTGCGTGCCGGGGCTGTGCCGACGGATCTCGCGGATGGTCTCGGCCCAGACCTCCGCCCCGCCGTCGGGCAGCTCGTCGCGGTTCACGCTCGTAATGACGATGTGCTTGAGGCGCATCAGCGCCGCCGCCTCGCCGACCCGCCTCGGCTCGTCGAGGTCGTATTCCGGGGGCCGGCCGGTCTTGATGTGGCAGAAGCCGCAGGCGCGGGTGCACACGTCGCCGAGGATCATCATCGTCGCGGTGCCGCGGGCCCAGCACTCGCCCATGTTCGGGCACTTGGCCGACTCGCAGACG
>JBCCOP010000191.1:0-3436 GCA_039025315.1 Planctomycetota bacterium | reverse complement strand
CTCCTGCTGCTGCTCACCGTCGCCACGGTGATGCTCGTCGGCCCGGGGCTGGCCCGCAAGGTCGCGTGGAACCACGGCGAGGCGAAGATCACCCAGGTCCGCCAGGACCTCGTCGAGAGCCCGACGCTCTCGACCCTGTCCGAGGCCTTCAGCAAGGTCTCCGAGGTCGTCGAGCCCAGCGTGGTCCACGTCCAGACGCTCGGCCCGTCGGCCCGGCGCGGCGGCGGGTTCTTCAGCCGCTTCGACCCGCTCGAACCCATGGGCAACGGCTCGGGCTGGGTCTACGCCCATACGCCATCTGCCGGCCCCCGGAATGGCGAACCTCGCAACTACATCCTCACGAACCACCACGTGATCGACGGGGCGTCGCGCATCCGCATCCGCTTCGCCGACGGCGGCGAGTACACGGCCACCGTCGTCGGGTCCGACGAGCTGACCGACGTGGCGGTGTTGTCCGTTCCGGGGGGGTTCCTTCACCCCGCGGCGGTCCGCCTCGAGCCGGTCCGCAAGGGCGAGATCGTCTTCGCCTTCGGCAGCCCGCTGCGGTTCGACTTCTCGGTGAGCCAGGGCATCGTCTCGGCCAGCGGGCGGCGGCTCGACATCTCGAACTCCGGCAAGTACGAGGACTTCATCCAGACCGACGCCGCGATCAACCCGGGCAACTCCGGCGGGCCGCTGACCGACATCTACGGCCGGGTGGTAGGCATGAACACCGCGATCGCCTCGACCCGCGGCCGAGGGCCCGGCGATATCGGCGGGTTCATGGGGCTGGGCTTCGCGATCCCCGCCGAGATGGTCGCCGACGTGGCGACCCGGCTGATCGAGGACGGCAGCGTGCGGCGGGGCTACCTGGGCGTGACGATCCGCGGCCTGACGCCGGACTGGGCCGAGGCGTTCGGCTACGACGAAGCCACCGAAGGCGTGCTGATCGAGCACCCGATCGGCAACGGCCCGGCCGACCGCGCGGGGCTGCGGCCGGGCGATGTGGTGACCGCGGTCGCCGGCGAGGCGGTGGCGGACGTCGATGCGCTGCGGTTCGCGGTGGCGGGCTACCCGCCGGGGGAGACGATCGAGATCACCGTGTTACGCGGCGAGGCCGAGTCCGACGTCGCGGTCACCCTGGACGAACTGCCCAGTCGGGAGGCGGTGGTCAACCCGAACGCCGCGCCCGGTCCGCGGCTCACGCCGGGGCCGCGCTTTCGCGACGACCGGCTACGGGCGCTGGGCATAGAAGCGATCTCGGACGTCGCGGCGCGCTCGGCCGTGACGGGCGTACTGGTCACGGACGTGCGGTTCGGCTCGGTCGCGGCGACGCAACGGGTGCTGCCGCAGGCGCTTATCGTCGGGGCCGACGGGCAGCCGGTCGATACCGTCGCGTCGCTGCTCGACCGGCTCAACCGCCGCGACGCGGACCGGCCGCTGCGGCTGACCCTGCTGAACTGGGACCCGTCGCTGGGCGAGTTCGTGACGCGGTTCGCGCTGCTTAACGTCGGCGGCTGAACAACAGAAACCGGGCGAGCAAGCTCGCCCGCTACCCGTGAGACGCGCGAAGAATTCCGGGGGGGTCAGGCGGCGACGCTGCGTTGGTCGCGGACGTCGCGGAGCTGGCTATCGCGTTTGCGGTTGATGGCGCGGCGGACGGTGCGTTTGAGCCGACCGGCCCCACGGTCGATCGCCTGGAAGAGGTCGGGGGCGTCCTGCTCGACCATGACGCTGCCGCCGCGACGGAGCACGGCCTCGATGACGCAGTGGACCGACGGGCCGTGCTTCGGGCCGTGGTCGTCGGTCAGCCGGAGGTTGATCCCCGCGATCTTCGACTCGAAACGGTCCAGGGCCGCGTGCAGCCGCCGCTCGGCGTGACGCCCGACACTCTCGCTGATCTGAAAGTTCACGGCACGGACGTCGAGGTTCATCGGCTGCTCCTTGAGGTTGTCAGAGATCACAAGCCACACCGCATTATGCGTTCCGACGGGTCGGCCTCCAAGGATTTTCCGGGCCGGAGGCGGTTTGTGGACAACCGGCCGATAAAACCGCCGGACGCCGCGGATGAGCGGTTGCTTTGCGGGAAACACCCCACGCGGCCGGCCCAACCGGGCGGGCGAATCGACCGATAGAACGGTGACGGGTCGGTTCAAGGCCGGCCCGTCGGGGCACCGCGCACCATGAACCAGATCCTCGTCCTGCAACCCGACGCCGAGACCCAGCGGCGCGTGACCGACCGGCTGGCGGCCAACGACGCGTGGATACCCGAGACCCCCACGGACGCCGACCCCGAGTCGGCGACGCGGACGCCGGGGCACTTCCAACTGGTCGTGGCGGACCTCGATCTGCTGGCCGACGACGACCACCGTCTGCTGCAGTCGCTGCTCAAAGAAGAGCCCGAGCGGCCCGTGCTGGTCACCGGCGGGGACGAGCCGGTGGACAAGGTCGTGGGCGTGCTGCACGCCGGCGGGGCCGGCTACGTCCACCTCGACCGCCTCGACGCCGAGCTGCTGGTCCAGGTCGAACGCGTGGTCAACGCCGCGTGGCGCAACCAGTCCCGCGCCCGGCTGCTCGACTGCATGACCGCCAGCGTCAGCACCTTCGAGATCGGTAACGACCCGCTGCTGCTGCCCGCCCTGCTCACCCGGCTGCAGGCCAGCCTCACGCTCTTCGGCATCGGCGACGAGGCGCAGCGCACCCGCGTCGGCATCGCCCTCGAAGAGGCCCTGTCCAACGCCCTGTACCACGGCAACCTCGAGGTCAGCTCCCGGCTCCGCGAGGAGAGCTTCGAGGCCTACTACGAGCTCGCCGCCGAGCGCCGGACCCAACCGCCCTACGCCGACCGCCGGATCACCGTCACCGAGACGCTCACCGCCGACGCCGCTAGCTTCACCATCGCCGACGAGGGCCCGGGCTTCGACACCGCCAAGCTCCGCGAAGACCGCGCGCCCGACGGCGACGACACCGAGGCGGGCGACACCTGCCCGATCAACCTCGAAGCCCTGTCGGGCCGCGGCGTCATGTTGATGCGGGCGTTCATGGACGAGGTGACCTACAACGCCGCGGGCAACGAGGTCACGCTGGTCAAACGCCGGCAGCCGGAGGAAGACGGCGGCGACGGGGTCGGCGTGGCGGCTTGAGCTACGGGTTGAGCGTAGATCACATCGGCTTGTCTTCGACCGTCGCGTCGTACACCGACAGCAGCTTCTCCTTGTCGAAGATCATCTCCTGCCGGCTGAGGCCGACGATGTCGTAGGTCTGGGTCAGCTCGATGGCGTCGACCGGGCAGGCCTCCTCGCACATGCCGCAGAAGATGCACCGCAGCTCGTCGAGGTCGAACTTCACCGGGTACTTCTCGCGGTCGTCCCAGGGCGACTCCTTGCCCTCGATGTGGATGCAGTTGGCGGGGCAGGCGGTCGCGCACATGAAGCAGGCGACGCAGCGGACCCGGCCG
>JBCCOP010000190.1:0-3464 GCA_039025315.1 Planctomycetota bacterium | reverse complement strand
GGATCGGGACGACGTTTTGTTTCACAGCGTGTTGTCGCCGATGTTGAACTTGGGGTTGTTGACGCCGGCCGAGTGTTTGGCGCGGGCGTTGGAGGCGGCCGAAGCTTCTTCCGGGGGCGGGGGGGAGATTCCGTTGAACTCGCTGGAAGGGTTCGTGCGGCAGATCATCGGCTGGCGGGAGTTCATCCGCGGGGTGTACCAGCGCTACAGCGAGAAGCAGGACCGGACGAACTTCTGGAAGCATGAGCGGCGGCTCAAGCCGTGCTGGTACGACGGGACGACGGGGCTGCGGCCGCTGGACGACGCGATCCGCAAGGCGGTCCGGCTCGGGTGGAACCACCACATCGAGCGGCTGATGGTCTTGGGCAATCTGATGAACTTGTGTGAGATACTTCCGGGGGAAGCGCACGACTGGTTTATGGAGATGTTTGTGGACTCGAGCGACTGGGTGATGGGGCCGAACGTGTACGGGATGGGGCTGATGTCGGACGGGGGGGTGTTCGCGACCAAGCCTTACATCTGCGGCAGCAACTACCTCGTGAAGATGAGCGACAGCTACACGAAGAGCGAGGACTGGTGTGAGATTGTCGATGGGCTGTACTGGCGGTTCGTCGACAAACACCGCGACTTTTTCGGTGGCAACGCGCGGTTGTCGATGATGCTCGGGACGCTGGACCGGATGGCGGACGATCGTAAGCACCGGATTTTTACGAAGGCGGGAAAGTTTATTGAGGAGGTGACGGAGGAGGGGTGATTTTGATTTTTTGGGGCGAGTTGATGACTGCGGTCACCCTCCCCCGGCCCCTCCCTGAGGGAGGGGGGTAAGAAAATGCTCTGATGTCGTGGGCTAGCGACGCAGCCAGGCTTTGAAGAGTTGGCGGACGTTGACGTCGGCGGACTTGAGGGAGAGGACGCGTTCGACGACGCCGGGCTCGGCGGCGGAGCCGAGGGTGGCGACGGTCTGGCCGGCGACGCGGACCTCGACGCTCAGGTCGTGGCGCTCGAGGGCGGTGGTGAGGGCGTTGAAGGAGTCGCGGTCGCCCCTCGGAGACTTGAGCAGGGTTTTGAGAGTCGCGGCGTCGGGGACATCGACGACAACCGTATCGCCGGAGGCATCGACGGCGATTTGGTGGCCGTCGGTCTCGACGGTGAGCCGGCCGGTCACGTCGAGCGGTCGGCGGGGGCGCTGGGTCATAATTAAGGTCAGCCGCCGGCGAGGTCGCGGGTGCGGATCTTAATGGTGCCGTTCATCTTCCAGGTGGCGTGCTGGGCGGCGTCGCCGGTGGAGGAGGGGATGAGGAGGGTGAAGTCTTCGAACTCGTAGGTGATCTCGGCGTTGCGGCCGGTGAGCTTGTCGTAGAGGCCGATGGCGAGTTCGGGCCAGGTGTGGGTGTCTTCGGGCATGGCTTTCCTTTCGTGTCACGGCTTATCGAGAGATGACCAACAGGTTCGTTGGACGATAGCGCCAAACGGGGCGGTGTCCAGCGCCGCGTGTCGGATCGTGGCTAAAGTCATGCATGCGGGTGCTGGTGACCGGAGCGACGGGTTACATCGGGGGTCGGCTGGTGCCGCGGCTGCTTTCGGCCGGTCACGAGGTGCGGGTGCTGGTGCGAGCGTTCGACCCGGTGAAGGGTCGGCCGTGGGAGCACGACGTGGAGGTGGTGCAGGGCGACCTGCTTCGGCCCGAGACGCTTCCGGCGGCGGTGACGGCCGACCTCGACGCGGCGTACTACCTGGTGCATTCGATGTACGGCGGCGAAGACTTTGCCGCGCGGGACCGGGCGGCGGCGAACCATTTTGTGTCGGCTTGTGCGGCGGCGGTGGCGGAGCGTGCCGAAGCGTTACGACGGGTCGTGTACCTCGGCGGGCTGATGCCGAAGGGCGAGGCGTCGCGGAGCGGGCACCTGCGGAGCCGGGCCGAGGTCGGTCGGTTGCTGGCCGAGGGGTTGGCGGCGATCGACGGCCGGCCGCGGCTGACCGAGTTCCGGGCGGGGCCGATCATCGGTTCGGGGTCGGCGAGTTTCGAGATGGTGCGGTACCTGACCGAGCGGCTGCCGGTGATGGTGACGCCGAAGTGGGTGAAGACGATGGTGACGCCGGTGGCGGTGCGGGACGTGCTGGCGTACCTCGAGTCGGCGCTCGGCGTGGAGCCGGCGGGGGTGGTGGAGATCGGTTCGGAGCCGCTGAGCTACCGGGCGATGATGCAGGGGGTGGCCGCGGAGCGGGGGCTGCGGCGTTTGATCATTCCGCTGCCGGTGCTGGCGCCGAAGCTCGCAGCGCGGTGGGTGGGGCTGGTGACGCCGATCCCGAACGCGTTGGCGGTGCCGCTGGTGGAGGGGGTGACGCAGGACCTGATTGCGGACACCACGGAAGCGGCGCGACACTTTCCGGGGGTGGAGCCGATCGGGTTCCGGGAGGCGGTGCGGTTTGCGCTGACGAAGATCGAGCGGGGGGAGGTGGAGACGCGGTGGAGCAGCGCCGTGGTGGCCGCGACGCCGCGGGCCGGCGGGGGCGAGGCGGCGGGCCCCGGCGAGATCGACACGGTGATCGAGGACCGCGAGGGGCTGGCGCGGGACCAGCGGACGCTGGGTACGGACGTGCCGGCCGAGTTCGTGTTCCGGGCGGTGTGTTCGATCGGCGGGGGCAACGGGTGGTACGTCTACCGCTGGGCGTGGTGGCTGCGGGGGGTGATGGACGCGTTGGTGGGCGGGCCCGGGCTGCGGCGCGGCCGTCGTCACCCGACGGAGCTTTTGGAAGGCGAGGCGTTGGACTGGTGGCGGGTCGACGCGATCGAGCAACCGCCCCCGGCGGACGACGAGAGCGGCAAGGGGTGCGGCTTGCTGCGGCTGCGGGCGGAGATGCGGGTGCCGGGGCGGGCGTGGCTGCAATGGGAGACCGAGCGACGCAGCGGGCGGACGATCCTGCGGCAGACCGCGTTGTTCGAGCCGCGGGGACTGCCGGGCACGCTGTACTGGTACTCGCTGCTGCCGGCCCACGGGCTCATCTTCCCGGCGCTGCTACGTCGGCTGGAGCGGGAGGCGCGGAAGCTGTGGTACGCGTCGCTGCGGGTCGATACGCCCCCGGAAGTTCCCCCGGAAGCAGCCGAGGCGGTGGAGCTGGAGGTCGCAACGGGATGAGTCGGGCCGGGAAGCAAAAGCAGAGCAATCCCGCGCGGCGGGGCAACAAGAATCAATCGACGCTGCCGAGCAAGGTCTGCGCGGCGTGCGGACGGGAGTTCGTGTGGCGGAAGAAGTGGGAGCGGGACTGGGAGCGGGTGAAGTATTGCTCGAAGGCTTGCGCCCGTTCAGGTGAGCGATCGGTTTAGCGTTTACTGAGCGCTGCGTGGCCAAAGCGCGTGGTGGAGTTTGGCTTCGCGGATGGCGGCGTGGAGGAGATGGGGTTGGCTGGCGTGGTCGGTGGCGTTCTGGGCGGCGGTGTGCAGGGTTTCCAGGTCGTCGATCCGG
>JBCCOP010000189.1:0-3492 GCA_039025315.1 Planctomycetota bacterium | reverse complement strand
CGTTGTCCCCTGCGCCGCCGCCGGCTCGATCCCCTTCAAGCCCGACGAGTGCATCGCCGCCGTCCGCCACATGTACGACACCTACGGCGACACCGTCTGGAAACGCTACGGCCTGGCCGACGCCTTCAACCCCGCCACCGGCTGGGTCGCCAACGACGTCATCGGCATCGACGTGGGCATCACCCTCCTCATGATCGAGAACCACCGCAGCGGCTTCGTCTGGCGCCAGTTCATGGCCAACCCCGAGATCAACCACGCCATGCTCACCGCCGGGTTCCGCCCTCTCCCGGCCGATCACCCCGCGGAAACCGTCGCCCTATTCTTCGACGGCGACGGCCCCGCCTACGCCTACGCCGACGAACCCACCCCCGTAAGCCCCGCCGATCCGCCCGCCGCGGAGTGACCGGAAACACCGTTCCGGGCGGCATTTACACCTGAATCTCGGTTAAACCGGAAAATTTATTCCGGTTTTATCTTGTCCTAAATCACTGTCGCCGCAGCGTTTGGCCGGGTCCCGCCCGGGCGTGGGGGATTTTCTTATGTCGAGGGCTTGATTCGGGGCGCAGCTTGCCTAATTGTTCTGCGTGGGCAATGTCGCCCCGAGAGAAACCCGCTCTTTTGAAAACGGGTGACAAGCTTCGAGCTTACCTAACAAAGGATTGTTGGCTCAAAGGAAGGTGTATGATGCTTAGCTGGGCTATTGCGTTTCTTATTATTGCTCTGATTGCCGGTGTTCTGGGCTTCGGTGGGATCGCCGGGGGTGCCTCGTCCATCGCGATGGTGCTCTTCGGGATCTTCCTTGTGCTGTTCCTGGTTTCGTTAATTTACAGCCTCGTAACCGGGCGTAAGCCGACCACCGCCATCTGATCCGTCCCACCCAAAGCACTGCCCATGCAGAACTTCTGCGTTAGCGGTGCTTTTTCTTTAGTTGTTTTGATTTGTTGAATTCTTAGAAAGGAGTTACGTGATGAATGTTACAACCGACACAAAACGCTTGACCGACCAAACGGTCAAACAGCTCAACGACCTGATTCAAGTGAACCTCGACAGCGCCAAGGGCTTCCGCGAGACGTCCGAGGGGTTGGAGAGTGAGTCCTACACATCGCTGTTCCGCGAGATCGCGGACGAGCGAGACGGACAGGCCGCCAGTCTCAGAGCGCTGGTTGAGGCTGGGGGCGAAGACGCTCCGGACGGCACGTCGTTTCTCTCGCAGGCCCACCGCTGGTGGACCGGCGTCCGCGACGCGGTGACTTCCTCGTCGAATTACGACGTGCTGGCCGAGGCCGAGCGTGGCGAGGACAAGATCCTGCACATGTACCAGGACGTCGAAGAGGAGTGCCGCGGCTCGAACGTGCACGATCTGATCCTCGAGCAGCGCGAGCAGGTCCGTCTGCGTCACGATCAGGTCCGGAGCCTGCGCGACAAGGCGAAGGCCTTGGAAGATCGTGACTAGCGGTACACCTTCCGGCGGATCGATCCCCGAGAGCGGGGGCCTACGGGCCTCCGCTTTTTTTGTTGGGCTAGACTGCGGTTTTGCGATATGCCCCAACGCGAGGAACCCCGATGACGCAGCTCGCCGATACGCCGATGACGAAACCGTCCGTGGCCGGGGCGTTGACCCCGGAAAGAGTCGCCGCCTGGGCCGAGGCCTTTGCCGCCGATCCGGGGGCGCAGCGGATGCAGAACGCGGTGACGCAGACCGCGCTCGACGAGGTCGCGTTGGACCGGCGGGTGGTCGCGTCGACGGACCCCACGTTCAGCCACGTCCTGGACGACTGGGCCGTCACGAGCCAGAAGAAGTCGGGGCGGTGCTGGATGTTCGCCGGGCTGAACCTGCTGCGGGTCGGCGCGATGCGGCAGATGAAGCTCAAGTCGTTCGAGTTCAGCCAGAACTACACGTTCTTCTGGGACAAGCTGGAACGGGCCAATTTCTTTTTGGAGCAGGTTCTTTCGACGGCCGACCGTCCCGTCGATGACCGGACGGTGGCGTACCTGCTCGACCGGCCGCTGGACGACGGCGGGCAGTGGAACATGTTCGTGCACCTCGTGAAGAAGTACGGGCTGGTGCCCAAGTCGGCGATGCCCGAGAGCGAGAGCTCGGGGAACAGCCCGCGGATGAACGCGAACCTCAAGGGCATCCTCCGTCACGCCGCCGCGGACCTGCGGCGGATGATCGCCGGCGGGGCGGACGCCGCGACGGTGGCCGGGCGGAAGCACGCGGCGCTCGCGGTAATCTACCGCGTGCTGGCGATCCACCTCGGCACGCCGCCGACCGAATTCGACTGGCGGTGGAACGACGACGAGAAGAACTTCCACAGTGACGGCACGCTGACGCCGCAGGCCTTCGCCGAGAAATACGTGACGGTGGACCTCGACGATTACGTTTGTCTCGTGAACGACCCGCGGGAGTCGTCGCCGTTCGGGCGGTGCTTCACGGTGGCGCACCTGGGCAACGTGGTCGGTGGCACGGCTTTGGACGTGCCGGGCGATGGCGGGGTGCGTTACGTCAACGTCGAGATGGACCTGCTCAAGGAGGCGACGCGGCGGAGCATTGTCGAGCGGGGCGAGCCGGTGTGGATGGGCTGCGACGTCGGGAAGATGATGCAGCGGCAGTTGGGGGTCTGGGACGCCGAGCTGTTCGACTACGCCGGGGTGTACGGGGCCGACTGGTCGCTGAGCAAGGCCGACCGGCTGACGTTCCACCAGACGCTGATGACCCACGCGATGCTGTTCACGGGCGTCGACCTGGCGGACGACGGCGTGACGCCGCGGCGGTGGCGGGTCGAGAACTCTTGGGGCGAGGACAACGGGGTGAAGGGCTTCTACACGATGAACGACTCGTGGTTCGAGCCGTACATGTTCGAGGTGGCGGTGCACCGCGCGTTGCTGCCGGAGGCGGTGGTGGCGGCGCGGGACGAGCCGCCGATCGTGCTGCCGCCGTGGGACCCGATGGGGTCGCTGGCGCGGTGATCGATTCGTGTAGCGGGCGGACTTGTCCGCCGTTGTTCCGGGCAAGGCATACGTAGAAACGGGCGGACAACTCCGCCCGCTACGCGAGTTGATCAAACCGTATCGACGGTGATGCTGAAGCGGGTCGTCTCGGTGACGCGGACTTCGGTGCCGGGCTCGAGGAAGCCGGCGTTGGAGGTGACGTCGACGAGTCGGCCGTTGATGTTGGCTTCGCCGGCGGGTCGACAGGGGCTGACGACGGTGCCGGTGTCGCCGACGGCGATGTGGCCGTCGCCGAGGACGTCCATGCCGGCGACGTGGGGCGTGGCCGGGGCGGTCGCGGCGTTGGCCTGGGCGTCGGCGAGGACGAGTCGGCTGAGGCCGGGCACGTTGCCGAGGTAGCGGAACAGCACGCCGAGGCCGACGGCTGCGAGCAGGAGCCCGACGAGCGACGCCATGAGCGACGCGAGGGCCTGGTCCCAGGTGCCGCCGGTGGGCAGGACCCCGCCGGCGGTGGGGACGACGGCGAGGACCAGCGCGGCG
>JBCCOP010000188.1:0-3604 GCA_039025315.1 Planctomycetota bacterium | reverse complement strand
CGTTCGCGGCGTGAAATCTTCCGGGGGGGTGGATGTGACGCAGCCGGGGGACGGGGACCGGTTGGGGCGGCACCACGTGATCACGCAGACGGTCGACGAGTTGATCGACGTGTTCGGGCGGATGGGGTTCGACGTGGCGACCGGGCCGGAGGTCGAAGACGATCGGCACAACTTCGTGGCGCTGAACATCCCGGAGACGCACCCAGCGCGGGACCCGCTGGACAACTTTTATTTAGAGCCAAGCGCTAAGCCGCAAGCGGCCCCCGGAAGCGCAGAGGCAACTTCCGGGGGTCCTCTGTTGATGCGGTCGCAGACGTCGACGGTGCAGATCCGTGTCATGGAAGAGACCGCGCCGCCGGTGCGGATCGTCTCGACGGGGCGGGTGTACCGTCCCGACGAGCACGACGCGACGCACAGCTCGATGTTCCACCAGATCGAGGGCCTCTACGTCGACCGCGACGTGAGCATGGTGGACCTGAAGACGACGCTGATCCAGTTCGCCAAGGCGTACTGGGGCGAGGACGCGGAGGTGAAGCTGGTGCCCAGCTACTTCCCGTTCACCGAGCCGTCGGCCGAGCTGTACGTGAAGATCGACCTAGGCAAAGGCTTGGAGTGGATGGAGGTCGGTGGCTGCGGGATGGTGGACCCGGCGGTGTTCGAGGCCGTGGGCTACGACCCCGAGCAGTGGACGGGTTTCGCGTTCGGCCTGGGCATCGAGCGGCTGGCGATGCGGAAGCACAACATCGCGGACATCCGCTGGTTGTACGAGGGGGATGTGCGGTTCTTGCGGCAGTTCTAGGGTGAAGACGGGCGGGCAAGCCCGCCCGCTACGCGTGTGGTTGGACCGATAGCTGCGACGCGACGCGTCGCTGACGGGTGACGCGATGCCGGACGACGACTTCCGCGGATGGCGACGGGAGGATGACGAGACCACTAACGAGCGCGCCGCGCCAACTTCCGGGGGCGGGGGGTTGCGGGCGTCGGCGTTGACGTGTCCGAACTGCGGCTACAACCTGACGGGGGCGACGATCGGGATGCCGTGTCCGGAGTGCGCGTCGATCGTGGGGCAGGGGCTGCTGGGGGTGGACCAGCGATCGACATCGGGCTACGCGGTGGCGTCGCTGGTGCTGGGGATTTCGCGTGGGGGCTGCCGTCGATGGTGTGCGGGCCGCTGGCGATCGTGTTCGCCCGGATGACCCGGCGTCAGATCGCGCGGGGCAGTGCGGACAGCAGTTCGGCGGGGGTGGCGACGGCGGGGATGGTGCTGGGGATCATCGGCACGATCCTGGGGGTGGTCGCGGTGGGTTTCATCGCGCTGATGGTGATCGGCACGCTGTCGATGCCTTGAGCCGCGGCGGGGCGGGGCGGGGCTCAGCGGGAGGGGTTGGCCTCGGTGGCGGCCGAGCCGACGACGACGCGGAGGCGGGGGGCGTCGGCGAGGGCGTGGATCAGGGCGTCGAGGTCGGCGCGGTGGACCTTGCCGGCGCGGGCGAGCCGGCCGGCGGACTCGAGGGTGAGGCGGGCGACGCGGCCGTCGGTGCGGAGGTGCAGGGTGGCGTCCTGGTGCAGCGAGACGCTGCGGCTGCGGCGGAACTTGTGGTAGAGCAGGCGGCGGTCGGTGACGACGACCCCGCCGAGGCCGGCGTCGGCGGCGGTGAGGTCGGCGTCGTTGAGGTAGAGCTTGAACCGCTCGCCGCGCTCGAAGCGGCACCAGGTCTGGAGGCGGCGTTGGGTATTTTCGGGCAGGCGGGCCCAGCCGTCGTGGAGCAGGTGGGCGACGGCGGCGCGGAGCCGGGCGTACTCGGGGCCGCAGCGTCCGTTGACGCGTTCGAGCCACCGGGCGGCGACCTCGCCGTGCGGGAGCAGGAGTTCGCCGGACTCGCGGCCGTCGTCGTCGGTCGTGGCGCGGGCGGTCAGGGCGTCGGCGGCGTGGCCGGGCGTGGCGTAGTAGAGAAGCGGCCGGTCGAACGGCGGGGCGAGGTGCTCCATCCGCCCGATGGCGCGGGCGTGCTCGCGGGGCGAGTGGCTGTCGTCGACCGTCTGTTCGTAGCGCAGCTCGAGGGCGCGGGCCCGCTCGTCGGTGCCGCGGGTGCGGTTGATAAAGACCACGGGTCGGCTGACGAGCCCGGCCGCGGTCCCCTTGCCGGAGAAGGCGCAGCGGAGCGGCATCGCGGTGCGGAACGCCTCGTGGTGCAGCCACTCGGCGGCGAAGGCCAGCGTGACGCCGCGCATCGTGACCTCCCGCACGACGAGGTACGGCCGGGGCGCAGCGGGGCGGAGGTCGGCGGGGTAAGCGGCGTCCGCCTCGGCTTCGGGCTCGGGCTCCGAGGGGTCTTCGAGGCGGTCCATACTAAGCACGCCGGGGGCGGAGTCGCCGGGGTTTGCAGTATTTCCGGGGGTTCCGGGGTCGGCCGGCGGCTCGGCTACTGCGGGCACGCCCAGCACGGTGCCGTTGGCCGAGACCGGGTGTGTGTCACGCGCTGGCCGGCCTTCGGAGGCCCGCGCCTCGGGCAGGTCGGCCTCGTGTTCGTGGGTGCGTTCTTCGAGCTCTTCGAGCACCATCGCCGAGACGGTCTGCTCGAGCATCTCCTCGACCGAGGGGACGACGAAGCGGTCGTTGCACTCCTTACAGCGGGCCTTGCGTCCCGCGGCGGACTCGGGCACGAGCAGCGGGCTGCCGCACCCCGGGCAATCGATGGTCATCTGGCTCACGGCACACCCCCTAAACGGGTCGCTCGGCACGCGGCGGGCAGAAATGAAAAACACGGCCTACTTGGACCGTAGCCGCTGGCCGCGCGACGAACAAGGAAAATCCGCGGGGCCGGCATCGGTTCGGACCGGTTTGACCCGACCGCCGGGCGGGCCGCAGAATGCGGGACGTGTCGACACCGCTCGGCTACCTGCGTGGGGTCCTGGCCCGGCGGCTGACCGTGCTCGAAGCGCGTCGCCACCGGTTCCTCGCGGGCTGGCAGGAGGCGCCGGCGTGGATCAATTCGTCGCGGCTGATCTTCGTGCTCGACGGGCGGGTGGACTACACGGTCGGCGGGGCGACGCGGCGGCTGGGGCCGGGCGCGGCGATCCTCGTGCCGCTCGACGCCGAGCGGTCGTGGGTCGTGCCGACGGCGACACACGCCGAGCTGGCGTGGTTCCGCTACGTCTGCCCCGACGGCGACGAGCCGCGGTCGGCCCGTGCGTGGTGCCTTTCGGACGGGGCCGACGCGTTTGGCGGTGCGACGGTCGATCGGATGGTCCTGTTGCTGCACGACCCGACGCCGGCGCGGCAGCTGGTCGCCGAGGGCGAGGCCAAGGCGCTGCTCGCGCGGTTCCTCGCCGAGGCCCGGCCGCTGGGCGGCGACGCCGAGCCCGCCCCGACGCCGAGCCGCGGCGACCTGGCGGTCAACCACGCCGTGCTCTGGATCAACGAGCACTACGCCGAGCCCGACGTGCTGCAGACCATGGAGCAGCGGTTGCCGCTGAGCACCGCGCACTTCCGCAAGCTGTTCAAGCGGCAGATGGGCTGCCCGCCCCGCGACTACCTCACCCGCCGCCGCATGCAGGTCGCCCGCTACGCGCTCTACCACCGCGACGAGCAGGTCAAGCAGGT
>JBCCOP010000187.1:0-3636 GCA_039025315.1 Planctomycetota bacterium | reverse complement strand
GGTGTGCCCGGTGCCGGGGAGGGTGGCCGGTCCCCAGCCGGCGAGCAGGAGCACGCCGAGGAACGGGGCGAACGCGCCGCGGAGGCCGGTGAGCGTCTGGTGGATGCCCATGTACAGGGCGGCGAGGCGTCGGTCGGCGAAATCGTTGTGACCCAGCTGCCAGGCGATCATGCCGCCGCCCTGCATCACGCCGCGCAGCGCCATCGGTAGGAAGAACAGCCAGAGCTGGCCGCTGACCGCGGCGAGGTAGCACGACGACTGGCCGAGGATCCAGGTCAGGCCGTGGAACACGCGGTAGCGGGCGATGTGGGCGGCGTCGAGCAGGCGGGACCACAGCGGCACGGTCGCGGTGGTGACCGCCAGCGGGACGGTGGTGCCCAGCAGCATGCCGAGCGTGTTGGCGTCGTCGCGGTGTTCCACGGCGTCGATCACGAAGAGCAGGAACGCGGTGTTGCCCATCATGTTGCACACCCCGGCGACGAACTGCCAGGTCATGTAGGCCCGGAAGTGGCGGTCGTGACGCAGGACCGAGACGAGGGTGTGCCGCCGGCCGTCGGGCTGACGCGGGGCGGTGTCGCGGTCGTCGGGCGGCGCGGTCTCGCTGCGCAGCAGTTGCGGCTCCTGGCGCACCCGCATGCCGAGGAAGGCGAAGATCGCGCAGGCGCCGACCAACGCCGCGGCGGGGTACACCGCGCGGAACAGCCCGGGCCGCCAGTCGATCAGCGGCCCGACCGCCAACGGCACCAACCCCAGCAGCAGTGTGGCGATCACCACCAGCTTGCCGGTGACCCGGGCCCGCACCGCGCGGGGGTAGTTCATCCGCCAGATCGCGCTGCGGACCGCGATCATGCCCGCTAAGAGGCACCGCCCCACCACCACGGCGACGACCAGACCCGCCGGGCCCCAGCCCTCGGTCGGCAGCAGCCCCACCGCCGCGACCAGCAGCAGCAGGGCGGCCATCACCGCCGCGACGAATGCCGGCTTGCGTCGGCCCCGGGCCGCCCGCGTCCAGAACAGGCTCGTGAGGTTCGCGAACATCGGCGCCGCCGCGATCGTCGCAAACCCGAGGTTCGACACGTCGAACACCGTCTTGGCCAGGACCCCCACGACCCCGCCCTCGAGCATCGCCACCGCCGCGGGGAACGTCGACGACGCGACCAGCTCCCGCCGGTAGGCCGCCCGGGTCCCCCACGGCTGCGATCGGGGGTGGAACGACGCGACGGCCCGCTGGAGCATCGCCGCACTCTAACGACAAGTGCCCGCGGCGCGGGTATAACCTCGACCCGTTCGATCCCGCCGAACCGCAAAAAAGGAGCCTCGTCGTGCCCCCTTCCAACCCCCTCCGCCTCGGCGTGCTCGGCTGCGGCAACATCTCCAAGCGTTACTGCGAAACCCTCAAGCCTTACCCGCAGCACGCCCGGCCCGTCGCGTTCTACGACCTGCTGCCCGACCGCGCCGCCGAGTACGCCACGGAGTTCGGCGGCGAAGCGGTGGCCACCATCGACGGGCTGCTGGGCCGCGACGACGTCGACGCCGTGCTCAACCTCACGATCCACACCGCGCACTTCGAGACGACCAAGGCGGCGCTCGAGGCCGGCAAACACGTCTTCAGCGAAAAGCCGCTGGCCCTGAACTACGCCGAAGCAAAGCAGCTCTGCGACCTGGCCGAGGCCAAGGGCGTCACGCTCAGCGGCGCCCCGATGACGTTCATGGGCGAGGCGCAGCAGACCGCCTGGAAGCAGGTCCGCGGCGGCGTCACCGGTACGCCCCGCCTGGTCTACGCCGAGGTCAACCAGGGCCGCATCGAGTCCTGGCACCCCGCGCCGGGTCCGTTCTACGCCGTGGGCCCGCTGTGGGACGTCGGCGTCTACCCGCTGACGCTGGCTACCACCTTCTTCGGCCCCGCCGCCCGCGTCGCCGCCGCCTACCAGACCACGCTCTTCCCGCACCGCCAAACGAGGGACGGCACACCCTTCACCATCAAGGCCCCCGAGTTCATCACCGCCGTCGTCGAACTCACATCCGGCGTCACGGTCCGCCTGACCACCAACTTTTATGTCCAACGCAACAACACCACCCAGGGCAGCCGCTTCGAGATCCACGGCGACGCCGGGTCCGTGATCCTCGGCAACTTCCAGGACTTCCACACCGACGTCCAGGCCGCCCCGCTGGGCCAGGACCTCGAGCCCGTCGACCCGGTCCGCGCGCCGTACGAGGGCATCGAGTGGGCCCGCTCGATTGTCGAACTGTCCGAAGCGCTCGACGAAGGTCGATCGCCCCGCGTCACCGGCCGCCAGGCCGCACACGTCGTCGAGATCATCGAGACGATCTACCGCGTCGCCGACACGCACCACCCCGCCGAGCTGACGTCCACGTTCGACCCGCCGTCCCCGATGCCGTGGGCCGAATGAGCGTCGTGTAGCGGGCGGACTCGTCCGCCCGTCTCCCGTGACGCACCGGACGGACAAGTCCGCCTGCCACACATATCTCTTGTCATACATCGCGGCACAATGTATCGTGCCGCGATGGCCACCAAGGACCTCGTCGCCGCGTCCAGCCGACCGCTCGTGCTCTCGATCCTCGGGCGCGGCGAGTCCTACGGCTACGCCATCATCCAGGAGGTCAAGGCCCTCTCCGGCGGCGAGCTGGAATGGACCGACGGCATGCTCTACCCCGTCCTGCACCGCCTCGAACGCGAAGGCTTGATCCGGTCGCGCTGGGGCAAGTCCGACAACGGAAGAAAACGCAAGTACTACAAGCTCAACCGCGACGGCGGCAAGGCCCTGCGGGCCGAGAAGGCTCAGTGGATCAACGTGCACAACACCCTCGCCCGCCTCTGGGGAGTCAAACCATGCCCGATGTAGACGCCGCCGTCGGTACTTGGAAACAGCAGCTGCTCGAGACCGAGTCGATCGGCCTGCGACAGGCCGACGAGTTGGAAGACCACCTGCGGCAGGAGATCGCCCAACTCGAAACGCAGGGGTTACGTGGGGTCGAAGCTTTTACCGTTGCCCGCCTGCGGGTCGGCGACGGCGAGGCGTTGGCCGAGCGGTACTACGCCACCAACCCCGCACGCGTGTGGTGCCGGAGGTTGCTGTGGATGGTGCTGGGATTTCTGGGTATCCACTGCTGGGATATCTTGGTTTTACGCACGACCGGCGCGTTCGGCTCGAACCTCATGGCCGCGATGGGTGCGGCGCGTTGGGTGTATTTAGTTTGTGGCATGGCCATGTGGTTGTTGCTGATCGGAGGGTCTCTCTGGGCGATCTACCGCATCGCTACCCGCGGTCACTTCCCGGGCCTCGGCCGCTGGTCGGCAAGACGTGCCTGGGTTGCTTTGCTCGCGTTTATGACTGTCTTCACCATGCTCGGCGTCGTGGCTGCAGCGGTTGACGTTCAATCCAGGCAATTGTGGTTCGACGGCTTCTACGATGAGTTATCCAGTGAAGTTGACCTTCCGAGCTGGAGCTATTGGCTCTGGGCGTGGATGCCTTACAGCCAATATTGGATGCCGATCATGCTGCTGGCCCTCGTCGGGGTACTGGCGTGGCGTGGATCGCAGGGCCGTGACGCGGTACCAGAACATTAGGTCGTGGTCGGGCGGACAAGTCCGCCCGCTACAAGGTTAGTTTTCCG
>JBCCOP010000186.1:0-3641 GCA_039025315.1 Planctomycetota bacterium | reverse complement strand
GCCGGGGCTGTCGCCGGTGACGCTGTCGGAGCGGGCGATGCACAAGGTGCAGAACCGCGCGACGCCGGTGAACTCGTGGTACCTCGACCTCAACCTCGTCGGCAACTACTGGTCGGGCGACCGGGCGTACCACCACACCGCGCCGGTCAACATGAACTTCGCGCTGCACGAAGCGCTGCGGCTGGTGTTGGAAGAGGGCCTCGAGGCGCGTTTCGCCCGGCACCAACGGGTCCACGAGACGCTCAGGGCCGGTCTGCTCGGACGCGGGTTCACCTACGCGTCGGACCCCGAGCACAGCCTGCCGATGCTCAACCTCTTGAACCTCCCCCCGGAAGTGGACGACGAGGCGGCGTTGCGTAAGCGGCTGCTCGAAGAACACCAGCTCGAAATTGGCGGCGGGCTCGGGGCGTTGGCCGGGCGGTGCTGGCGGATCGGGCTGATGGGCCACGGCGCGACGGACGAGGCGGTGACCCGCATCCTCGCGGGCCTCGACGCGGTGGGGCTCACGCCGAAGGCGGCCGGGGCGGCGGCGTGATCCTCGCGGGCCGGCTGCTGCTGCCCGGCGACGGCGACGGCGTCGAACTCGTGGCCGGAAGCGTCGAGCTGGACGGCAACACGATCGCCGCGGTGAACGTCGGCGATACCACCACGCAGGCCAACGCCGGCGGGCCAAACACACTCATCTGCCCCGCCTTCACCGACACGCACCTGCACCTGCCGCAGTTCGACCAGGTCGGGGCGCACGTCACCCCGCTGCTGCGGTGGCTGGATGAAGTCACGTTCCCGAACGAGCGACGCTGGGAAGACCCGGCCTTTGCCCGCGGCATGGCCGAGCGGGTCGTGCGGCAGCTGCTGTCGGTCGGCACGACGGGCGTCGCCGCCTACGCCACGGTCCACGCCGAGGGCACGCGGGCCGCCCTCGAAGTTTTTACGCGGCGGGGCTTGCGGGGCGTCATCGGGCAGACGCTGATCGACCGCGAGGCCCCGGACTTTCTGTGCCGCCCCGCCGACCAACTGCTCGACGAGACGGCCGGCCTGCTCGACGCCTTTCCGCCGGGACAGCGCATGAGCGCCGCGGTGACGCCGCGGTTTGCGATTACCTGCACCCGCCCGCTGCTCGAAGGCGCGGGCCGACTCGCGGCGGAACGCCACGCTGTGGTGCAGTCGCACCTCGCCGAGACCGTCACGGAGTGCGACTTCGTCGGCGAGCTGTTCGACGGCAAACGCTACGTCGACGTGTACCGCGACGCGGGGCTGCTGCGGCCCGGCTCGCTGTGGGGCCACGGCATCTACCTCGACAACGCCGACCGCGCGACGCTGCGCGGCCACGACGCGGTGGTCGCGCACTGCCCGACGGCCAACTCGTTCCTCAGGTCCGGGGCGATGCCTTGGCGGGAGCACCACGCGGCCGACGTGCGGCTGTCGCTGGGCAGCGACATCGGCGGCGGGTACGAGCGGAGTATGGTCCGCGTGGCCCGGGCGATGATCGAGACCGCCGCGGCCCGCGGCGACGCCTACCCCACGGCAGCGCAGGCGTGGCGGCAGATCACCGCGGGCAACGCCGAGCTCTTGCCCGGCTCCAACGGCGGCGCGTTACTTCCGGGGGCGACGGCTGACGTGTTGGTGATCGAGCCCGACGTGCCGTGGCTCGACCACCCCGACCCGCTGGCGATGCTGCTGTGGGCGTGGGACGACCGGTGGCTGAAGCGGACGGTGGTGCGGGGCGAGGTGGGTTACGCGGCGGACTGAAAGGCGTCGGGCGGATGAATCCGCCCGCTACACGGACGCGTCGTCGCGGACCTGCAGGAGCTGGGCCGCGATGCTCACCGCGATTTCGCCGGGGTGGTTGCCGCCCAGCGGTAGGCCGACGGGGCAGCGGAAAGCGATGCGGTCCCCCGGAATATCCGCGTCAAGCAATTCACGCTTCAGCACGGCCGCCTTCGCGGCGCTGCCGATCACGCCGAGGAAGGGGAAGCGTCGGTCTTGTTTAAAAATCTCGCGCAGCACCGGGAAATCCGCGGCGTGGCCGCGGGTCATGCAGATCACTTGGGCGTCGTCGGGCAGGCCGGCCACCTCGGCGGGCGGGTCGTCGGTGCGGACCGCGGTGACCCCGGCGGGCAGGCGGTCGAGCCAGTCGGCTCGCGGGTCGATGCACGTCAGATTGCACGGCAACCCGGTGAGCAATCGGGCGAGCGCCTGGGTGACGTGGCCGGCGCCGAAGACGACGACGGACCACGCCGCGGCGTTGACCGCCTCGAAGTACAGCCGGACCCGGCCGCCGCAGGTCATGCCCACGTCCGACCGCAGGTTCCAGTCGACGAACTTGTGCCGCTGCTTCGCGTCGAGCATCGCCTGCGCTTCGCCGATGGCCTTGGCCTCGACGCGGCCGCCGCCGACGGTGCCGTGGTCCAGCCCGGCCGGGGTGACGATCATGCGGGCCCCCGCGTCGGCGGGCGTCGAGCCGTGGGCGTCGACCAACGTAACGGTGACGAAAGGCCCGCCCGCCTCGGCGAGCTCGGCGGCGCGTTGGATGTGCGGCGGCGTAGGCAAGGGGATCGGGTTAGGCCGTGGCCGCGGCGGGCTCGTCGGCGGTGAGGCGGGTCATGCACATGAGCAGTTCTTCGTTGGTCGCCGGGAGCTTCAGGTCGATCGCCCGGCCGTCGGCGAGGAAGGACACCGCGTGCCGGGCAGCGAGCCAGGGCGCGATGCCGAGCATCAGCGGCGGCTCGCCGACGGCCTTGCTCTGGCGGACGTTCACCTTGTGCTTGGGGTTGGCGATCGTGTCGACGTTGAAGATTCCGGGGGTGTCGGTCGCGTCGGGGACCTTGTAGGTCGTCGGGCTGTCGGAGAGCAGCCGGCCGTCGTCGCCGTAGACCAGGCACTCGGTCGTCGCCCAGCCCATGCCCTGGATGAAGCCGCCGTAGAGCTGGCCGCGGTCGATGCCGGGGTTGATCATCCGGCCGACGTCCATCAGCACGTCCACACGGTCGACGACCAGGTCGCCGGTGAAGCGGTCGATGGTGACCTCGGCCGCGGCCGCGCCGGTGGTGTAGTAAAAGAACGGGTTGCCCTTCCCGGTCTCGCGGTTGAAGTCGACGCCGGGGGTGGCGTAGAAGCCGCGGGCGCCGAGGTCGACGCGTTGCCGGCGGGCGAGGTCGCAGAGCTCGCCGAAGGGCAGGCCGGCGGCGGGGTCGGGGTCGCGGCGGTCGTAGACCCGAGCGTTTTCAAAGACGACGTCGTCGGGTGAGTGGACGAGTCCGCGCTGCGGGCTGGCGAACTGCGAGGCGGCGAACTCGGCGAGCCGGCCGCGGATTGCCTCGGCCGCCTCGGCCGCGGCGGTGCCGTTGAGATCGGTGCCGGCGCTGGCAGCGGTGGGCGAGGTGTTGTGGTTCTTTTCCGTTGACGTGCTCATCAACGACACGGTTTCCGGGGGGATGCCGAAGACGTCGGCGACGACCTGGCGGATCTTGGTGTTGAGGCCCTGGCCCATCTCGGTGCCGCCGGTGGAGACCTGGACGCTGCCGTCGGTGAAGACGTGGACCAGGGCGTTGCCCTGGTTGAGGAACTTGGTGGTGAAGCTGATGCCGAACTTGATCGCGGTGACGGCGAGGCCCTTGACGTGGGTCCGGCTGGTGTGGTTG
>JBCCOP010000185.1:0-3664 GCA_039025315.1 Planctomycetota bacterium | reverse complement strand
TCGAGCCGGCCCGGCATCGAGACCCAGCCGGCCCACAACGCGTCGAGGCCGATCTCCCCCGGCGGAAGCGTCTCGCCGTCGAGCCCGACCGTGTTCATGGCCCACGGCCCGTAGCGGTGGAACGTCAGCCAGTCGATCCGCGCCCGCACCGCCGGGTCGCTCCAGACCCGACGCTCCATGTCGCGGTCGCCCATGTTGTGATCGATCATCAGCTCGATGTCGGGGGCCACCGCCCGCATGGCGTCGGCGATCGCCACGATGGCCTCCACCAGCCGGTCACCCAGGTCCTCACGCGCCGCGTCGTCCATCTCACGCAGGCCCAGCGTGTGGTGGTTGAACAGGAAGATCTCGTTGCCGATCTGCCAGACCTTGACGCCGTAGGGCTCGGGCCGGCCGTTCTGCGCCCGGATCGCCGGCCAATCGGGCATGCCCTCGGGCAGGTCCGCCCCGAGCGGCGCGTTGGCGTACGCCACAAGCCCCGCGGCGTGCCGTGCCACCTCGTCCAGCGGCTTGCGCGGCACCAACGCGTCGAGCAGGTTCACCGGGATCGTCGTCTCCCACCCCAGCCGCTCGGCCAGCGCGAAGTACTCGTCGTAACCGAACTTGTTCTCGATCGGGGTCTTGGCGTCGGGCTTGGTGATCGGTCGGCCCGCGCCGGGCTCGCGCCCCGGCGCGTTGTCGATCCGGTCGGTCCAGTCGATGTGCGGCACGTCGCCACCGCCCGGGTAGCGCACGAACGTGACGTCCATCCTTTCGAGCAGGTCGATCATCACCGCGGGCAGCTCGCCGGTCTCCGGGTCGGCCCAGGCCTCGGGGCCGAGCTCGCCCCAGCTCGCGATCTCCAGGAAGTGGCCGAACAGCCGCGGGTCCACCTCGTTTCGGCCCTCCGCGCCGACCACGACCCGCAGCGACATCGGCGTCGCCGACTCTTGCTCCGCCGAGGCGTGGGGCCCACCGCACGACAACAGGGCCGCGGCTCCCAACGCGGCCAACCGGCCGCGACCCGATACCACCAACCGATGGCCACCCGACATAAGCATTCACTCCAAGATTCGAGACACCTGACGGTGCCGAAACAACTCGAGCTACAGCGTGCCCTTGGTCGACGGCACCTCGTCGTGGGTCACCGCGACCGCCATCCGCAGCGACCGGCCGAAGGCCTTGAACAACGCCTCGGCCAGGTGGTGGTTGTTCTCGCCCCACGGCACCTCTAGGTGCAGGTTCATCTTCGCGGCGTTCGACACGGCGGTGAAAAACTCACGCACGAGCTGTACGTCGAACTTGCCGATCGCCTCGCCGGCGATCGCGGGCGGGTCGACGCCGTAGCCGACCCAGTCGACGCGGAACACCAGCGCGGGCCGGCCCGAGAGGTCCAGGGCGCAGCGGGCCAGCGTCTCGTCCATCGGCACCGCGGCATGGCCGTAGCGCTCGATCCCGCGTTTGTCCCCGAGCGCCTCGTCGAGGGCTTGCCCCAGAGCCAAGCCGACGTCCTCGACGCTGTGGTGGTCGTCGATGTGGGTGTCGCCGGTGCAGCTCACCGCGAGGGTGAGCCGGCCGTGCTTGGCGACGTGGGTGAGCATGTGGTCGAAGAACCCGACGCCGGTGTCGATCGCCGGCGGCGTCGGGCCGGGGCGGTCGAGGTCGAGCGTGAGCTTGATCTTGGTCTCGCTGGTGTCGCGTTGGACGGTGGCGGTGCGGGTCATGGGACGTTCAACCAGGAAAAACTCAGGGGGCCGAGTCTATCAGCCCCAGCAGCCGGTCGGTCTGCGCCGGCGTGCCGACCGTGATGCGCAGCCGGTCGCCCAGCCGCGGCTGATTGCCGAAGTAGCGGATCAACACGCCGTGCGTTTTGCAGTGCCGGTAGATCGCCTCGGCCCGGGCCGCGCCGCCACCGGGCACGGCCGCGAGGACGAAGTTGCTCGCGCTATCGGGCACGGCAAAGCCGCGTCGCCGCAGTTCGCCGGTCAGCCGGGCCCGCTCGTCGATCACTTTTTGCCAGGTTGATCGGGCGTAGTCCACGTCGCGCACCGCGGCGGTGGCGGCGACCTGGGCGACGATGTCGGTGTTGTAGGAGTCGCGGGCCTTGTCGAGCGTGGCGATGATCGTAGGGTCCGCCAGCCCGTAGCCAAACCGCAGCCCGGCGAGGCCGTAGCCTTTGCTCAGGCTGCGGAGGATGACCACATCGCCCCGCGCCTCGTCCCGCAGCAGCGGCAGCGCGTCGCCCTCGGCGAAGTCCACATACGCCTCGTCCACGACCAGCAGCCCGTCGAACGCCTCGGCCAACGCCCGCACCGTGTCGAGCGGTTCGAGCCGGCCCGTCGGGGCGTGCGGGTTCACCAAGAACGCCAGCCGGCACCCCGCGTCGTTCCACCGCTGCGCAAGGTCACCCGGCAGCGCGAAATCGTCGCCGACGCGGTCGACGACACACACCGGCGTGTCCTGGATCGCCGCGAGCACGGGGTACAGCGTGTAACTCGGCGCGGTCGTCCCGATACCTCCATTGCCGGGCTCACAGAACACCGTAATCAGCAGGCGCAGCAACTCGTCACCGCCGTTGGTGGCGATGACATGACCGGGCGTCAGGCCGTGAGCCGCGGCCGCCGCGGCGCGGAACTCGGCGGCGTCGGCCGGCGGGTAGAGCCGCAGCGCCTCGGCGCTCAGCCCGCGGACCGCCCGGAGCACCGCGTCCGACGGCGGGTACGGGCTCTCGTTGGTGTTGAACTTGAGCACCACTGCCCCGCCCCCGGAAGTCTGGGCGTAGCCCGGCTGCTCGCCGGGGACGTACGCGTCGAGACGCTCGATGTTGTCGCGGGCCTTCGCGGGCATCACCGCATCGTGTCAGCCCCGACGCCGCGGGTCAACGCGGGCCCGGCCGCATCGACCGATCGGGATCGATTACATTGCTCCGATGCCGCGACGCGGGATCGTGCATCATTCTTGGTTCCACCCCGACGGCTGCCGCCCTATTTATTGTGCGGCGTGGCGGCTGACTTGCGTGACGGTGGTCCTGACGTGGGTCGGTGCGGTTCACACCGCCGGGGGCGTGCACCCACCGCAGCGCTCCGTCGTGCCCCTGCTGGCCCACGACCTGCCCGCCGACCTCACGCCGGACCGCGATACCACCGCCGCCGCGCTGCGGCTGCTCGACGACGCGGTCACCGTGCAGATCGACGGCCGGCACCACCGGCTGCTCCGGGCGCTGCGCCACCTCGAAGACCCGACGCTGCGCCCACTCTTCGTCGGGCTCGCCGACGGGGACCACCCGTCGCTGCGGGTCCACGGGCTGCTCGGGCTCGCCGAGCTCGACCGGCCGTTTGGCCTCCGCCCCGAGACCGTCGCCGCGATCGAACGCGACGACATCCGGGCCGATCTGCTCAGCGCCGCGCTCGACGGCGACCTGCTGACCCGCGCCACCCGCTCGGCCCTGCTGACGTGGGACGGCCTGGACCCGGCCGTGGGCCTGCTGCTGCTGACCCGACGGATCGCCGAAGACGGCCCGACCGACGACGAGAAACTACGGGCCCGGC
This sequence comes from Planctomycetota bacterium, assembly GCA_039025315.1. Classification (GTDB taxonomy): domain Bacteria; phylum Planctomycetota; class Phycisphaerae; order Phycisphaerales; family Phycisphaeraceae; genus Algisphaera. The sequence continues at coordinate 137 of JBCCOP010000185.1, read as the reverse complement.
TCCGCGACGGGCTGACCCACGAAGCCCCGGGACGACGCGGCCTCGCGGCCCTGCTCCTGCATGAACTCGGCGACCCGGCCGGGACCGCGACGCTGCAGCGCCTCGCCCGGGGCGACGACCCCGACCGACTCGCCGTC
>JBCCOP010000184.1:0-3668 GCA_039025315.1 Planctomycetota bacterium | reverse complement strand
GCTCGAACATCCGAGCGGCGAAGGTGCGGCGTTGTTCGAGCAGTTCGGCCGAGCCGGCGGTTCGCATGGACTCATCATGGCCGCCAGGGTGTCATCGCGCAAGAGGGGGCGCGCATTAGCCGACTAGGAGTCAGTAAACGCGGACTTACTGGTCGTCCGTCGTGTCGAGCCCCAGGACCTGCCGTGACTGGTCGACGGGCAGCTCTTCGATCTTCGCCAGCTTGCGGTTGATCTGCCGGGTGCGGGTGCCGGCGTGGTCCATCTCCTTGCGGGCGGTGTCGAGCTTCTTGCTCACCGCGGCGATCCAGTCCTCGAACCGGCCGAACTCGGTCTTGACCCCGCCGAGCAGCTTCCACACCTCGCCGGACCGCTTTTGGATCGCCAGGGTACGGAAGCCCATCTGCAGGCTGTTGAGCAGGGCCAGCAGCGTGGACGGCCCGGCGAGGTTGACCCGGCAGTCGCGTTGCAGCCGGTCCACGAGGCCGGGCCGACGCAGCAGCTCGGCGTAGAGGCTCTCGGTCGGGAGGAACAGCACCGCGAAGTTCGTGGTGTGGGGCGGGGCGATGTACTTGTCGCGTACCTCGCGGGCCGACCGCAGCACGGCGGCTTCGAGCCCGGCCCGCGCCCGCTCGGCGGCCTCGGCGTCGGCCTCGCGTAGCGCCGCCTCGATCCGCTCGTGTTCTTCACGCGGGAACTTCGAGTCGATCGGCAGCCACACGGGGGTCTTCTCGTCGTCGCCCGGCAGGCGCACCGCGAACTCGACCATCGCGTCGCTCCGCGGCTTGACCTTGACGTTCTGGGCGTACTGCTCGGGCGTCAGCGCTTCTTCCAGCAACGACGCGAGGACGTACTCGCCCCAGGTGCCGCGGGACTTGACGTTGGTCATGATGCGGTTGAGGTCGCCGACCTGGCCCGACAGCTCACGCATCTCGCCGAGGCCGCGGTGGACCGCTTCGAGCTGTTTGGTGACCTGGGTGAAGCTCTCGCCGAGCCGGCGGTCGAGGGTCTTCTGGAGTTTTTCGTCGACGGTCAGCCGCATCTGTTCGAGCTTCTGCTCGTTACCGGTCTGCATCTCGCCGAGCTTCTTCTCGACCGACTGGCGGACGGCGTCGAGCTTGGCCTCGTTGGCGGCGGTGAGTTTTTCCAAACGCTCCCCGACTTCGAGCAGGCGTTGTTTCTGGAGGTGGGCGACGCGGTCGAGGGTGTCGGAGGTGGATCGGCCGTAGCGGTCGAGGGCGGCGCCGAGTTCTTCGCGTTGTTGTTTGCCGTCGTCGCGGCCGGCCTGGCGGGTCTGGGCCGACTCGTCGGTGACGCGGCGGGCGACCTGTTCGACCTCCCGGCTGAGGCGGTCGGCCGTGGGGGTCAGCGCGTCGGTCAGGTCGGGCCGGCGGCGCAGCAGCAGCGCGACCAGCACGCCCACCGCGAGCAGCACCACCAGGTTGACGATTAGCAGCGTCTCGGTCATCGGTGGTCTACAGCCGGCCCGGCAGCTCGGCGTCGGCGTCGGGGAAGTGGCGGCGGAGGCGGGAGCAGTCGAAGGCCTCGGGCAGCGGCTCGGCGTCGGGCTGGTCGAGCCAGTACCGCACCGCGGCGTGGGCGACGCGGGACGGGCCGACCCGGCCGCGGGACCAGAGGTCGTAGTCCTGGAAGCTCAGGGTGACGGCGTGGCGGCGGACCCGGCCGGCGGCGAAGACGGTCACGTCGTAGGCCCACGCCCCGTCACGCTGGGTCTCGGGGCCGACCTCGATCTCGGCGGGGGCGGACGCCATCGGACCAACATACCAGCCGCGGTGCGGGTCGTCGGGGCGTCGCGTCGCGGGAGATACAATCGGGGCGTGTCGATCCGGCAGCAGGACATCCCGTCGGCGGACGAAGCGCAGGCGGTGCGCGACGCGGCGGCGCCGGCGGCGAAGCGGAAGCGGTGGTGGCGTTGGCCGCTGCGGCTCGGCGTGCCGTCGCTGTTGCTGTTGATCGCGGCCGTGGCGGCGATGCCGACGCTGCTGTCGACCGGGCCGGGGACGGCGTGGCTGGTGGGCCGAGTCAACGCGGAGCTGCCGGGGCGGTTGGCGGTGGACGGCCTGCGGCTGCGTTGGTTAGGTGGGCAGGCGGCGGCGGGGGTGGAGCTTTGGGACCCGGACGGGCGGTCGGTCGGCACGGTGGGGAAGGCCGAGCTGCCGGACACGCCGCTGTGGCGGCTGCTGCTGGACAGCCGGCGGGTGGGCTCGGTGGTGATCGATTCGCTGGACGCCGAGCTGTTCCCGGACGACGTGGGCCGGGTGAACGTAGACCGGGCGTTGGGGACGGCATGGTTCGTGTCGTCGGACGGCGAGGGGTTGTCCGGGGGGGTGTCCGGGGCGGTGTCGGACGCGGCGTGGCCGGCGGTGCGGGTGGTGGCTCCGACGGCGACGCTGAGCCTGCCGGGTACGGGGGACGCGGGGCTGACGCTGGACGCGACGCTGACGCAGGGCGGCGAGAGCGGGCGGGTGGTCTTGGCGGCCGCGGCGCAGCGCCTCTTCGACTCGCGGGGCGGGTTGCGCCTGTCGGACGCATCGTTCGACGTCGAGGGCAGCGTCGAGGCGTTGCCGGTGTCGGCCCTGGACCAGGTGTTGGCCGGCGGCGGTCGGCTGCCGACGCTGCTGGGTCCGCTGCTAGACGCCGAGCTGTCGCTCAAGGGTCCGACGTCGGCGTTGGACGGCGAGTTGAGCGTGACGAGCGAGCGGCTGAATGTGCGGCAGTCGCTGCGCGCGACGGACGAACGGCTAGCGGCGGCGGACGGGTCGGACTGGCTTTGGGAATTGACGCCCGCGGGGTGGTCGGCGTTGGCCGGGCTGGACGCGGCGGCGTTGGTCGAGCCGGTGACGCTGCGGTTCGCGGTGCTGCGGTTCGACGCGCCGCGGACGGAGTCGGGTCTGGACCTGGGCCAAACGCGTTACGAGCTGCAACTGGATACCGACGAGAGGGCGCCGCTGAGATGGTCGGTGCCGGAGCGGGGCGAGGTTTCGGTGGTGCCGAGCGTGGTGGTGATGAGCGATGACGCGTCGCGGCGGGTGTCGCTGTTGGTGTCGGGCGGGGTGGAGACGTTCGGTGAAGCGGACGAGGTGGCGGGGTCGCTGGCGCTGCGGCGGGGAGAGGCCGGGTGGTCGGCGGGCTCGCTGGACGGTGCGTTGGGCGAGTTGCCGGTGGCGTTGCTGGACGCGGTGCTGGGTCAGGGAGGGCGGTTGACAGCGACATTGGGCCCGCGGGTTGCCGTCGCCTTCGAGGGGGAGGCAGACGGCGTGGGGGGATACGCCCTCACGGCGGACCTGAACGGCCCACAGTTTCCGAGCCCGAGCGACCGGCTCCGAGGCCGACTCAACGCGACCTACGCCGCGGACGGGGCGGTCAGCCTGACCAGCGACGGGCCGCTGCGGCTGCGGCTGACGCCCGAGGCGTTCGACGCGTGGCAGCGGCCGGTGGCGGAGGCGGCGGAGATGGGCGAGTCGGTCGGGCTGTCGCTGCCCGGGGCGACGACGGTCGAGGCGGATGTCGACCTGCAACTCGCGCTGGCCGGGGGCGACGGGCTGCGGTTCGACCCGGAGCGGACCAAGGCGGTGGCGACGTTCACGCTGCCGGAGACGGTGCTGGAGGACCGGTGGTACCACCGGCGGTTCACGCTGCGGGAGGGCCGG
>JBCCOP010000183.1:0-3708 GCA_039025315.1 Planctomycetota bacterium | reverse complement strand
GTCGTAATACGCGAAGAGCGTGGCGGTGCGGTCGGGCCCGTGGCCGATGACGCCGCCGGCGCCGCTGTGGACCATGGCCTTGTGCTGCTGGTACGCCGCGTCCTGGACCTCGCTGAGGTCGCCCGACGCGAGCTTGATCATGGAGCTGATGCGCTGCTGCTGGTGGGGCTTGAGCAGCTGCAGCGACGGCGGGGCGTAGAGCACGACGGCGACGTTGACCGCAACAACCAGCACCGCCAGCAGCAGCAGCGAGAGCAGGTGGCGGAGCCGGGCCCCGGCGGCGACGAGCACCGCGAGCAGGGCCGGGCCGAACGCCAGCGACTGGCCCAGGTCCGGCTCGACGATGATGAGCCCGACCGGCACGAGCATGAACAGAAACGGCGGCAGCAGCCCGGCCAGCGACCGGTGGCTCGCCCGGTAACGCAGGTACCACGCCAACGCGAGGACGAACGTGACCTTGGCCATCTCCGACGGCTGGAAGTACATCACCTTCAGGTCGATCCACGACCGCGCCCCGTTGACCACGGGAACAATGCTGCGCGGCACGAACGGCAGCAGCACGAACACCAGCAGCGCTAGCGCCACGCCGAACGCGGGGTACGCCAGCGTCCCGATCACCCGCGGGTGGGGCAGCAGCATGACGAGCATCGCCAGCAGCGCGATCGGGAGGTTGCGTTTCTGGTTGGCGGCGAAGCCGGGCTCGATGGTGCCGACGGCGGCGATGCCCACGGCGGTGAGGGCGAGGGCCGCGGCGAGGGTGACCCAGCCGAGATTGGGCCTGAGTAGCTCCCGCAACCGGACGGGGGCGGCGTCGTTCACGGCGTGGTCTCGCGGCGGGCGGTCGTCGCGGCGGGTGTCGGCACGCCCAGCACGGCGTCGCGGGCGGTGTCGCCGAGGTAGCCCTCGGCCGCGAGGGCCCGCAGCAGCTGGTTGACGATCGGCCCGGCGACGCGGCCGCCCGACCCGGCGTACTCGACGACGACGGCGACGGCGTGGGTCGGCTGCGCCTCGCCCTCGGGCCGAACCAGCGCGACGACCCAGGCGTGGTAGCCGGCGCGGATCACCTCGCCCCGCGGGTCGTACTCGCCGGGCGCGGCGGTCGTGCCGTCAGGCTTGGTCTCGCCGCCGGCAAACGCGCGGCGCAGCGGCGGGGCCTCGGCCGTGCCCGACTTGGCCAGCACCTCCACCCCCGGAAGATCGAACGTCTTGGCGTGACTGCCGTCGGGAAGGGTCACCCAATAGGTCGTGCCGCGTTCCAGGGCCGAACTGCCGCGGAAGTTGGCGGACCGTTGCATGCCGCGGAGCGCCCGCTCCCGCGCGGCGGGCGAGAGTTGCAGGTCGGCCACGACCTGGGGGCGCAGCCGGCTGCGGGCCTGGACGAACGTCGGGGCGATGAACCGCCCGCCGCGGGCCAGCGTGGCGTGGGCGTTGGCGACCTGCAGCGGCGTGACCGACAGCCGGCCCTCGCCGATGCACATGTACGCCGCGTCCGACTCGCTGACCGGCTCGCCCGCCCCCGGAAGGTCGCCGGCGATCTCTTCGAAGAGCCCGACGTCGATCCGCCGGCCGAAGCCGAACTGGCTGAACCACCACGCCACCCGGGCGAAGCTCATCTGTCGGCCGAAGCGTTGCGCGAGCTTGCCGAAGAACACGTTGGAGCTGACGGTGATCGCCTCGACGCCGTCGATCGTGCCGAAGGTCTGCGACCCGTAGCGCGGCCGGTAGATCCACTCGCGGAAGCGGTTGGGGTATTGTTCCCAGAGGTGTCCTTGCGAGCAGTCGATCGCCTCGTCCGGCCCGACAACGCCGTCGGTGATCGCGGCGGCCAGCACCAGCGGCTTGTTGGTCGAGCCCGGCTCGTAGCGGTACTGCACCGGGCGGAACACGGTGGGGCGGTTGTCGTAGTCGCCGAAGAGGGCCCGGCTGCCGGTCTCGATCTGCTCGAGGCTGACCCCCGGCACGCTGACGGCGGCGAGGACCTCGCCGTTGTCGATGTCAAGGATCACGGCCGCGCCGTTGAGCGGCTCGCCGACCTTCGGGGCGTTCGGGTCGTCGCCGGCGGCGTGCCAGGGCTGGCTGCGCATCAGCCCGACGCGGGGGTCGTGGGACATGACCGCCTGGGCCCGCATCTGCAGCTGGGCGTCGATCGTGAGGTGGACGTCGGTGCCGGGGGCGGGGCGGACGACGGCGGTCTGGCCGGTGTCGAGGTGGGTGACGCGCTGGCCGCGCCGGCCGCGGAGCACGGACTCGTAGGAGCGTTCGACGCCGAAGCGGCCGATGAGGTCGCCGGGACGGTAGCCGGCGAGGTCGGTCTGGGGTTCGCCTTCGGCGGCACCTTCCGGGGGGCGGATCGTGAAGGGGCGGTCTTCCCAGGCCTGGTCGCCCTTGTGGATCGGGCGGAGCGTGCCGACGACGTGGCGGGCGATGCCGTCGACGGTGATCTCGATCGGCGTGTCGCTCCGCAGCGGGCCGGGTAGGGTCGAGCGGTCGAACACGAACGTCCGGGCCTCCCAGGGGTAGACGCGTTGGCGGACCCGCTGGGGGGTGACCTCGAGCCAGACGTCGTATTCGGTCGCCGGCGGGGTCTCGCCACGATCGACCGCGGCGTCGCGGGCCTCGCGTTCCCGCTGGGCGAGGGCGATGAACCGGTCGATCCGGCTGACCGTCTCGGGCGCGACGTCGGTCAGCACCGCGTGCGACTGGTACTCCTCGGCCACCTCGACGTAGACCTCGGCCCAGCTGAGGTCCGCCTCGCCGGTCGCCCGCTTGAGGACCTTGACCTGGCGGTCGCGGCGGCGGGCCGTGGCGTTGGCGGCCATCTTCTGGACCCACGCGACGACGTCGCGCTGCCGGTCTTCGATGCGGTCCAGCGGCACGCCGCCGAGCTCGGCCAGCACGACGCGCAGCTGCTCGGTCTGCAGCGTGTACGGCTGGACGAAGGCCCGGGCCCGCTCGTCCCGCGCCGACGCGGACATCGCCCGCCACTCTGTTCGGCCCACGTCGCGCCGCGCCGCGGCGAGCGCCTGCTCGTACGCCCAGTGCCCGCTGAGCACCCGGAAGCTCACGAGGATGTCCCACCCGGGCCGGTCCTCGGCGAGCAGCCGGCCCTTGCGGTCGCGGATCACGCCCCGCGACGTCGGCGTCAACGCCGGCCGTTCGAGAGCCTTCCGCAGGATGTCCCGCCGCTGCTCGTGCTGGCTGCCGGTCGTGATCCGCGCCGTCTGGAGCCCCAGCATCAGCATCAGCCCGCCGAACACCGCCGCCAGCAGCAGCAGCCGGCGGTGGAACATGCCGGGGATCACCTGACGCAGGACGCTCCGCACACGCACAGAATACCAATGCCCCTCACGGAAGTTGCCGGAGCATGGCTTGCGGTTTTTGCTGAATTCAGCCCGAAGCTCAGGCCAACGCCGGCTCGGAGGAATCGACACGATCCGCCAGGATGGTCAGGACGTTGCCCTTCATCTGCGCAAAGCCACCGGCGACGTGGAGGCTGATCTTCTGGCCCTGATCGTCGGTCAGCCGCAGCCGCCCCTCGCCGATCTGTACCAGGATCGGGGCCCGGTTGATGGCAAACCCCATCTCCCCGTCCCACGCGGGCAGGACCACGTGACTCACCGGGCCTTCGTGGACCTGTTCTTCGGGCGTCACAACGCTGCAGGTGAATGTGCCGGGCATCGACCAACTCCTTGGTAAGCGATCCAAGAG
>JBCCOP010000182.1:0-3718 GCA_039025315.1 Planctomycetota bacterium | reverse complement strand
CGGCGCCGGGTTTCGGTTCGGTTAATATCCGGAGGCCAGGGAATTTCGCCCGCATGTCGTCGAGGGGGTCGGTGGAGGCATTGTCGACCACGAGGATATCCACATCGTCCCGGCCCTCGCCCCCCCCCCCCCCCGCAACCACCCTCGCAAAAAAACTCTCACCGGGCCGTTGGCTCCCCCCCGCCCCGGCTTGGGGACGGGTCAGTGCACAAACGACTTGGTCTTCTTCCCCGTGAGGTAGCTCTCGATGACGGTGGAGCTGAGGTCTTCGCTGGTGCAGTAGTACGCCAGGCCGCGGGTCAGGCGGGTGAGCTTCTCGATGAAGCCGACCCAGTCCATGCCCCAGTAGTCCTCGATCAGCGCGAAGCTGGCGATGCGGATACCCTGCTGCTGACACTTCAGGGCCTCCTGCAGCGTGATGTCGCTGGTCTGCTCGGTCGGCGGGTACAGGAGATACAGCATCTCCTCGTCGGACTGGGGCGACTTCGCCACGTGCGCGGTGGGTTGTCCGTCGGTGATGACGAAGATCTGCTTGTTGGCCGCGCCGCGGCGGCTGAGGATCTGGCGGGCGGTGCGCAGCCCGAGCTGGAGGTTGGTGAAGTGCTGGGGGATCTTATCGACGTTGGCGCGGGCCTGCTCGAGCGGGACGCGGATGCGGACCTCGTAGTCGCGGATCGACACGGGCTTGGGCATCACCAGCGGCACGTCGCGTTCGGTCAGCACGTCGGCCAGCGAGTAAAACCCGACGTAGTCGAGCGTGTCCTGCGGGAACCGGCCGCGGATCAGCTCCTGCATCCCCAACGCGATCCGCTTGGCCTGGATGAATCGGCCGTAGCGCATCATGCTGCCCGAGAGGTCGATAAGCATGACGGTGGCGCAGTCGGCCGAGCCCTCGGTCTGGAACAGCTCGAGGTCGTCCATGCCCAGGCGGATCGGCAGCCCGACGCCCGCCCCGGTGCCGCCGGCCGCGGCACGCTCGCTGTTCCGCCGGGCCACCGCGTTACGCAGCGTCTGGCCCAGGTCGATCTCCGACAGCGGGTCGCCGAACTGGTACGCCTTGGTCCCGTCGGCCCGCTCCTGCGTCCGCCCGCTGTGGCGGGTCGGGTGTCCCTCGCGCGAGCCCTTCCGCAGGTCACTGAAGATCTCCAGCAGCGCCCGGTGCTGGAACCCGCGCAGCAGCCGGCCGGTCATCCGCAGCTTGGTGTTGCCGTCCTCGTCTTCGTACTCTTCGAGCAGACCGGCCTCGATCATCGCCTGGATGAACTGCTGCTCGTCAGGGTTCTCGAGGTTGTTCAGGGCATCGAGCGCCTGCTCGCCGTACTGCAGGATGAAGTCCATCACCTGCGGGTTGGCGAAGAGCTGGTCGGGGCCGAGGAAGCCCTGGCCGTCGAACTCGGAGTAGGAGAATTTCATACCGGGATGCTAGGCCCGCCCGCCGCGGGTAGGTCCGGGGGTTGGACCGTGCGGCCGGTCCTGCTTACGCTACGCCCGCTATGCCCGACCGCGCCCTGCTCGAGTGCTTCGACAACCCCAACCCCGGGCGGTCCTACGTCATCGAGCACGTCTCCGACGAGTTCACCAGCGTCTGCCCCAAGACCGGCCACCCCGACTTCGGCAGCGTGATCCTGCAATACATCCCCAGCGACGCCTGCGTCGAGCTCAAGTCGCTGAAGCTCTACTACCAGAGCTTCCGCAACGAAGGCATCTTCTACGAGGCCGTCACCGGCCGGATCGCCGACGACCTGGCCCGGGCGATGGAGCCGCGCTGGATGCAGGTCACCACCGACTGGAAGGGCCGCGGCGGCATCCGCTCCCGCATCACCGTCGAGTTCGGCACGCACCCGAACGACGCGCCGCGCGAGCCCGACGACGACGGCTACGACGACGAGGACGACGACGACCGCCTGCCGCCGGGGTACTGAGCGTCACGGCACCATCGCCGCGCACGCCGCTTCCCGCGGGCAGCCCACGACGTGGTCGTTCACCACGCCGACGCTCTGCAGGTAGGCGTACACGATCGTCGGCCCCACGAAACGGAAGCCCCGCCGCTTGAGGTCCTTGGAGATCGTCTCGGCCAGCGGCGTCGTCGCCGGCACGTCCGCCAGGCTCCGGGGGCGGTTCCGGATCGGCCGGCCGTCGACGTAGCCCCACAGATAATCCGCGAACCCGCCGAACGCGTCCTGCACCGCGAGGAACGCCCGGGCGTTGCCGATCGACGCCGCGACCTTCAGCCGGTTCCGCACGATGCCCGCGTCGGCCAGCAGCTCCCGCTGTTTTGCTTCGCCGTACGCCGCTACCTTCCGGGGGTCGAAGCCGTCGTACACCTGCCGGTAGCGGTCCCGCTTGTTCAGGATCGTCGACCAGCTCAGCCCCGCCTGCGCCCCCTCCAAAACCAACATCTCGAAGAGGTGGCGCTCGTCCCGCGACGGCACGCCCCACTCCGCATCGTGGTACGCCACGTACCGCGCGCTTTTGGCCCATTCACACCGCGGCATCGCCGCCTCCATCGTCGAAACCATCGGGTCGGGCGAACCGCGGCAACACGTCCGTCAACGATCGGCCGTACAGCACACCCACCGCCGCCGCGCCCGCGTCGGCCTGCGAAGCCGACCGCAGCAGCCGGGCGAACCGCGCCGCGTCCTCCGCCATCAGCCCGCCCACCGCGTGGTAGGCCAGGTGGTACGCCAGCCCGTGCGCGTCATCTTCGCCACAGAACGCCGAGCCCTCGAAAAACGCCGCCCGCCGGGCCGGGGTCCAGTACCCGCGGTGCAGCGCCACGGTCTGCAGGTCCGCCGCGTACGCCCCGCTCGGCGTGACCGCCTCTTCCAAGTGCGTGACCAACCCCTCTTCCAGCCACGCCGGCAGCTCCAGCGACACCAGCCGGCTGTGAGCCAGCTCATGCGCCAGCACCCCGTGCAACCCACCCGCCCCCGCCGCGTGCGCCGCCACATGCACCGCCCCCGCCGCGAGGCACACGCCCCCGCTCACGGCACCGCGGTACCCTTCCGGATCGAACACGCTCACATAGTCCCGGTAGTCCTCCACCCGCCGACACACGATCACCACGTCGTACCCCGGCCCGCCGTCGGACATCTCCGCCAAACCTAACCCCGTCAGGCAACGCTCGATCGTCCGCAGCGCCCGCGCCGCCCACGCCGACACCCGCCCCGCCTCATCGGCCGGCAGGTCTGTCGTCAGCAGCGTCTCGCCGTCTCGCCAAACCTCGAACGCATCCAACCCCTCCCGCCCCTCCCTCGCGTTCCACCCCGCCGCCAACCGTTCCATCCACGCCCACTCGATCGCCCCCCACGCCGCCCCCTGCCGATCGCTTGGCAACGCCCGCCAACGCCGCTGCACCCCCGCCCAGTCCGGCCGCGGCAGCCCCCCCACCTCCACCACCTCCCCCACCAACGCCGCCCCCGCCGCAAGCTCCGCATCATCCAAACCCATACCCGCCAGCATATCCCCGCCGCTCACCCAACCCGCTAAGGTAAGCCCCTTGCGCCCCAGACCCCGAACCCTAACCCCCAGACCCCATCCCCCATGAGCATCCTCGTCAACGCCGACACCAAAGTCATCTGCCAGGGCATCACCGGCTCCGCCGGCCAGTTCCATACCACCGGCTGCCTCGAATACGGCACCCAGATGGTCGGCGGCGTCACCCCCGGAAAAGGCGGCCAGCAAGACGCCAACGGCCTGCCCGTCTTCGACACCGTCG
>JBCCOP010000181.1:0-3738 GCA_039025315.1 Planctomycetota bacterium | reverse complement strand
TCGGTGCCGTGGAGCTGTTCGGCGGCGTAGTCGAGGCGTCGCCGAACGAGGTAGGCCGCGGGCGGGAAACCGACGTGCCGATCGAACTGGCGGGTGAAGTGCCAGCGGCTCATGCCGGCGAGTCGGGCGAGTTCTTCGACGCTCAACCGGCAGGGCGTGCCGTCCGGTTCGCCACGTTTGATCCGGGTCATAACGGCCCGCAGCCACGGCGGCGCATCCCGCAGCGGCACGCCCGCGGGCCCGATCAGGTCGTCAATCAGCGTGGCCACCGCGCGGTACGCCAGCGACGAGACGCGGCCCGCGGCGATCGTCTCCGCGGTGGCGTGGTCGTCCAGCAACTCGACCGAGACCGCCGCCAGCTCGGCCAACGCGTTATCGCTCAGTTTGACCACCGGCCCCCGCGCGGCGATCAGGCTGGTCATCAGCCGCATGACCTCGCGGCCGTGCAGCACCAGGTAGCCGAAGTCCCACGCCTCGCCCCGGAAGGTCGTGTAGCGGTGGTCGTGCGGGAACGTCAGCAGCAGGGTTTGACCGGTAGCGACTTCCATAGGCCGAGACTCGTAGATCAGCCGGCCCCGGCCCGCGAACGTGTGCTGGATCAGGGCGAACGGGGCCGGCCCCCGCCGCCGGCCGTCCCAGTCGTAGCCCGTCCCCTGCCGACGCTCCCGCCCCGCCCCGGCGACCATCGCGTACAGCGGCACCGCCAGCCGCGGCGGCAGCAGCGACCGCGTCCGGCCGCGCGGGACCCGCCTCCATCGCTCGAGCACAGAATTACCCGACATGGCAAAAGTATCTCATTTCAAGGGATTAATCGCAATATAAGCTAAGCACAATCCATCGAATTTTCCGGAAACGACTCCGGCAACCACACCCGGAAACCAACCTATGCCCGTCCGCATCGCCTTCATCGGAGCCGGCTCCGTCGGCTTCACCCGCCGCCTCGCCCAAGACACCCTCCAGGTCCCCGAGCTGCAAGACGCCGTCTTCTCCCTGCACGACATCAACCGCGACAACCTCGCCATGGTTGCGCAACTACTCAAAAAAGACATCAAGGCCAACAAACTGCCCGCCAAGGTGCTGACGTCGGTCAACCGACGCAAGGCCCTCGAGGGGGCCGACTACGTCATCAACTGCACCCGCATCGGCGGGCTCGAAGCCTTCGAAACCGACATCGACATCCCGCTGAAGTACGGCGTCGACCAGTGCGTCGGCGACACGCTCTGCGCCGGCGGCATCATGTACGGCCAACGCAACATCCCGCAGATGCTCGCGTTCAGCCGCGACGCGCTGGAGGTCGGCAACACCTCGCGCCCCGGCGGCGTGCTGCTGCTGAACTACGCCAACCCGATGGCGATGAACACCTGGGCCGCGCTCGACGCCCACGACCGCGGCGAGGGCGTCAACACGGTCGGCCTCTGCCACGGCGTCGAGGGCGGCTGGTTCTGGATCGACCGCGTGCTGGCCAAGCTCCACGGCGAAGAGGAGTTCCGCTGGGAGCAGTGGGCCGACTACCACCGGCGGACCCAGATCGTCTGCGCCGGGATCAACCACCAGACGTGGTACCTCGACGTGCGGTTCAACGGCCGGCCGATCGGGGCCGACGAGCTGCTCGAAGCGTTCGAAGCCCACCCCGAGGCAAGCGAGACCGAGAAAGTCCGCATCGACGTGCTCCGCCGCTTCGGCCACTTCTCGACCGAGTCGAACGGCCACCTGTCCGAGTACCTGCCGTGGTACCGCAAGCGGCCGCGTGAGATCCGGCGGTGGATCTCGATGAACACCTGGATCAACGGCGAGACCGGCGGCTACCTCCGCGTCTGCACTGAGGGCCGGCGGTGGTTCGAGACCGACTTCCCCAAGTGGCTCGCCGAGGCGGGCAAGCCCATGGACACCTGGGGCCGATCGACCGAGCACGGCTCGTGGATCATCGAAGCCCGCGAGACCAACCGGCCGTACCGCGGCCACTTCAACGTCCGCAACCGCGGGGTCATCGCCAACCTCCCGGACGACTGTGTCGTCGAGGCCCCGGGTTACGTCGACCGCACCGGCATCCAGATGTCGGCCGGCCTCGAGCTGCCGCAGCCCTGCGCCGCGACCTGCCGGGCGTCGATCGACGTGCAGCGGATGAGCAAGGACGCCGCGGTGGCCGGCGACGTGACGCTGCTGAAGCAGGCCATGCTGCACGACCCGCTGGTCGGCGCGGTGTGCGACCCCGAAGAGGTTTGGCAGATGGCCGACGAGATGCTCGCCGCCCAGCGGCAATGGCTGCCCAACTACCGCAAGGCCGACCTCGACGCAGCGGCCAAGCGGATGCGCAGCCCGAAGGTCAAAACCAAAGAGACTCGGGGCGCGGCCCGGAAAAAGGTTAAGTCGCTCGACGAGTTGCGCAAGGGGAACGGCACCGTCATGAACGCCGACAAAGGCACCGACCGCGGCAAAGGCGCCGGCCGAAAGAAGAGCAAGGCGGCTTGAAACTCGCCGACCTCCGAGCGCAGGTCTGCGCCGCAAACCTCCGGCTCGTGGCCGAGGAGCTGGTCACGCTGACCTGGGGCAACGTCAGCGGTATCGACCGCGACGCGGGGCTGATGGCGATCAAGCCCAGCGGCGTGGCGTACGACGCCCTGACCCCCGAGGCGATCGTGCTGGTCGATCTGAACGGCAAGGTGGCGGACGGCGACGGCCGGCCGTCGTGCGACACGCCCACCCACCTCGAGCTCTACCGCCGCTTCCCGGAAGCGGCGGGCGTGACGCATACACACAGCCCCAAAGCCACTGCCTTCGCCCAAGCGCGGCGGGCGATCCCATGCCTAGGCACGACGCACGCCGACCATTTCGCCGGAGCCGTCCCGATCACCCGGGCACTGACCGAAGCCGAGGTCGACGCGGACTACGAGTTGAGTACCGGCCGCGTCATCGCCGACCTCTTCGCTAACGACCCGGACCTGGACCCGGCCACCACGCCGGGCGTGCTGGTCGCCGGACACGCCCCGTTTGCCTGGGGGACCTCGGCCGGCAAGTCCGTCGACAACGCCGTCGCGCTCGAAGCCTGCGCAGCGATGGCGGTCGACACGTTCACGCTGTGCGGCGGCCCCGACGCCACGTCGGCGCTCGAAGGCTACGTCCTGGACAAGCACCACCAACGCAAGCACGGCCCGGCCGCCTACTACGGCCAACCTCCGGAGCAGGCTGAGCAACCCAAATGATCGACTTGTCCGCTTACGAGGTCTGGTTCGTCACCGGTTCGCAGCATCTTTACGGCGACGAAGCGTTGCGCCGAGTCGCCGAGAACGCCGGGCAGATCGCCGCCGCGCTCGACGCGGCCGACCGCCCCGCCGTGCGGGTCGTGTTCAAGCCCGTGCTCACCGGGCCGCAGGAGGTCGCCGCCCTGTGCCACGCCGCCAACGCCGACCCGCACTGCGTCGGGCTCATCGCGTGGATGCACACCTTCTCGCCCGCCAAGATGTGGATCGCCGGGCTCGAAGTGTTGCGCAAGCCTCTGTGTCACCTGCACACGCAGTTCGGTCGGGACCTGCCTTACGCCACGATCGACATGGACTTCATGAACCTCCACCAGTCGGCCCACGGCGGGCGGGAGTTCGGCCACCTCTGCGCCCGCCTTCGCCTGCCCCGCAAGGTCGTCGTCGGGCACTGGGAGGACCCCGAAGTCCGCGACCGGCTCGACGCCTGGGCCCGCGCCGCCCTCGCCCTGGCCGACCAACGCCGCCTCCGCGTCGCCCGCCT
>JBCCOP010000180.1:0-3778 GCA_039025315.1 Planctomycetota bacterium | reverse complement strand
GCCGCCGATCTCGTGGTGCGAGTCCGCGAACGCCTCGACGAGCCGTCTCCCCTCGTGCCACTGGTAAGACTCGAAGTGGTCGATCGTGGTCGCGTGCTCGGCGAACGTGTTCGACTCGTGGAACAGACCCAGGATGGCGATACGTAGACGACGCAAAACTGATATCTCCTCTGCCGCGGCTCACTCGATCGGCGGCGTCGGCGGGCTCGCTTCGAGCCCCGGCGCGGCCGCGACGGCTCGGACCGACCCGGAGGCTGACGCGGGCAGCGGGCCGTCGTAACGCCGGCTGCTCGTGCCGGGTGCCGAGCCGTCGGTCGTGAAGTGGACGACCGCGTCGGGGGTCTCGCTGCGGATCACGACCCGCCCTTCCGGGTCGCGCGAAATAACGGGCATCGCCGTGGGCCCGACCCGGAATCCGGAGAGCTGGCGGGCCGCCTCCACGTGGTAGCGGTCGTAGTAGTGCGGGTCGTCGCGGTGCTCAAGCCACCGCGTCTCGAGGGCTCGGAGGTTCGGCAGGTAGTCGCGGTTGAACTTCGGACCGGCCGCTTCGGCACGCCGGGCGTTCCAGATCAGGCCGGCGTTGAACCGGTCCATCGCGTCGTCGAACGCCGGGCCGTCCCAACGGTCCCCCTTGATCGTGCCGATGCAGTTGGCGAAGCGGTGCTGCCCGATGACGTAGCGGACCCACGGCCAGCCGGCACCCGCTCGGGATTCGACGTGCTCGGCCATGTAGGTCGCGGTGGCGTAGGTATAGATCCACGGGGCGAGCGCGGCGGGGTGCCGGCCGGACTGGGGGACCGAATCGTGCACGACGATCAACTTGTCGCCCAGGGCCTGGCGGGCGATCCGCATCTGCTCGTAGCCCACCAGCCACTCGACCGCCGGCAGGCCGTCGCTGTAGAAACCGTCGAAGCCGAACTCTTCGACCTCGTCGATCACCGCGCGGGTCCAGACCTCGGGCTCCCGTGACGCGAAGAACCAAGCGCTGGAATAGAAGATGGCTTTCTTGCCCAGCGTGTGGGCGTACCGCACGTGCCGGCGGATCGCGTCGGCATCGAACGGCAGGTATTCATCGCCGAAACTCATCCCCCACTGCCGGGCGTGGAAGTGCCAGAGCAGGAACGTGCCGACCGGGTCCATCGCGTCGTCGGCGTACGCGTCCTGCGTCCAGTTGCGGTCGGTGAGCTGATAAACCAGATCGAAGCTGGCCGCCCAGTCGTAAGCCCGGGGCGGGGCGGCGTAGAGGAACAGGCGTTCGGCGGGTTCGAGGTTCCAGCGGATCCGCCAACCGGCGGGGGCTTCGCTGAGGCTTTCGAGGTCGGCGCGGTCGAAGCCGACGAAGTCGAGGCCGTTGGTCAGGGCCACGCCGTCGGGAAGCCTGCCGCTGCCGGGCGGCGGGTAGGGGTTGGTCCCGAAGCCGCCCCGGCCGTCGGTCGCCAGGAGGTGGCCGTCGCCGAAGCGCGTAAACGGGGCCTGGATCCGTGACGTGACCGTCACGCTGCCCGCCGCGCGGGGGTACACGGCGAGCATGCCGTCGCACTGCACGCCGAGCGCGACCTGATCGTTCACCAGGACGGCCACGGTCGCGTCCTGCCGTCGGACTTCCAAGCCGCGGAGCGAGATGCCGAAAGCCCAGGAGGCAAGGGGCCGAGAGAAATCGATCCGTTGGTGCGCGGTGATCGTGTCGTTCTCGGGGTCGATCACCCAACGCACGCCGGTCACCTCGACGGTGATCGCGCCACCATCGGTCTCACGGACCGCTTCGACGGCCATGGGCAGCGGGCCCGGCCCCCCGGGGAAGGTGACCGCCTCTACCGGGTCGTCGTCGGCTCCGAACGGGACCGCGGGCAACTCGACGATTGCCAGGTCCGCGAGCTGGTAGGTCAGCCCGGCGGGGTTTTCGACCCCTTCGCCGAGGTAGACCGCGAAGGTCGGCCGGCCCATCACGATCGCACGGTCGGGGGGCGTGGTGACCACGGCTTCGAACCGCTGCCAGCCGTCGGGGCCGCGGGTCTTGGCGGGTAAACCCACGTCGCGGCGTCCCGGCAGCGGGTTGCCCAACCGATCCAGAGCCTGCAGGCCGAGGTTGAACTCGGCGTCGAAGCGGTCGAAATCCGTCCGGACCAATGCCGAGAGCAGGTACCGGCGGTTCGGCTTGATCTCAACGTTTCGTTCGGTCCACAGCGTCCGCGCGAGCCACCGGTCGCTGGGCGGCTCGGCGACGAGAAACCAATAACCCAGGTCTTGGTCGCTCGCCGGCGAGAAGTCGAAGTAGGCGTGCGGCTGGTTCTGCCACAGCGCGTTACCGGAGGACAAATCGAAGTGTGGCACCTCCAGAACGCGGCCGCCGCGGGCGTCGACACGCATCAGAGCATCGCGCTGCGTTGGGGTCATCGCCCCGGCCGACCCGCCGCCAGGCAGCCCTGCGGCGAGGGCAAGCCCCATGATCAACATGCCGCGTGAAACGATCCGCCGAAGCGAGTCGCGTTCACGCGTCGGTGCCGTTTGGCTGGCATCAGGCATCTTCTCGCAACTCCGCGAAGTGTTGAAGCATGTGGAAGTCGGCCCGGGGCAGGCGGGGGAAGCTGGTCAGCTCGAGGTGTCTGCGTTTCAGCGTGCCGACGGGCTCCGGGTCGCGTGGCTCCGCTCGGTCCGTACGGCCAACGCCGTAGTTGTAGCGACCCGCCAGTACGGACCACGTCCCGTTGTGAACCTCAAAGCGACCGTCTCGTGACCCGAGAAGCCGACGGCTCACCGAGATCTCCGCCCACCAGCTCGGCCCCCCGATCTCGTGTCGACCCACCCTGACCTCGACCGCTTCGGGGTCGATGAACGGGATCGCGTCCGGCTCGTGATCTCGGGGCGAGACCTCCCAGAACATGGCGGTGCGGTAGCCGTTGGGCGTGGCGTAGAACTCCCAGTAGCCGTCGTGGTCCGCGTGCTTGATGAACAACTCGGCCGTATCCCCGAGTTCGTAGTGCAGCTCGTTGTCACGAGTCGCGGAGGTCACGATCGACGAGTCCGTCATCTCGAAGCGTGCGACGAGGGCCTCCGGTGTCCAACCGAAAGCGACCGCGCCGTGCTCCAACGCACCGGCGCTGTCGCCCGGGCGTTCGAGCCGGTAGAACGTAGCGGAGGTCCAATCCGCCGCGTCGGTCGTCTCGGCGGGGTTGGTCAGGCGGTGTAATCTTGCGGTCG
Organism: Planctomycetota bacterium; assembly: GCA_039025315.1. Classification (GTDB taxonomy): domain Bacteria; phylum Planctomycetota; class Phycisphaerae; order Phycisphaerales; family Phycisphaeraceae; genus Algisphaera. The sequence continues at coordinate 580 of JBCCOP010000180.1, read as the reverse complement.
GCGGCTGGGTCAAGGGGAAGTCGTGCTCGTGAGGAGTTAAATAATTATATAATACGGAAGATAAATTTTTGTATTAAGGAATAGTGTACCCTTTTCTGTTAACCGCTACGGGAACCGAGCGAGCCCCGCGAGACGCCCGATGGACACCGAGAAACTCCGAGGCCTGAAGCCGGGCGCGACGGTCGCGATGACCGGCGGCCGCGGTCTGGTCGCTTCACGGATACGCGACCGCTTGGCGGAGACCTATCGGCTGCGGCTGCTGGACCTGTACCCGGCGGACGAGCCCGGCCTCCGCGTCGAGGCGGTCGATCTGACCGACTTCGCGGCGACCGCGCGGTCGCTCGATGGGGTCGACGGCGTGATCCACTTGGCGATCGCCTCGCAGCGGGCCTTGACTCATCTGGACCCGCACGCCTACGCCGAGGCCGAGATACGGGCGAACGTGCTGGGCACGCGTCACCTCTTCGAGGCCGCGGCCGAGGCCGGGGTCAAGCGGGTGGTCTACGCCAGCTCGGTGACCGTACACCTCGGCGAGCCGCGGACGCACGCCACGGCGACGGGCGACCCGCTGCGGCCGCTG
>JBCCOP010000179.1:0-3849 GCA_039025315.1 Planctomycetota bacterium | reverse complement strand
CTGCCGTCGGGGAAGGTGGCCTCGACCTGCACGTCGTGCAGCATCGCGGCGACGCCGGGCATCACCTGACGCCGCCCCAGCATCTGCCGACCCAGGTCCATGCACTCGGCGACGCGCCGGCCGTCCCGGATCAGCTCCATGACCACGGTGGCGATGAGCGCGACCGCCTCGGGCTGGTTCAGTTTCCGGCCGCGGGCGAGGCGCTTCTGCGCCACGAAGCCCGCGTTGTGCAGCGTCAGCTTCTCGATCTCGCGTGGGGTCAGGTGCATCGCGTCCTCGTTTCTCGGCTCACCACTTGCGGCTCCAGGCACAACCACCCAGCCACGACCGTGTGAAGGATAACCGCTGCCGGAGCACCGCCGTGAGGGTCTGCGTGTCGCGGCCGGCGAGGCGGAGCACACCGCCCCAGTCGGTCGGGCTGAAACCGACCGCGTAGCCCGCCTCGTCGCGGATCGGTTGCTTTGCGACCCAGCTCCGCAGCTCCGCGGCCGCTTCGCTCACCGCCGGGCCGATCAGGAACACGTTGGCCAGCACGTCGTACCCCCCGACGCAGAGCGGGCCGAGCGTCGAGAGGGTGTCGGCGGTGATACGGGTCTGGTCGAACACGACTTCCCGGCCGCCGACCGTCACCACATTGAGGCTGCGGTACTCCGCGAAGTCCCAGCGTTCGCCCGAGGCGACGCGGCCGGCGGTGAACCAGTCGAGCAGCACCAGCGAGGCCGTGGGGCCCAGGGTAAACCGCTGCGTCTGCCGGTAAGCCGCGTCGGCGAAGCAGGTCAGCGGGTCGGGGAGGACCAGCAGTCTGGCGTCTTGGTCGACGGTGGCGGTGAGCCGCTGCTCGGCCCCGATGCCGTCTTGTTGGTGGAAGACCTTGGTCGAGGCCTGGGTGGTGAGCACGGCCGTGGTATGCGGCCCGGCGTGCAGCTCCAGATCGACCCGGTCCCCGGCGACCAGACCGCCGCCGAACGTGCTGGCGTAGACCCACGCGGCCCCGCCGGGGCGTGCGGGCGTGAGCAGCTTCAGCGGCGCGTGGGCCCGGCAGCGGGTGATCGCCGTCTGCCCGGCGACTATTTCGAACGACAAGGTGCCGCGCCCCGGGACGCGGCCGCTGCCCGAGTGGCTTGCCCCCGACGGCCGCGGGGGCGTTTCGTCGCGCTTCAGCGGAGGCGGGGTCGTCGTGGTGGGCATGACGCGTTCGGGTTACACGCTGAGGTGGTCGTTCACCAGGTCGGCGGTCATCTCGTCGGCCGAGGTTTCGGCCACCACCGTGCCCCGGTTCATGATGTAGACGTGGTCGCCGAACTCTTTGACGAAGTCGAGGTACTGCTCGACGAGCACGACGGTCATACCCCGCTCAGCGATGAGCTGCCGCAGCACGCGGCCGATCTGCTGGATGACGTTGGGCTGGATGCCCTCGGTCGGTTCGTCGAGCAGCATGACGCGGGGCTCGCCGACCATAGCGCGGGCGATGGCGAGCTGCTGCTGTTGCCCGCCGGAGAGGTCGCCGCCGTGGCGTTTACGGAAGTCGCGGAGGATCGGGAAGACGTCGAACACCTCCGGGGGGATCGACGTCTTGCCGTCGCGCCGGGCCCGCAGGCCGACGCGGAGGTTTTCCTCGACGGTCAGCTTGGGGAAGATCATCCGGCCCTGCGGCACGAGCGCCACGCCACGCTGCGCCCGCCGGTGCGCGGTGAGGCCGCCGATCTCTTCGCCGTCGAGCCTGATCGAACCGCCGCCTCGCAGCAGCCCGACAACGTTCTGCATCAGCGTGGTCTTGCCCACACCGTTGCGCCCCATGACGCAGGTCATCCGCCCCGGGGCCATGGTCATGTTGACGTCGTCAAGCGCCTTGACGCCGCCGTAGGCGAACTCGATGTGGTGGAGGCTGAGCATGCGTCGTCTTTACCTCCCGAGGTACGCCTCGATCACGGCCTCGTCGTTCTGCACCCGGTCCAGCGTGCCCTCGGCGAGGACCTTGCCCTCGTTGAGCACCGTCACACGCGAGTCGAGCTGACGCACGAACTCCATGTCGTGCTCGATACAGATAATCGTGTGCTCGTCTTTGAGCTCAAGCAGCAAATCGGCGGTCAACGCGGTCTCGGCGTCGGTCAGCCCGGCCGCGGGCTCGTCAACGAGCAACAGCTTGGGGCCGGCGAGGATCAGCGAGCTGATCGCGAGCCACTGGCGTTGCCCGTGGCTCAGCGACTGCGCGGGCGTGTGCAGGTCGTCGATCAGGCGGACGCGGGTGAGGATGTCGTGGATGCGGTCGCGGGCTTCGGGGGTGGCCTTGCCGCCGACGGTGCGGCAGTGTCTGAGGAAGCGGAGTAGGGCCAACCCACCGGGCCCGGCGATGCGGGGGTCGAGCCGACGGAGGTTGTCCTTGCTGCCGATGCCTTGGGTGGGATTGGGTAAGGCCAGCAGCATGTTCTCCCAGACGCTGAGCGAATCGAAGACGTTCGGGATCTGGAACTTGCGGCCGATTCCGCTTTGGGCGATCCGGGTTTCGTCCTGACCGGTGATCGGCTCGCCGTCGAAGTAGACCTGCCCCGTGGTCGGTTTGGTCAGGCCGGAGATCACGTCGCACATCGTGGTCTTGCCCGCGCCGTTGGGCCCGACGACGACGCGCAGCTCTTGGTGGCCGACACCCAGGTCGGCGATGTCGAGCGCGGTGAACCCGTCGAACACCGCGGTCACGTCCTGCAGGAACAGGAGGTAGTGTTGCGCCCACAGCTGGCTCTGCCGCGGGCCTTCGACGGCGTAGTCGTACTGCTTCAAGTCGCCGGCGTCGGTCGGGGTGATGGTGCCGGCCGTCACGTCGCACCCCCCGCTGCGGCCGGCCGGGATTTCGCAACCGCGTTGCCGATCAGCGTCGGGACACTCATTAACCCGCCCGGCAGCAGCAGCGGCACGAGGACGAAAAGCCCGCCGAGTACGTACATCCAGTACTCCGGCGCCTCGGACGTCATGACGTTGTAGACCTGGCTGACCGCCAACGCCCCGAGCACCGCGCCCCACAGCGTGCCGCGGCCGCCGAAGGCGACCCAGGCGACGACCAGGATCGACCAGAACGGCTCCATCTCCTTGGGCGTGATGATGCCCTTCTGCGGGAAGTAGAGCGCCCCGCCGAGGCCGGCCATCATGCCCGCGACGGTGAAGGTCAACGCCTTGTAGACCCACGGCTGGTACCCCGAGAAACGCAGCCGCGTCTCGTCGTCGCGAATCGCCAGCAGGATCCGCCCGTAGCCCGACCGCACCATCGCCCGGGCGACGGCGAGCGTCACGATCAGCCCGACCACCGAGAGCAGGTACAGCTTGAACCGGGTCTGCGACGCGAGGGCCAGGCCCTCCTGGAACGCGATCGGGTGGCCGAACAGCTCCTCGCCGAAGGTGATGCGGATACCGTTGGTGCCGCCCATCTTCAGGTCGTTTTTCTCGAAGACCCTCAGCGCGATGACCGTGATCGCCTGCGTCAGGATGGCGAAGTACACCCCCTTGACCCGGCTGCGGAACATCATCACGCCGATGACCCCCGCGACGAGCCCCGGCAGCACGATCGCCAGCAGGAAGGAGAACCCCAGGTTCTGGAAGTACGCCAGATACCAAGGCGGTGTCGGGTTCGCCACGTCGGACATGACGTAGGCGAGGCACTCGGGGATGCCGTTGATGTCCTTCGGCCCGATATTGATCAGGTAGAAGCCCATGCAGTAAGAGCCGAAGGCGAAGAACAGGAACTGGCAGAGCGACAGCACGCCCATGTAGCCCCAGATCAGGTCCAGGCCCACGGCGCAGATCGCGAAGCAGACGAAATAGCCGTAGCGGTTGAGCGTATCGAGGCTCATGTGGCCCGAG
>JBCCOP010000178.1:0-3850 GCA_039025315.1 Planctomycetota bacterium | reverse complement strand
CGCGGTTGAACTCGTAGCGGAACTCCATGGCGAGCTGGACGACCTGGGCGACGGCCTCGGGGTCTTCGCCGTTGACGTGGAAGATCGGGCTCTGGAGCATCTTGGCGACGTCGGTGGCGTAGCGGGCGCTGCGGGCGGCGTGGGGCTGGGTGGTGAAGCCGATCTGGTTGTTGATGACGACGTGGAGGCAGCCGCCGATCTGGTAGCCGGGGAGTTCGGAGAGGTTGAGGGTTTCCTGGACGACGCCCTCGCCGGCGAAGGCGGCGTCGCCGTGGATCAGCAGGGCCATGCCGCCGCGGCCGCGGGTGGTGGCGGTGCTGCGGTCCTGCTTGGCGCGGAGCCGGCCGAGCGCAACGGGGCCGACGTACTCGAGGTGCGACGGGTTGAAGCACAGCGAGAGGTGGATGTTGCGTCCGCCGCGGGTGCGCCAGTCGCCGGAGTAGCCGAGGTGGTACTTGACGTCGCCGCCGCCGATGAACTTCTTGGGGTCGTTGTCTTCGAACTCGCGGAAGATCTTCTGGGGGCTCTTGCCCATGACGTTGGCCAGGACGTTGAGCCGGCCGCGGTGGGCCATGCCGATGACGACCTCGGCGGTGCCCTGTTCGCCCGCTTTTTCCAGCGCGAGGTCGAGCAGCGGGATGAGCGACTCGCCGCCCTCGAGGCTGAAGGATTTCGCACCGATGAACTTCCGCTGGATGAACTCTTCGAAGATCACGGCGTCGGTGAGCCGGGTGAGGATGCGGATCTGGTCTTTGCGGCTGAGGGTGACGGTGTTCTCGGTGGACTCCATGCGGCGTTGGAGCCACTGGCGGACGGGCAGGTCGTCGATGTGCATGAACTGCACGCCGACGGAGCCGCAGTAGGTGTGCCGCATCTGCTCGATGATCTGGCGGAGGGTGCGGACGCGGTCGCCGGGGACGGTGCTGGTAAAGGCGAAGGGCCGGTCGTAGTCGGCCTCGGTGAAGCCGTAGTAGCCGGGCTGCAGCTCGTCGGGGACCTCGCACTCGTCGGCGAGGGGGTTGAGGTGGGCCGAGATGTGGCCGCGGACGCGGTAGTTGCGGACGAGCATGTCGACGCGGTGCTGCAGGCCGCCCGAGTCGGTCACCGGGGCGGCGGTCGGGGCGGGGGCGTGGCCGTTGATATTGGCGTGGCCGTTGGACGAGCCGTTGGTGGCGGCGTGGTCGCTGCCCGGTCGGGTCGGGTTGAACAGGCTGCGGGGTTTTTGCTGCGCGCCGACGCGTCGGCCGGTGTCCATGCCCCAGTCGGCGAAGAGCGACCGCCAGCGCGGATCGACCGCGGCGGGGTCGTCGAGGTAGTCGTTGTAGAGCTGTTCGACGTAGGCGAGGTTCGCGCTGGCGGGCAGCTCGGGGTCGGGTTGGATCATGGCGGGAGGGGGCGGTGGGGCGCGGTTCGGGGCAGGCGCAATGGGCGTGTCGAACTAAGGGTTAGCATATCACCGCGGGGTTGATTTTCTCACCCGATGCGGCGGCCGGATAACGATTCATCGGACGCTTATCCGGCGTGGCTCGACACGGCCGAGGACGGCGGGCATGTGGCAGGCGTTGGAGCCGATTCAGTTGTTGGGGATGGCGGCGTTGGGTCTGGCCGCCGGGACGCTGGGCGGGATGCTCGGCGTGGGCGGCAGCGTGCTGATGATCCCCGGGTTGGTCGTGCTGCTGGGTCGGCCGACGGGCGTGGAGCAGCACCTGTTTCAGGCGGCGGCGATGGTGGCGAACGTGGCGGTGTCGGTCCCGGCGGCGTTGCGTCACCGTCGGGCGGGGGCGATGACGCCGGCGGCGCTGCGGGGCATGCTGCCGGCGGCGCTCGGGGCGGTGGTGCTGGGGGTGTGGCTGAGCAACCGGCCGGTGTTTGCCGGGGCCGACGGCGGCGTGTGGCTAGGTAGGTGCCTCGCGGTGTTCCTGGTGTACGTGGCGGTGGCGAATGCCCGGAAGCTGTGGCCGAGGGGGCCAAGTTCGATACCGTCGGAAGCCCAGACGCGGGTCTCGGCCGGGCGTGGCGTGGCGGTCGGCGGGGTGATGGGCACGGTGGCGGGCCTGCTGGGGATCGGCGGCGGGGCGATCGCGGTGCCGTTGCAGCAGGCGCTCATGCGGCTGGAGCTGCGGCGGTGCATCGCCAACAGCGCGGCGGTCATCGGCGTCAGCGCGGCGGTCGGGGCGGTGTACAAGAACGCGACACTGGCGGGCAGCACCGGCGGCGGCTTCGGCTGGCGTGACGGGCTGATGCTGGGGCTCTTGCTCGCGCCCACGGCCTGGGCGGGCGGGCGGCTCGGGGCGTCGCTGACCCACCGGCTGCCGCTGCGGGCGATCCGCGCGGCGTTCGTCGGGCTGATGCTTGTCGCGGCGTGGCGGATGGCGGCGTGGTGATTCAATCCGGACCTTCGCTCCGCTCAGGTCCGGCTTGGGATTATCCGGTCAGACGCCCGCGACTTGGCGGCGCGGGCGGGACTCGCCGGACCAGGTCTTGCGGGCGATGGGTTTGCCGCAGCCCGGGCAGAAGTGCGAGCACTGGGTGATGTCGTACGAGCAGCGGGGGCAGAGGCCGTGGTCCCGGCGGTGCAGCCGGACGCCGACGGTCATCACCCAGACGCCCAGCAGCGCGAACGACGCGGCGACGAAGAACCAGAACGGCACGACGACCCGCCGGGCCGCGAGCGAGAAGTCGCCTCCGGGCAGCACGCCCGCGACGGCGGGCTGCTCCACGCCCTCGACCGCAACCGCCGGGCCGAGCCCGAAGCCCAGCCCGTGGTCGGCGCAGTGTTGCTCCAGCGTCAACGCCCCGGCCGCCGGTGTCGGGTTGGTCCGCACCCGGAAGACCCAGGGCTCGCCCGCGCCGGGATCGCTGAGCGTGAGCAGCCCGAGTCGGCCGCGGTCGGTCGTGAACACCATCACCGCCGGCGTGCCGACCCGCACCACGGCCTGCTCCGACCGCTCGTAGCTGCGATACCACAGCAGCCCCGAGCCGATCAACACCGCCCCGAGCACCAGCACCACCGACCAATAAACCGTTTTCTGCATGGCTTGCCTTCCCACCTCTCCCCTCGCCGACCGGGGCCCTACGCCGGCGGCTCCAGTGTAGAGCGGATCGCTTCCGGCCGCAGCGCAAATGATGTTCAGCCCCGCCGCATCACGACCGTCGCGTCGTGGCCGTGGGCGAAGTAGTCGTGGCGCAGCTGGACGTACGGCGTCTGGTCCAACGCCCAGTCCAGCAGCGTCAGCGTCGGCAGCCGGCGGGCCGGGTCCTGCTGCGGCGACGCGTCCGGCCCCGGCCGGTCCGATAAGAAATTAAAAACCAACGCTTCGCCGCAGCCCGCCCACGCCCCGCCGAGCACGGCGAACACCGCCTCGGCGTCCATCGTGTTCAGCGTCCCCGAGATCGCCGTGATGTCCGGCCGCCCCGTCGCCAGCAGCGACGGGTCCCGTACGAAATCCCCCGCGTGAAACTCGGCGTCACGCAGCCCCCGGCCGTTGGCGAACGCGATCACCTCCGGCACCCCGTCGATCCCGACGAACCGCTCGTAGCCCACATCGTGTTCGAGCAGATACGCCGCAAAATCGCCCCGGCTGCACCCCGCGTCGAGCACCCGCTTGCCGGCGAAATCCACGACCTGGGTGAACAAGCGGAACCGCAGCTGCTGCGTCTCGGGCCGGGCCCAGAGCGTGACGTCGAAGCCGTGGCCGTGGCGTCGCTGCGCGTCGCGGTAGGGCTGGAGGTAGGCGTCGTCGGGCATAACGGCATGGTAACTTTCGGACATGGCTGACCCCCGGAACCCCCGGAATTTCCAACTCCACGTACGGGACTGGATCGACAAATTCCGGGGGAAGTTCGTGGT
>JBCCOP010000177.1:0-3854 GCA_039025315.1 Planctomycetota bacterium | reverse complement strand
TTCAACATCTTCACCAACTACTTCAACCACATCGCCGACCCGGCGATCGACTTCCCCGAGGTCGAGCTGCCCGCCGCCGCCGGGGTGTAATACGTCCCCACGTCAACCCTTGACCATCCGCACGCCCCGCGGGTCCGATCCCGGCCCGCGGGGCTTTGCTTCATCCCAAGGCCGACGGCGTCCGGCCGTGGAAGTACTCGTTCAAGAACACGGCCCGGTCACCTCCGTGCTGCGTGTATTGAACCAGCGCGTACAGCCGCCGCTGCGCACGCTTGAGTTGCTCGGCCAGCCGGTCGGCGTCGCGCAGCGCCGGGGCGAGGTCGCCGGTGAGCGGCAGGTGCGGGTGGTCGGGGTCGCGCCAGTCGGCGTCGGGGCCGAGCGTGCCGTGGCGTTCGAGCAGGCCGAGCGCGGTGTCGAGCCGGCGGTCGTGCCTGCCTTGCTTCGCGTGCAGCTTCTCCCGCAGCCAGTCCAAACCTTCGGCTGCGATGCGTTCGGCGTCGTGCTCGAGGTGGTGGTGCAGCCGTTCGTAAAACTCGGTGTCGGGGTGGGCCCACTCCTGGAACCGCATCTGCGTCGCCAGGTCGGCCTCGTCGTAGAGCAGCGTGCAGGTCGACGGTTGCCCGTCGCGCCCGGCCCGGCCGATCTCCTGGGCGTAGGCCTCCAGCGAGCCCGGCAGCTCGGCGTGGACCACGGCCCGGATATCGGGCTTGTCGATCCCCATGCCGAAGGCGTTGGTCGCCAGCACCAGCGACACCCCCGGCTCGTCGCTCATGAACGCGTCCTGCACCGACCGCCGCTGCCGGGCGTCGAGGTCGCCGTGGTAGCAGACGTGCGGCACCCGCGCGCTGCGCAGCGCTTCGCTGAAGCGGCGGAGGGTTTGGATGAGGGTGAAGTAGACGACGGCCGGGCCCGCCGAGCCGCAAGCGGTTTCTCGGATCGCGGCGAGTTTTTCGTCGTCGCCGTAGACGGGTCGGACGTCGAGCGAGAGGTTCGGCCGGGCGACGCCCTCGTGGAACACGCGGAGCTGATCGGGCCCGTCGCCGATCGTGAGCCCGAGCTGCCGGGCGATGTCGGCCTGCACGTCCGGCGTGGCGGTGGCGGTCAACGCGATCGTGGTCGGCGAACTCACCGCTTCGCGGATCTCTCCGACGCGGGAGTAGTCGGGCCGGAAGTCGTGGCCCCACGCGCTGACGCAGTGCGCCTCGTCCACCGCGAGCAGCGACACCTTGACCTTGGACATCGCGTCGCGGAACGCCGGCTTGCGGAACCGTTCGGGCGTGACGTAGAGCAGCCGGAACTTCCCCGCCGCGAGATCGGCCTCCCGCCGCTCGCGCTCGGCCCGGCCGAGCGATGAGTTCAGAAACGTCGCCGCTACGCCCCGCCCCCGCAACGCCGCGACCTGGTCCTGCATCAGCGCGATCAGCGGCGAGAGCACGACCGCCACCCCCGGAAGGCCCCCCGCCCCCGGAACGGCCAAGGCCGGCACCTGGTAAGCGAGCGACTTGCCCGACCCGGTCGGCGCGAGATACATCGAGTGGCCGCCGGCGAGCAGGCGGTCGATCACCCCGGCCTGCATCCCGCGGAAGCCGCGGTGGCCGAACGTCTGTTGCAGAACGGTGGCGGGGGTCGGCGGCCGCATCGGGCCCGGATCGTAGCGGGCCACGGCCGGGCCGGATCAGCCGCCCGACCCCGAGAACCCGCCGCCGCCACGCTTGAAACGCCGGTCACGCTCGTTCCGCTCGCGGGTCTCTGCCTGGCGCACCTGCAGCGCCAGCGCGGCGTTGGCCTGGGCCTCGGTCAGGCCCGCCGTATTCGGCGGGGGCATACGCTGCAGGATCCCACGCTTGGACAGGTAGTAATACCGTGGGGCGTCCTCGGCCCGCACCTCGCGGGCCAGGGCCGCGTCCCGGGCGTTGCGGGCTTCCATATCGATCGCACAGCCGACCGGGATCAAGAGAACCACGGCCAACGCAGTCGGGATCAGGCGAGAGCAGGTCATGATAAAACCTCGGGCGGGACTCACCCCAGTCGGTTCGGCGATCGCTCGTCCGCAGATTCACCTCCGACAGATTATCCCCGGCCGGGGGTCCGGCCGCGGTTGAGGTAAAATCTAAGACAACTCGATCGCCGGTCGCACCACCCACCGGAACCCGCCACGGATGGCCGTCGCCCCCGGAAATCCCGCCCCCAACAGCTTCGTCCACCTGCACCTGCACAGCCAGTACTCGCTGCTGGACGGGGCGAACCGCCTCGACCGGCTGGTCAAGCGGGTCAAGGAGCTGGGCATGGACGCGGTGGCGGTGACGGACCACGGCAACCTGCACCACGCCGCCGAGTTCTACCGCCTCGCCAAGGCCGAGGGGATCAAGCCCATCCTCGGGATCGAGGCCTACGTCGCGCCCGACGTCGGCGGCAAGCCCAGCGACCGCACCTGCCGCGAGTACACCGGCGTGGCCGACGGCGGGTTCCACCTCGTCCTGCTCGCCGAGAACGAGACCGGCTGGCGCCACCTGCTCAAGCTCTCGTCCGACGCCTACCTCAACGGCTTCTACTTCAAGCCGCGGATGGACAAGACGACCCTCGCGCAGTGGTCCGACGGCCTGATCGCCATCAACGGCCACCTCGGCTCGTCGCTCGCCCACCACCTCCGCCAGTTCCACCAGACCAAGGACCCGTCGCACTGGAAACGCGCGGTCGAAGAAGCCAAGTGGCACCAGGAAGTCTTTAAGCCGGCACCGCCCGATGCTTCCGGGGGCGGGGGGCCGCGGTTCTACGTCGAGATGCAGCACCACGAGGAGCAGCTCCAGCGCGACCTGAACCCGCATATGGCCCGGTTGGCCGAAGAGCTGAACCTGCCGCTGGTCTGCGACAACGACGCGCACTTCATGACCGCCGACGACTGGGACGCGCACGACACGCTCTGCTGCATCTCGATGGGCAAGATCAAGGCCGACCCCGGCCGGATGAAGTACCCGCGCGACCTCTACGTCAAGTCCGCCGCGGAGATGCACGAGCATTTTGGCGAGCGTCACCCCGAAGCCCTCCTCAACACCGTCCGGATCGCCGAACGCTGCAACGTCGAGCTCGACTTCGACGCCAACCACGCCCCCGTCGTCCGCATCGAGACCGACCTGCCGGCGTTGCCCGTCGAATCGGCCGGGGCTTTGAAAGTCATCGAACGCTGGTCCAAGGCCTGCGACCACCCCCCCGGCAGCACCGCCTGGCTCAAGGCCTTCTGCGCGACCATCCGCGTCAAGCCCTACACCCAGCAAACCCACGCCGACGCTGAGCCCCCTTCCGGGGGCGAAGCGTCTGGTTCAGACCCCAAACAACAGTGCGACGGCGCACTGCGCCTCCTCGCCGAGGCCGGCGCGATCTGGCGTTACGGCCCGCCGCCCGAGTGGTCCGCAAAGCCCGGGGGCGGCCGCCCCCGGGCGTTAGACAACCCATTCACCGACGAGCACCGCCGCCGCATGGAGCGCGAGCTCCAGGTCCTCCGCGACAAGCTCATCTCCGCCTACTTCATGATCGTCTGGGACTTCACCAACGAGGCCCGCGCCCGCGACATCCCCGTCCTCGCCCGCGGCTCGGGCGTCGGCACCATGACCGGCTACTGCCTCGGCCTCTCCAACGCCTGCCCCGTCGCGTACGGCCTGCTCTTCGAACGCTTCACCGACCCCGACCGCTCCGAATACCCCGACATCGACATCGACATGTGCCAGGACGGCCGCGGCGAACTCATCCGCTACGTCCGCGAAAAGTACGGCCACGTCGCCCAGATCATCACCTTCGGCACCCTCAAGGCCCGCGCCGCCGTCCGCGACGTCGGCCGCGTCATGGACCTGCCGCTCGGC
>JBCCOP010000176.1:0-3875 GCA_039025315.1 Planctomycetota bacterium | reverse complement strand
GACCGTGCCGGTCGGGCCGTTGCGCTGCTTGTTGACGATGACCTCGGCGACGTTGTTCTCGACGTACTCCTCGTCGCCGCGGTGGTAGTAGTCTTCGCGGTGCAGCATCATGATCACGTCGGCGTCCTGCTCGATGCTGCCGGACTCGCGGAGGTCGGACATGCGGGGGCGGTGGCCCTCGCGCTGCTCGGCCTGGCGGTTGAGCTGGCTGAGGCAGACCACGGGCACGGCCAGCTCGCGGGCCAACGCCTTGACGCCGCGGCTGATGGCCGAGACCTCGTTTTGCCGGCCGTCGCGCCCGGCGCTGGGGGCGGACATGAGCTGCAGGTAGTCGATGAAGACGGCCTGCACGTCGTGGCGTTGTTTCAGCCGGCGGGCCTTGGCGCGGAGGCTCATGAGCGTCAGGCCGGCGGTGTCGTCGATGTAGAGCGGCGCCTCGGACAGCTCGCCGACGCAGAGCGACAGCCGGCCGAAGTCTTCCCGGCTCAGCGTGTTGCGGCGCATGCGGTTCGAGTCCACGCCGCTGCGCGAACACAGCATCCGCTGCGCGAGCTGCTGCTTGGACATCTCCAAACTAAACACCGCCACGGGCAGGCTCTTGGTCGCCGCGAGGTGCTCGGCAATGTTGACCGCGAATGCGGTCTTCCCCATGCTCGGGCGGGCGGCGATGACGACCATCTCGCCGGGCTGCAGGCCGTTGGTCATCTCGTCGAGCTCGAAGAAGCCGGTCTCGTGCCCGGTGATGGACCGGCCGTCGTCACGCTCCAGCCGCTCGAAGGTCTCCTTGAGCAAGACGCCGATGTCGCTGGCCGAGTCGTCGCCCTTCTTCTCGGCGATCTCGAAGATCTGCGTCTCGGCGCGGTCGAGCAGCTCAAACACCGGCTCGTCGCTGTGGTAGCACTCGTGCAGCACCGCGCCGGCGGTCTCGATCAGGCGACGCAGCACGGCCTTGTCCCGAACGATCCGCGCGTACCGGGGCGCTTCGGTCGCCGAGGGCACGCCGTCAACCAGCGCGACGAGGTACTCCAGCCCGCCGACGTCCTCGAGCAGCTGCTTGTCGATCAGCCGCTGATTCAACTGCACCATGTCGATCGACTGCGACTGGTCGTAGAGCTCGACGAGGGTCTCGAAGACCGCGGCGTGGGCGGGCTTGTAGAAGTCGTCGGCCCCCTTGAGGATCTGCAGGACGTCGCCGACGACGCGCCAGTCGAGGATGAGCGAGCCGAGCAGGGCCATCTCGGCCTCGATGGCGTGGGGCGGCTGCTTGTCGAACAGCGGGCCGATCTCGACGACGGGGGGTTTGCGGCGGTCGCGGTCGCCGAAGGCGAAGGATGAGGCGGTGGACATGGGCTGCTCCAACGGGGCATCGTACCCGCGTCGCGGGGCGTCGCCGGGGGCCCTGGGGCGGGCCGGCGAGCGGGGTCAAGCTGTCGGTAGCGCGGTGGAAAACCTGGCTCAGCCGGTCTCGTCGATCGCGGCGTTGTGGTGCAACTTCTGAACGTCGTCCTGGTCTTCCAGGGCGTCGGTGAACCGCAGCAGCTTCTCGGCGTCGCTCCCGGACAGGCTCACGGTGTTGTCGGGGACCATGGCCAGCTCGGCGGAGTCGGGTTCGAGGCCCGCGGCTTCGAGGGCGTAACGCACCGCGCGGTAGTCGGCCGGGGCGGTCACGATCCGCCAGGCCTCGTCCTGGTCCTCGATGTCCTCGGCCCCGGCCTCCAGGGCGATCTCCATGAGCCGGTCTTCGCTGGCTTTTTCCTTCTCCAGGTAGAGCTCGCCCTTTTGTTCGAACATATAGGCGACGCAGCCGCTGCCGCCGAGGTTGCCGTGGTACTTCTCGAAGAGGTGGCGGACCTCGGAGGCGGTGCGGTTGCGGTTGTCGGTCAGCAGGTCGAGCATGACGGCGACGCCGCCGGGGCCGTAGCCCTCGTAGCGCAGCTCTTCGTAGTTTGCGCCCTCGCCGCCGCCGGCCCCCTTGTCGATGGCCTTCTGGATCGTGTCCTTGGGCATGTTGGCGGCCTTGGCGTCGTCGATGGCGTAGCGGAGGGTGAGGTTCATCGCCGGGTCGCCGCCGCCGTTCTTGGCCGCGACGATGATCGCCCGGCTGCACTTGGACCACTCCCGGGAGCGTTTGGCGTCCTGGCGTCCCTTGCGGTGCTTGATGTTGGCCCATTTGCTGTGGCCGGCCATGAATGAGGTCCTGGGGGTTGGGGTTAGGACGCAAGTTTAGGGAGTCGAGGGCCGGATGCCCCGGAGGTGGGACTCCGGCGGTGGGACTCCGGGGACGCGGGGCTTCCGACCGGGCGGGTCAGCGGCTATAACGGAACGGTGACCGACGGGGACCCACAACCCGACGCCTTGACCGCTGCTTCCGGGCGGGGGGTCCGGTGGCGGTGGAGCCTGGCGTTGGGGCTGGCGGTCGTGGCGGCGGGGCTGTCGGGCTACCTGCTCGTGGCGACGCTGGCGGGCGACGGCCGACCGGCGGGTTGTGGGGGCGCGGGGGGTTGCGGTGCCGTGTTGAGCAGCAAGTGGTCGAAGGTGGTGGGCCTGCCGGTGAGCGGGCTGGCGGTCGGGGTGTACGTCGTGGTGATCGCCGCGCTGCTGCGGCAGGGGCGTACCGGGGGTGTGGTTCTGGCGGCGTGTGCGGCGGCGGTGTTAGGGGCCGGGGCGTGGTTCATGTGGGTGCAGCTGGCCGTGGTGGGGGCGATCTGCGCGTGGTGCACGGCGGCGCACGCCACGGGCGCGGCGATGGCGGTGACGCTGTTGATCGGCGCGGCGGCACGGGCCGTGGTACCGGGAGCAATGGCGGGGCTGCTGGGCGTGGCGGCGGTCGCTGCGGTGCAGTACGTCTCCGACGAGCCGGTGTTTCTCGTTGAGGACGGCGGGGGGCAACGCGACGGGCAGACGTTGACGCTGCTCGACGGCCGGCTGGTGCTGGAGCTCTCCGAAGAGATGGTCGTCGGCGACCTGTCGCAGCTCGACGCCGAGGGCGGGCGGGTGATCGTCAAGATGTCGGATCACAACTGCCCGCACTGCCGCAACGCGCACCACGTGCTTAAAGAACTCCCGGGGGCGGGGGTTGCCGTGGTGTTGTTGCCGGTGCCGATGAACCCGGCGTGCAACGCGCACCAGGCGGAGCTGCCGCTGCCGCAGTTCGCCGAGAGCTGCCGGATCGCGGCGGTGGCGTGGGCGGTGCACCGAACGGACCCGGGGGCGTTGCCGACGTTCGAGGCGTGGGCCTACGGCGACGGCTGGCCGCACACCGCGGCCGAGGCCGAGGCGTTCGCCGCGACGCTGATCGACCCCCGGGAGTTGGCCGCGGCTCTGGACAATCCCGCGGCGGAAGCGGTGATCCGACGGAACACCGAGGCGTGGGGCCAAGCCAAAGCGGCCGACCTGGTCGGCGGACTGCCGGTCCACCTCGTGCCGGGCGGCGGGCTGACCTACGGCGGCGTGGGCGACGGGCTGGCCCTGCAAGAACTGCTCGACGGCGTTCACTTCTCGCAGACAGAAAGCGGCGAAAACGAAAACGACCGTTTTTGAAAAGATCACGGTTTTTTAGCCGCGGATTGTGAAGGACACACCTTGAACCAAGACACCACCCCGACCCTGACCGCCGCGACCGACGACGCCGATTTGCTCGCCGAGGCGGGCGAGGCCGCGGCCGCGCTGCGGGAAGCGATCGCCGCGGTGATCGTCGGGCAGGACGAGATCGTCGAGGCGCTGCTCGCCGCGGTCCTCGCCGAGGGCCACGCCCTGCTCATCGGCGTGCCGGGGCTCGCCAAGACGCTGCTGGTCAAGACCCTCGCCGGCGTGCTGGGCTGGGAGTTCAGCCGCATCCAGTTCACCCCCGACCTGATGCCGGCCGACATCGTCGG
>JBCCOP010000175.1:0-3901 GCA_039025315.1 Planctomycetota bacterium | reverse complement strand
GTCGCTCGGGGCGTCGTCGACGTGTTCCCAGTCGCCGGTCTCTTCGCCGTCGTCGGTGACGACCTCCCAGTAGACCCGGCTGTCGGAGAAGCCGGCCTCGGCCAGCAGCTCGCGCACCTCGGGGATCGTCCAGAACCGCCAGTCGTATGCGAACGCGGGCTCGAGCCGGCTGCCGTCCTTGAACTTAAACGCGATCGAAAACGTCGCGTCGGCGGTGACGGGGTTGTACGTTTCCTGGGTCCAGATGTACTTGAACCCCTTCTTGCCCTTGGCGATGGTGCGGACGTCGGCGTGGTCTTCTTCGAAGCACTCGCCGCCGCCCATCATGTCCATCACCAGCAGCCCCTCGACCGCGAGGTTGGACCGCGCGACCTTGAAGTAGTCGCGCAGCGCGTCCCGCGTCTTGAACAGCCAGAACGAGAAGTTCTGCGCCGCGAGGACGTCGGCGGCGGGACGGTTGCGTTTGCGAACGTCCTGCTCCAGCAGCCGGACCCGTTTTCTTTGCGCGTCGGTGAGCTTGTCCAGGTTGTTGGCTTTGCCCCACGCCAGCGGCTCGGGGTCGAGGTCCACGCCCAGGGCCGTGCGCTTCGGCGAGCTCTTGACCCACTCGCAGCACACCGCGAACGTGCCGCAGAAGTCCTCGCGCAGCCGGACGGGTTTGCGTCGGTAAACCTCTTTGAACGCCTGCTCGAAGAACGCGACCTCGTGCTCGGGCTCTTGGACCGATTTCTGGTAGCAGACGTACTTGTCCGCCCGCTCGGCGAGGGTGGGTTTGTCGTCCTTGGGCTTCTTACGCTTGGCCATGGCGGCGAATATAGGGGCAAAGGGGTCGAGGGGCTGAGGGGCAAAGTGTTCTGATAACTCCGGCCTGGGTTACCCTTAGCCTCTTTGCCCCTGCCCCCTCAGCCCCTTCTGCCTGCCCATGCGCATCATCGCCGGCACCCACCGCGGCCGACCGCTCTTGCCCCCCGCCGACGCCGGGACCACCCGCCCGATCACCGACCGGGTCAAGGAGAACCTCTTCAACCGCTTGCAGACGCTGGGCGTCCTGGGCTACGGCCGGGTGATCGACGCGTTCTGTGGCACGGGGTCGATGGGGCTCGAGGCGTTGTCGCGCGGGGCCGAGCACTGCACCTTCGTCGACCGCGACCGCGACGCCGTCGACCGGCTGCGGCGGAATCTCGACACGCTGAGAGTTCCGGTGGACACCCGCCGGGTGGTCCACGGCGGGGTGCTGCCGCCCGTCTGGCTCACGCCGGTGTCACCCGGCTCGCTCGCGCTCGCCTTTGTCGATCCGCCCTACGCCGAAACCCAGACCGACCGGCCGCTCGACCGCTTCGACCCGCTGCTCGACGCGTTGGCCGGCCGCCTCGAGGCCGGCGGCGTCGTCGTGCTCCGCACCCCCGCCGGCGTCGCCGCCCGCGACCGGCCGACGCTCGACGGCCCCGCCGCCGTCACCTACGGCAAGATGACGCTGCACTTCTACCAATCGCCGCTCCCGGAGAAATAAAAGCGATGCCGTACGCCCCCGCC
Organism: Planctomycetota bacterium; assembly: GCA_039025315.1. GTDB lineage: Bacteria > Planctomycetota > Phycisphaerae > Phycisphaerales > Phycisphaeraceae > Algisphaera. Next base: position 2,368 of record JBCCOP010000175.1, on the reverse strand, counting down.
GACCTGCTCCCCGCCGCCGTCGCCGCGGTCCGAACCGCCGCCGCCGTCTGCCGCACCGTTCAGGCCGACCTCGTCTCCGCCGCGACGCTGGAGAAGGGCGACAAGTCCCCCGTCACCGTCGCCGACTTCGCCGCCCAGGCGGTCGTCGCCGCCGCGCTCAAAACCGCCACCCCCGACCTGCCGCTCGTCGGCGAGGAGGACGCCGCCGCCTTGCGCGCCGACGACCAGGCTGAATTACGCGCCAAAGTCGCCGCCCACGCCGGGCTGTCCGAAGCCGAGGCCCTCGACGCGATCGACCACGGCGGCTTTGACCCCGCCACCGACCCGTCACGGAAAACCTATTGGACCCTCGACCCGATCGACGGCACCAAGGGCTTCCTCCGCGGCCAGCAGTACGCCGTCGCCCTCGCCCTGATCCAAGACGGCGTCGTCACCCTCGGGGTCCTCGGCTGCCCGAACCTCGAAGGCGGCCTGCTCCTCGCCGCAACCAGCGACACCCAAACCCTCCGCCTGACCCTCGAAGGCGACGACTTAAGCGGCACCCCAACCCGCGTCAGCGGCAACCCCGACCCCGCCGCCGCCCGCCTCGTCGAGTCCGTCGAGTCGGCCCACAGCGACCAGTCCCGCTCCGCGAAGATCGCCGCCGCCCTCGGCCTCGCCGCGCCGCCCGTCCGCATCGACAGCCAGTGCAAGTACGCCGCCGTCGCCCTCGGCCTCGCCGACCTCTACCTCCGCCTGCCCACACGCCCCGGCTACCGCGAAAAGATCTGGGACCACGCCGCCGGCATGCTCACCGTCCAGCAGGCCGGCGGCACCGTCACCGACACCACCGGCAAGCCCCTCGACTTCTCCGCCGGCCGCCAACTCGACCACGACGCCGGCGTCATCGCCACCCACGGCCACTTCCACGACCGCGTGGTCGCCGCCGTCCAGGCCACCGCGTGAACCGTGTAGCGGGCGGACTTGTCCGCCCGTCGTGTCGTCTTCACCCAACCGGGCGGACAAGTCCGCCCGCTACGCGGCCATTCAGATATGGATCGCCCGGCCCGCGACGTCTAGGGCGGCCTCTTTGACCGCTTCGTTGAGCGTCGGGTGGGCGTGGCAGGCGCGGGCGATGTCTTCGCTGCTGGCGCCGAAGGTCATGGCCGTGGCGCACTCGGCGATCAGGTCGCCGGCCTGCGGGCCCAGGATGTGCACGCCCAGTACGCGGTCGGTCTCGGCGTCGGCCAGGATCTTGACGGTGCCCTCGGCCTGGTCGATGGCGCGGGCCCGGCCGTTGGCGAGGAACGGGAAGCTGCCTTTGGCGTATTCGACGCCCGCCTCTTTGAGCTGCTCTTCGGTCTTGCCGACGCTGGCGATCTCGGGGTGGGTGTAGACGACGCTGGGCACGGTGTCGTAGTCGAGGTGGCCGTGGCCGGTGGCGATCTGTTCGACGCAGGCGATGCCCTCCTCCTCGGCCTTGTGCGCGAGCATCGGGCCCGGCACCACGTCGCCCACCGCGTAAACCCCTTCGACCTGGGTTTGAAACGTTCCGGGGGTGATCTCGATCTGGCCGCGGGCGTTGGGGGTGATGCCGAGGTTTTCGAGGCCCAGGCCCTCGGTGTTGGGCTTGCGGCCGACGGCGACGAGGACGCGGTCGGCCTTGACCGGCTCGGCCCCGTCGCGTTCGACGGTCACGCCGGTCTTGGTCGCCTTCACGCCGGTGACCTTGCTGCCGAGCTCGAACTTCAGGCCCTGCTTCTTGAAGACCTTCAGGGCGAGTTTCGAGAGCTCGCCGTCCATGCCGGGCAGGACGTGGTCGAGGTACTCGAGGAAGGTGACGTCGCTGCCGAGGCGTCGCCAGACGCTGCCGAGCTCGAGGCCGATGACGCCGGCGCCGATGACGATGAGTTTTCTGGGGACCTTGTCGTAGGCGATGGCGTCGGTCGAGGTGTCGACGCGGTCGAGCGACAGGTCGACCCCCGGGAGGGTGGCGGGGACCGAGCCGGTGGCGATGATGACGTGCTGGGCCGTGATCGTGTCGTCGCCCACCTTCACCGATTTGTCGGCGTTGAACGTGGCGTGGCCGTGGTAGGCCTTGACCTTGTTTTTCTTGAACAGGGCCGAGATGCCGCCGGTGAGGGTCTTGACGACCTCGTCCTTGCGGGCGTGCATCTTCGGCAGGTCGTGTTTGACGCCGGTGGCGGTGATGCCGTGGTAGGCGAAGTGCTTGTGGGAGTCTTAGTATTTCTCGGAGGACTCGAGCAGGGCCTTGGACGGGATGCAGCCGACGCGGAGGCTGGTGCCGCCGAAGGCGGGCTTGTCGGCGACGGTGCCGTTGTCGACGCAGGCGGCGTCGAGGCCGAGCTGGGCGGCGCGGATGGCGGCG
>JBCCOP010000174.1:0-4029 GCA_039025315.1 Planctomycetota bacterium | reverse complement strand
GCCGACGGCCGCACCGCCGCCACCACCCTCACCGCCGACGACATGCTCGCCGACACCCCCCCCAAGATCGCCGGCCTCGACGACGGCAACCTGACCATCCGCTTCGACCCCGCCGGCTGGGCCGACGAGGCCGGCTGGAAAAGAGAACTCGCCGACGCCAAAGCCAAATGGGAACAGATCAAGGCCGAGGCCGCCGCCGAAGCGATCACCACCGAATAACTCTCGGCCCTACCCGCCCTTGGTCTTCTCCAACAGCCGGACCCCCTCGATGCGCAGGTCGGCATCGACCGCCTTGGTCATGTCCCACAGCGTCAGACACGCCACCGTCACCGCGGCCAGGGCCTCCATCTCAACCCCCGTCTTCGCCGTCACCCCGGCCGTCGCCTTCACCGTGATCGTCCCCGGAAGTTTGCGCTCAAACTCGACGTTGACGTAATCCAGCGGCAGCGGGTGACACAACGGCACGAGCTCCCCGCACCGCTTCCCCGCCATCACCCCCGCCACCCGCGCAACGCTCAGCGCCTCGCCTTTCGGCAGGTCCCCCGCAATCACCAGGTCCAGCGTCGCCGGGGCCGCACAAAACGCCCCCGTCGCCACCGCCCGCCGCCGCACGACCTCTTTCCCCCCCACGTCCACCATCCCCGCCCGGCCGTGCTCGTCCACATGCGTCAGCTCGCGTTCCATGCCGTCAATCTACCCGCTCCGACGGCGCTACCGCTTCTCCTTAACGGGCCCGGCCAGGAGCAATGCGATGAGCCGCTCGTAGCGGGAGAAGAGGAACTCGAACAGCCGACGTTCATCCGGCGATAGCTGCGGTCGATAATACCGGCCAACGCCCGGCCGAGCGCAGCGTGAACCTTGGCTAGGTCAGCGGGCATCGCCAGTAGATCGGGAAGCGTCAAGCCTTTGGCGAAGTGCGTTTCGCTGGCGTTGAGGGCGGCTTGGGCAGAAAGGTGATACTCTTCAGCATCCGGCCGATATTTACCTTGGTGCGACGTGAGCATCCGTAAGTGTGATGCTCCACTTTGTCTAGCACTATATTTAATTTGGGCTATCCCCGCTAATTTATCCGTAGCATTTGATCAACCAATAGCTACGATGCTCGCGTCGTTCATCTCGGCGACCAGATCGGCTACTGTCGCCCGATGGCATTCCTCGTGTCGGCGTTCGTAGCAGATCAAACAGGCTACCGTCGTCTCGCTCAATGCTCGCAAGCGTTCTAAACCCTCGCCCAACTCATTTTCGGCATAGGTCCGAAAAGCCTCATGGAAAGCGCCCAGATCGCCGTTGGCGTGCAATTCGTCCCTGAGATTCGCCGTAGATCCAAGATCGCTCATCGCCACATACTCGATCGAGGCGGCTTCGCAGCGGACTTCCAGTGCCTTGCTGCGAAAGTCCGGCTTGCGAGACATTGCCCGCTGCCGTACGTCTATAAGTGTCTCCACGCCGGCATCGAGCAGCCGGCCGATCAGGTCCTCGCCGTCTCGTCGCTCGTAGCCAACAGTAAAGATTGTCGGCCCCTCACCCCGGGAAGACTCTCTGATCGTCCGTAGTCCGTCAGCTTCCACAGGCTGCTCGGCGTCAATTCCAAATGCAGCTAAACCCTGGGCACTTCCCTTACGGCGGGCCGCGTGCTGGTCAGCGATCGAGCTAGAAAAGAGCGGCTTCATGGGCGCCTTTCGGGGTAGTGCGCGAGCCGGTCAGGTGGAACACCCCGCGTTTCACCGGGTCAGCGAGGTTTCCCAGGAAGAATCGGACATCACGGCCCGACGGCCATACTTCTCCGAGCCACTTATCCCGAATCCGTGGCACGGCCTCGTCCGGGCCATACTTATGGTGCCACTGCCGCCACGTCTGACAGACTTCCCACGACCGAAACGTGTTCGTCTGCTCAGCACCATCGGCATCCTTCCATCGTACTCGGAACTTGAAAGGAATCTTTTGCAGATCGAGCCGCTGAGTGTGCAGCATTTCCTGGGCAAGAATCTTCTCTTCCCGAGCGCTCCACTCCGCCGACTGCGGCTCGGCGATGAACTCCAACACCTCTGAAACTGCTACTGGCCCGATCGACCGCCGCTCCGCCTTCATCTCGTTGAGCGAGGCAAAGGTCTTCCCGGCGACGATCCAATCATGCCGGGCCGGCAGGCTCGGCTTGATCTTATCGACGGCCAGCGAAAGCAGGTCTGGCTTCCGCGACTCGGGACGGTCGTCGTTTGGATTGATTGACAACTTTGCCCTAACGATCGAGCCAACCCGGTACCGCTGCTCTTGGGCGAGGTATCTCAGCGGTACGGGGTATAAACGAAACCACGATCCCGCTTCATCAATCCCGGCCGTGCAAACTGTCTCGTCGTACTTCGTGCTGAGGTCCGGATAAGTACGAACGACAATCAGTAATCTCTTGACTTCGCTCATACCGCTCTCGCAAGTGTATCGATCGGAGTTCAGAATACGTATTGCTGTGTGTTATATGTCGCGAGGGAGCGGAGTAGCTTGAGAATGTCGCGTGCAGTAACGTATTGGGGTGCAACCGAGGTGGCAATATGGTCGGATTGGTAGGGCGTGGCTATTGCCATTTCTCGCATTGGCTTCCGGGGGCGGCTGCGTCGAGCGGACGATCTCGATCACGTCGGCGCCGGCCGGGGCGCTGGTCTATCTCAACGACCGGGAGGTCGGGCGGACGCCGGTGACGGTGCCGTTTACGTTTTACGGGACGTACGACGTTCGGCTGGAGCGGGACGGTTATGCGCCGCTGTGGACGACGGGGGAGGCGGCGATGCCGTGGTGGGAGGCGCCGGGGCCGGACCTGGTGGCGGAGCTGCTGCCGGGGTCGGCGTCGCGGGTGGCGTGGCACTACGAACTCGAAGCCGAGGACCCCGGGGCGGCGGACGACGCCGGGCTGATCGGCCGGGCGCGGGAGATGCGGCGGGAGACGCGGCGGCCGACGGACGAGATGGACTGACCCCGCGGACCGCCCGCCGTGACGCACCGCCCCATCCAGTTCGATTCGGACCCCCCGGAACCACCCCAGGAACATCTACCACCGCAAGGCCTTTCAGACGACGCGGACCTGCGGGCCCGGCCGGTGTCGATCGACCTGAAGAAAGAGCTCGGGCTGACGGTGACCTGGGACGACGGGCGGGTGTCGGTCTACCCGGTGCGGTACCTGCGGCGGATGTCGCCCTCGGCCGAGGCGCGGGTGCAGCGGGAAGAGATGGCCCGTAACCCGCTGACGGTGCTGCCGAGCCAACCGAGCAGCGGAGGCAGCGACGCGGAGCCGCCGTTCCACGCCACCGGGGCCGAGCTGGTCGGAAACTACGCCCTGCGCATCGTGTTTTCCGATGGACACCGCACCGGTTTGTACACCTGGCCCTACCTCCGCGAGATCGATCCGAACCGGCCCCGACAAAATCCGGGAAACAACCCCGACGCGTCGGTCAAACCCTGACCGCCGGCCCAAGTCGAGCCCCACCGCCACCATGATTTCCCCAAGGCTCACAAGCTTAACGCTCTTATAACAATCTCGTAGCTTGCGTCTCACACAACACCCCTACCTTCCCGCCAATCGCCCCGCCCCGGATGTCCGTGGGACTTAGGGGGTTGGCCTGCTTGGTTCCCATTTGGAGATTTGATTGATGCAACGTTTGACGACCACCGGCGTCCTTGCCGCGGCGATGTTTGCGCCCGCCGCGGCCCTGGGCGAGTCCAGCTCGGCCGAGCTCGACGCCATGCGGGCCGAGCTCGCGAGCATGCGGGCCGAGATCGCCTCGCTCCGCGGCGGCGACGACCGCCACGCCACCGAGCAGCTCAAGGCCGCCACCGACGCCGCCCTGCTCGACGCCCAGACCCGGATCAACTACCAGACCGAGGCCATGACCGCCGGCCACAACGGCAAGGCGTTCTTCATGGAGTCCGCCGACGGCGCGTTCTCGATCGCCTTCTCCGCCCAGGGCCAGGTCCGCTACATCTACAACAGCCGCGACAACGCCCCGGGCACCGGCATCGACGACGGCGACAACCTCGCCGGCT
>JBCCOP010000173.1:0-4042 GCA_039025315.1 Planctomycetota bacterium | reverse complement strand
GGTATTGCGGGGGGCTTTTTTATCCTTTGGCTACCAGGGCGGTTGCGCCCGAAAACCCGGACCAAATTATCATGGTCCCCCCCACCCGGAACCCTTCAAAATCCCCACGCCGGGCCTGCGCGCCCCTCCGCCCCGCATCCGGGGGTGCCGCTACCCGGGCCTTCGCGGCCCACCGCCCCGGCTTGGAGATTTGCAAGTGTTCCGGGTGGAGTGACCGATGATCTGTGGGTCCGGGTTATCGGTCGCAACGGCCGTGGTAGCCATCGGATAAGATCGCCCCCGGAATTCCCCCGGAACCTAACCGGCCCCAGCGGAACGCGCCTTGATCCTCGACAACCTCCTGAGCTTCTTCAGCGTCGATATGGGCATCGACCTGGGCACCTGCAACACGCTGGTGTGCGTCCGGGGCGAGGGGATCGTGCTCAACGAGCCGTCGGTCGTCGCGGTCAAACGCAACACGAACCAGGTGCTGCAGAACGGCAACGCCGTGGGCTGGGTCGCCAAGGAGATGCTCGGCAAGACCCCCGGGAGTATTACCGCGATTCGCCCGCTCAAAGACGGGGTGATCTCGGACTTCGAGATCACCGAGGCGATGCTGGGTTACTTCATCCGGAAGGTGAACGGCAAGCGGCCGTTCGTCAAGCCGCGGGTGGTGATCGCGGTGCCGTCGGGGATTACGGCGGTCGAGAAGCGGGCGGTGCTGGACTCGGCCGAGCGGGCCGGCGCCCGGCGGGTGTACCTGGTCGAGGAGCCGATGGCGGCGGGCATCGGCGCGAACCTGCCGATCGTCGAGGCGACCGCGAGCATGATCGTGGACATCGGCGGCGGCACGACCGAGGTCGCCATCATGTCGCTGGCGGACATCGCGCAGTGCGAGAGCGTCCGCGTGGCGGGCGACGACCTGGACGAGTCGATCATCAACCACATGAAGAAGGCGTACAACCTGATGATCGGCGAGCAGACCGCCGAGAAGATCAAGATCCAGATCGGCTCGGCCGCGCCCGACGGCGAGGAGACCTCGATGGAGGTCCGCGGCCGGGACATGATCTCGGGCCTGCCCCGGAAGACGGTGATCACGTCGGAAGAAATCAGGGAGGCGTTGCAGGAACCGCTGTCTTCGATCATCGAGACGGTGACGCGGACGCTGGAGCGCTGCGAGCCCGAGCTGGCGGCGGACCTGGTGGACAACGGCATCGTGCTCGCCGGCGGCGGGGCGCTGCTGCGCGGCATCGACGTGGTGATCTCGAACGCCACGGGGCTGGACAGCCGCATCGCCGAGGACCCGCTGACCTGCGTCGCCCGCGGGACGTCGATCTACCTCGAGCACCTCGAGGAGTGGAAGGCGACGATGGAAAACGACATGGACGACGTCTGACGCGTCGCGGTTCTTCGCTGCTACCTCCATGCCCGCCCCGACCCTGAGTCCGAAACGCCTGCTGCTCGGGGTCGCGGTGTTGCTGGTGGTCAACGCCCAGCTGCCGACGCCGGCCGCGGGTTTCGTTGGCGGGGTGACGGCCGGGGTGGTGCGGTTCGTGACGCTGCCGCTGACCGCGCCGCTGCACGCGGTATCGGTGGGGCTGCGCGGGGACGACGCGGAGCCGCCGACTCTGGCCGGCGGGGCGATGAGCGAGGCCGAGCTGCGCGAGGCGTACGCCCTGTCGCGGGTCGAGGTCGATCGGCTGCGGCAGCGGGTTGGAGAACTCGAGGACACGCTGGCGCTGCTCGAGGGCGTGCGGTCGGGGGCGGACACGCCGACGCGGCCGTTGTCGGCCCGGGTCACCGCCTCGGCCGACGCCGGGCCGGGCTGGGTGCTGACGATCAACCGCGGGTCGCGGCACGGCGTGGAGCCGGGCATGACCGCGGTGACCGGCGCGTCGCTGGTCGGGCGGGTGCTCGACCCGGTCGGCCCCGCGACGGCCGAGGTCGAGCTGGTCACCGCGCACGACGCGGGGCTGCAGGTCCGGATTCGGCCGCGGGGGTCGGACCTGGTGTTCGACAACGTCCGCGTCCGCCGGGCCGAGGACAACCCGGGCGTGTTCTACGCCGAAGTCGCCAAGGACCCGGACTCACCGATCCGCGCCGGGGCCGACGTGCTGCTGGCCGACGCGGTGCACTACGCCGACGCCCGCGGCCGGCTGCTGGGCGTGGTGGAGAACATCACCGAATACCCCGACGATCCGGAGCTGCTGAGGCGGCTAGTCGTGCGGCCCGCGGTCGATCTGCGGTATCTACGAGAACTGGCGGTGCTGTTGCCCGCCGAAGAGTGACCCGGTTTTCAAAGCCGCTTGCGGCTTCCCGTCATCGCGTCGCATGAACTGGTTACCCTTCGCGATCACCGCCTACGTCTTCTACGCCCTGCAGGCGTCGCTGGGGCCGGCGTGGTCGATCGGCGGGACGACGCCGAACCTGCTGCTGATCCTCGCGGTGTTCGTCGGGGTCTCGGCGACGCGGGCGGTGGTGCCGTGGGCGTTGCTGGTCGTCGGGGTGCTGCTGGACACCCTGCCCGGGCCGCTGCGCGACCAGGGCGTGATCGCCGGGCCGCAGGCGGTGGGCTACCTGGTCGGGGCCTACGCCGTGCTGCAGCTGCGCGGGCTGCTGTTCCGGGAATCGGTACTGACCGTGGTGCTCATGGTGTTCGCCGTCGGCGGGTTCGCGGCGCTGGTCGAGACGCTGCTGATCACGCTGCGTGGGGTGCCCTGGCTCGCGGGACAGCCGGCGGACTGGGGCGCGATGGAGCAGCTCGGCAGGCGGCTGCCCGAGCTGCTCTACACCGCCGCCGCCGCAGTGCCGGTCGGCCTGCTGCTGGGCGCGACACGCCCGCTCTGGGGCTTCGACAAGAAGGCCAAGGCCGAGCGTGTATTTTGACGCTTGGTGTTTGGCGGTCAGTCCGCGTCGTCGCCGGCGTCTTCCGCCTCTTCGATCTGCCGGGCCTCGGGCGAGACGCCGTAGACCACGAAGCGGTGGCTCAGCGGGTCGAAGCCGTTCGCTTCGCAGACCTTGGTCATCAGCGCGTCGAGCTCGGCCGTCGGGAACTCGACGATCCGCTGCGTCTCGACGCAGACGAGGTGTCCCTTCGGCGCCCGGCCGTACGACAGCTCGTAGTGCGCCTTGTTCGAGTCGATCAGCACCTCGCGGATGATGCCCGACTCCAGCAGGTGCTTGAGCGTGCGGTACACCGTCGCCCGGCTCACCCGCTGGCCGACCGACTTGAGCTCGTTGACCAGTTCGTCGGCCTCGAAGACGTGCTCCTTCTGCAGCACGACGTCGAGCGTCATCGCCCGCTCGGTGGTGAACTTCAGCCCCTGCCGCTTGAGGAACCGACGGAAAATCGCGCAGACCGGCGTGACCATCAATTCGTCGGCCGGGGGCGTCGGGATGGGGGCGGTCACGCGTGCCATACGGAGATCATAGCCGCGTCGCGGGCCCGTTGGTATCCTGCCCGGCCCGCGGCGGCGGGAGCGAGCGACCCATGAGCAAAACGCCCTTCCAGATCGGCATGATCGGCTACGGCACCGTCGGCCGCGGCGTGGCCCAGCTGCTCCGCGACGAGGCGGACCTCTACGCCGCCCGCTTCGGCCGGGCGGTCGCGTTGCGGGCGGTGCTGGTCCGAGACCGGTCACGGGCGGTCGCCGCCGGGCTCGACGAGGCGGTGGTCACCGACGACCCCGAGGCGTTCTTCGCCCACAAGGTCGATGCCGTCGTCGAGGTCGCCGGCGGGCGTGACCCGGTAGGGGGCTACGTCCGGCGGGCGCTGAAACAACAAGCCCACGTTGTCACCGCCAACAAGGCGCTACTCGCGGCCGAGGGCCCGGAGCTGTTCGGCCTCGCCCGGAAGCACGGCGTGTCGATCGCCTTCGAGGCGTCCTGCGGCGGCGGCATCCCGTGCGTCACGGCATTGACGGCGGGCCTGATGGCCAACCGCATCGGCGGGCTCTACGGCATCCTCAACGGCACGTGCAACTACATCCTCACGGAGATGGCGCGACGCGGCAAGACCTACGCCGAGGCGCTGGCCGAGGCCAAGGACCGCGGCTACGCCGAG
>JBCCOP010000172.1:0-4113 GCA_039025315.1 Planctomycetota bacterium | reverse complement strand
CGCGGCCGTGGTCGCGGGTGTAGGCGTCGATGCGGGCGGCGGCGGTCTCGATCCGGCCGAAGCGGTAGGCGTCCTGCGCCGCGTCGAGGTCGGCCTGGGCGCAGCCGAGGGTCAGCAGGACGGCGCACGCGGCCGCCGCGGCGAGGGTGTGTCGTCCGTGGTTTCGGCTTCGCCGGGCCATAAGGGATTTTAGTCGGGGCGGGAAACCCCGGGTCTTGTCTTGGCCGCGGCGGGGTTGCCGGTATGATCGAGGCGTGATGGATAGCCTACGGGGCAAGTTGTTGCTGGCGTCCCCGGCGATGGGCGACCCGAACTTCGAGCGGGCCGTGATCCTGATGGTGCAGCACGGGGAGGAGGGAGCGCTGGGCCTGGTGCTGAATCGGCCGACGGACACGTCGCTGGCCGAGGCGATGGCGTCGCTGCCGGGGGTCGAATGCGGGATCGACGGGCCGCTGCACCGCGGCGGGCCGTGCGACGGGCCGCTGATGGCGCTGCACCGCGACACGGTCGGCGGCGAGGAGCGGGTGATGGACGGGGTGTGCTGGTCGACGCAGCGGGAGTACGTCGAGCCGGTGCTGGCGGGCGCGGCGGGCCCGGCCGTGTTCTTCGCGGGTTACGCCGGCTGGGGCGCGGGCCAGCTCGAGGGCGAGCTGCAAGCCGACGCCTGGGTCGTCACCGACACCGACGGCGACACGGTCCTGACGCCGGGCGAGGGCGAGGGCTGGTGGCTGGGGCTGATCCGCCGGCAGCGCCGCGACACCCTGGGGCAACGCTTCGACCCGAAGATCGTGCCGCCCGACCCGTCGATGAATTAGCGCGATCGAGTCGGGGTCGGGTTACGACAAGAGTTGTTCGATGTCGCTGCGGGTCAGGCTCTGCAGCAGGTTCTGCTGGCCGCCGACGATCGCGTCGGCGAGCTGGCGCTTGCGCTGCTGCAGCTCGATGATCCGCTGCTCGACCGTGTCCTCGCAGATCATGCGGTAGGCGAAGACCGGCTTGGTCTGCCCGATGCGGTGCGTGCGGTCGATGGCCTGCGCCTCGACGGCGGGGTTCCACCACGGGTCGAGGATGAAGACGTACTCGGCGGCGGTGAGGTTGAGCCCGACGCCGCCGGCCTTGAGGCTGATCAGGAACACCTGCAGGTCCGGGTCTTCCTGGAACTGCTCGACGACCTGCTTGCGGTTGCGGGTCTGCCCGTCGAGGTAGGCGTAGCGGATGCCCAGCTCGTCGAGCCGCTGCCGGACCAGCGAGAGCATCGACGTGAACTGGCTGAAGACCAGCGCCTTCTGCCCGCCATCGATGACCTCGGCGAGCATGTCGCTGAGCGTATCGAGCTTGGCCGAGGGTGCCCCCCCGGAAGAAACGCCGGCGTTATTGCCCGCCGCGGCCGCGCCGTCGCTCGGGTTCACACCTTCCTTGTCGATCAGCGCCGGGTGGCAGGCGGCCTGCCGCAGGCGCAGCAGTGCTTCGAGCACCATGAACGCCGATGACCCGACCCCGCCACTTCCGGAAGTTTCCGCGGCTTTGCCGTTGGTCTTGCCGTTGCCGTTGGGCGAGGCGTCGAGCTGCTTCATCAGCGTGCCGCGGTAGTACTTGCGCAGCTGGTCGTAGACCTTGCGCTGGGCCGGCTCCATCTCGCAGACGATCATCTGCTCGGTCTTGGCCGGCAGGTCCTTGAGCACCTGGGTCTTGGTGCGGCGGAGGATGAAGGGCTTGAGGGCGGCGGCGACCTGGGCGACGGCGTCGACCTTGGCCTTGGCTTCGGCCTCGGGGTCGTCGGCGTCGAGCGCGAACGCCTCGGCGGCCGCGTCGTCGGTGGCGTCCTGGCCGTCGGGCGTGACCGGGGTCTGCAGCTTCTCGGCCGCGGCGGACGAGGTCGAGCCGCGGACCAGCTCGCTGAACCGGGCGTTGGCGCCGAGCATGCCGGGGTTGAGGAACTCGAAGATCGACCACAGGTCGCCGAGGTGGTTCTCGACCGGCGTGCCGGTGAGCGCGAGGCGGTGGCGGGCTTTGAGCAGCCGGGCCGCCTTCGCGGACTGCGACGCGGGGTTCTTGATCGCCTGCGCCTCGTCGAGCACGGCGTAGTCGAAGTCGATCTCCTTCAGCGCGTCGATGTCGCGCCGCATCAGCCCGAACGACGTGACCACCAGGTCGTAATCCGCGAAGCGCGGCCGCAGCGTCGCCCGCTCGGGCCCGGAGTAGGCGAGGACTTTCAGCTCGGGGCAGAATTTCTGCGCCTCGTCGAGCCAGTTGAAGATGACGGACCGCGGCACGACGATCAGCGACGGGCGGTGCGGGGCCGGTTCGTCGGGGGCCGTGTCGCCGTTGAGCTTCGGGTCGCTGTGGTCGCGGTGTCCCAGCTTCCGCGCCTGCAGCATCGCGAGCACCTGAACGGTCTTGCCCAGGCCCATGTCGTCGGCCAGGATGCCGCCCATACCGAACTCGCGGAGGAAGCGGAGCCAGCCCAGCCCGTCGCGTTGGTAGCGGCGCAGGTCGCCGCCGAAGCTCTCGGCCGCGTCGAGCGGGTCGATGCCCTCGAACTGCGCGAGCCGCTTGCGGGCCTCGCGGAAACGGTCGTCCACGGCCGTGAGCTGCTTGTCGTCCAGCAGCGCATCCAGCACGGCCGCCTGCGACGACTTGAAGCGCAGGTGGTCGCCCTCGATCTGGCCGAGCGCCGTGAGCAGGCCGTGCTCGTCGAGCCACTGCTCGGGCAGCAGCGCCTGGCTGCCGTCGCCGAGGGTGATCATGTTCTGGCCCGACCGCGCGGCGGCGAGGATCTCGGGGAGGGTGAACTGCTGGGTCTGGCCGTCGGCCTGGTCGTAGCTGACGGTGCCGCGGAGCTCGAACCAGTCGATGCCCGAGGCGATGGACAGGGCCGGCGGCCCCGCGGCGCGGACGATCCGCTGGTCCGCCGAGACGACCCAACCGGCGGCGAGCAGGGCGGCGACGGCCCGCGGCATCTGCTTCGGGCTCACCAGCAGCACGTCCCCGCCGGGCGACGCGGTGTGACGCAAACCTAATCCGGCGGTCGCGGCGATCGCCTCACGCTCGGCCCGCAGGTCGCGGCGGATCAGCCGCTCTTCGCCCCCGCCCCCGGGACTTTCCCCGGAACTTCCGGGGGTGGCGTCGCCGCCGCCGACCTCCGGGGTCTGCTCGTGGACGGCGACCGCGGTCTCTTCGGGTTCGGGTGCCGCCGACGCTTCGGTCGTCTCGTCGGCCCCGGCGACGGTGGCGGTCTCGGTGGATCCATCACCCGTCGCGGTGCGCTTCGTCGGCGGGGCGAGGGGGACGAACCGGCCGCGCTGCGCCGGGTTGATCCGCTGGCCGGCGTAGTCGAACGACACCCGGGCGACGAGGCTGCTCTTGCCCCCGCCGGTGATCAGCTCGGCCGCCTGGGCCGAGCCCGGGCTGTAGAGGTCCAGGTGCGGCCGGGGCTCGATGAGCGCCTCCGCTCGACCCATGCCCTCGGGCAGGTCGAGCTCCGGCAGCTGCGGCAGCAGGTACAGCCGCTCGAAGAACCGCCCGACGTCGTCGCTCGGGACCCGCAACGCCGACGGTCCGACTTCCTCGTCGACCGTCTCGGCGGCGGCCTCGGTGTCCGCCGCCTCCGACTCGGCGTAGCGGTGGTCGCGGAACTGGCTGACCCAGCGGTACGCATCACGGTCGTCGAACGGCGCCGCCATCGCAAAACCGCCCCCGGAAGCTGACCGAGAGCGGCCCGCTTCTTTTCCGGGGGCGAGCAGTGTCGAGCTGACGATCAAGCCCTCGCGTCCGCCGAGCACGACCTCGGGCTCGGTGACCGACAGCCGCTTGCCCTTGCGGCGCAGCTGCAGGTCGACCAGCAGCGCCCCCGCGCCCTGCCGGGCGACGAGCCAGAGCTTCCACGCCGCGTCGCCGCCGACCCAGCGCAGCGGACGTTGATTGGTGCGGTTGTTCGTCTCGTCCTCGTCGAGCTCGAGGAAGCACCGGCCCGTGGCGATCATGCGCTGCAAGAGCGCCCGCTGCGACCCCGGCGCGACGCGGTAGGTGTGGTGCCCGCGGTCGAGGCGGTACGCCTGGCTCGCCTCGTTCTGCGTGACCCAGGTCGCCCCGAGCATCATCGACACCAGCTCG
>JBCCOP010000171.1:0-4167 GCA_039025315.1 Planctomycetota bacterium | reverse complement strand
GGCGGAGGTGTTCTCGAGGGCCACGCCGAGCGACCGGATGGTCGAGCCGACGGTGTTCTTCTGGAACGCCCCGAGCCGGCCGCGGAGGGTGGAGACCTCGGAGATGGCGTCGTTGACGACCTTCTGGGCCTCGGTCAGGTTGCCGTCGACCACGTTCTTGTCCTGGCCCGAAGCCAACGAGCTGAGGTAGCCGTTGGTCTCGGTGCCGAGGTTACGGGTGGCGACGCTGCCAATGCCGATCGACACCTGGTTGCCGATGTCGACGTTGGGGCCGAGGTTGAAGTTGGCCCCGCCGCCGGTGATGGTGGCGGCGTCGATGTTGCCCAGCGCCTGGGCGCCGGCGGTGGTCAGCTCGATCTCGACGTCGAGGAAGTCGGTCGACAGCTTGGCGGTCGCGCCGTGGGTGGTGGCGGCGACGCCGTTGATGGTCGCGCCGATGTCCTGGCCCTCGTCCCGCAGCGGGTTGCTGGCGGCGGTGAAGGCGGTGGCGCCGGCCGTCGAGGCGGCCAGCGAGGAGTTGGCACTCAGGACGTAGATGCCGCCGGCCTGGGCGCCGGCGTCCTTGACGTCGACCGAGACGAACTCGCTGGAGCCGAGGCCCGTCGAGAGGATCTTCACGCCCGTGCCCGACGCCGTGGCCGAGACCCCGGTGATGTCGGTGAAGGTGTTGATCGTGCTGGCGATGTCGGCGACGGCCGTGCCGGAGGCGAAGCTGAACTGGCGGCTGCCGTTGACGCCGGCGAGGTCGAAGGTGAAGCTCGCGTCGGCGGCCGAGAGGTCCAACGCGCCGGCGGTCGAGAGGAAGAAGCCGGCGTTCTGGGCCGACTGGGTCACGAGGACCTTGACGTCACGCTCGTCGCCCTTGGCGAGCTTGGCGGCGTTGACCTGGATGTCGTTGACGGTCGCGGCCTGGCTCTCGACGTTGAAGTCGTAGGTGCCGTTGAGCAGCTTGGTGCCCTGGAAGCTGGTCGTCTCGCTGATCCGGTCGATCGTCTGCAGGATCGAGTCGATCTGCAGCTGGTTCGCTTCCTTCTCTTCGAGCGAGAGGCCGGCGTCGTTGGCCGACTGCCCGACGAGGGCCTGGACCTCGAGCAGCAGGTTGTTGACCTCCTGCAGGCCGCCCTCGGCGACGTTGACCACCTGCTCGGCCCGCTCGGCGTTGCCGATGGCCGAGGTGATCGAGGCCTTCTGCGACCGCAGCGCCTCGCTGGCGATCAGGCCCGCCGGGTCGTCGCCGCCGCGGTTGATCCGCAGGCCCGTCGACAGCCGCTCGAGGCTGGTGTTCAGCGACTTGTTCTGTTGCGTCAGAATGCGCTGGCCCAGCAAAGACGTTACGTTGGTGTTGATCCGACTCATAGCAAATGGCTCCTGGAACGTTTCCCTGTTTCCCGCGGTGAGGACGCCTTCCCTGGTCGCCCGGCGGTTGAATGAACTTCGATGCGGCTTGCGGTTTTTCGGCTGCCGTATCGGTTGCCACTCTCGGCACGGCCCCGGGCGAACGCCGCCGCGGAGTTTCCTCGTGCCGCCCGGTACCGCCGGGTCTGGCCAACGCATCGCTCATCGGACGCGCTCCCCCACCGCTCAAGGCCCACGGCAAATACGGACCCCGTGCCCCCGTCTTCAACCCGCCACAACCCGCACAACCGTCACAGACCGAACCCCGCGTCCGCATAACCCCACCCCGGCCGCAGCGATCTGACCGATCAACGCCGGTTCGGTTGGCACACCCCGCGCCACGGTCCGAGAAAAACCGCCCGCCGGGCCGCCGGACCGCTACGCCGCCCCATGAACCGCCGTCAGGACCCTGACGCAGCGATCGCCACTTGAGAAAGGAACCTCAGAACAAGAACAATCGCAGCGCACGGTGCCCCCGCCGCCCTCAGCCGCCCTCCGCGTCCGGCCCCCCGTCCCGCCGGTTGCGTTCGAGGTCTTGGATGTACGCCTCCGTGCGGTCCAGCTCCCGCTTGAGGTGACGCACCCGCAGCAGGCTCTTGACCCGCGTGATCAGCTCCAGCCGGTTCACCGGCTTGGTCAGAAAATCATCCGTACCCGCCTCGACGCCCCGCTCGATGTCGCCCAGCTCGTTCAGGGCCGTCACCATCATCACCGGGATGCCCCGCGTCTTGGGGTCCTCCTTGATCTTCTGGCAGACCTCGAAGCCCGACATCCGGGGCATCATCACGTCCAGCAGCACCAGGTCCGGCGTCGGCTGGTCGGGGTCCTCGATGATCGCCATCGCCTCCCGGCCGTCGTACGCCGTGAGCGTCCGGCAGGGCAGCGCTTCTAAATAGACCTGCAACAGCTCGACGTTCTGCTCGTTGTCGTCGACCAGCAGCAGCGTGGACTCGGCCAGCTCCGCCCGCTCGTCGTCGGACAGCGGGGCGGGCGGCGGGCTCGGCGGGGTGGGGGCTTGGCTCATGGAAGATGTTTGACTCGCGTTAGTCGAGGATCGCGTCGAGCCGGCGGGCCAGACCGATCAGGGCGGGCTCCTCCGCGTCGATCAGCCGCTGACGCAGAGCCGTCAGGTCCGCCGGGTCGTCCACGTCGTGCCACGCGGGCAGCTCGGCCAGCGTCACCCCCGCGGCCGCGGCCGCCCGGCGGGTCTGATCGTACACCCCGGCCCCGCCCCAGTCGATGCCCCGCACCAGCTCCACCCGCCGGCAGCGGGTCGCCAACGTCCAGTAACCCCCGTCGCCCACCGGCCCCACCGCCGCGTCGTGCGTCCGCAGCGACTCTTCTAGCGCGGACCACGCCGACGCCGGCACGTCCGGGCTGTCCACGCCGAGCAACACCACCCCCCCCGGAATGTTCCGCCAAACACGTTCCAACCGCTCGCCGAGGTCGCCGTCGCCCTGCTCCGTGATCTCCCAGACCCGCTCGCCCTGCCGGGCCGCGGCGGGGATATTTCCGGGGGCGGGATCGTCCATCGCCAGCACCCGCCGATCCGCCCACGCCCCGACCCGCCGCAGCACCGTGTCCAGCATCGCCGCGTGGACCGCCGCCGCCTGATCCGCGCTCAGGGCCCCGTCACCCCGCGTCAACCGCGTCTTCACCCGCCCCGGCACCGCCGCCTTCGCCACCACGACCGCCGTCAAACCGCCCGGCAGCCCATCGGTAAACTTATGTGAACGTTCCATTTACCCTAAAACTTTCCGCCCGTCGGCTTGCCTTCGGCCGCGGCCACGAATAACTTAGACGATTCGCCACCGGCCCACCCCCGGACCACCCCCGGACCACCCCAGACCCCGAACCCCAACCCCCGACCCCCACATGCCCGCCGAACCCGTCCGCAACGCCTGGGAAGAACAGTGGCAGACGCCCACGTTCGAACAGCTCATGGCCCTCCAGAAAGAGCAGCACGTCGCCCTGCTCTCCACCCTGCTCGAACGCCTCGAGGCCTACGACGGTATCGAGAGATCGTTGATCTGGCACGGCCAGTCCTGGAAGTGGACCATCCAGTACACCTACGCCGGCCCCGACGCGAACGAGGCCACCGACCCGCCCCCGATGCCGGTCGCCTATTTCGTGCCCAACCCCGAGTCGCCCGTGTTCTGCATGCCCCTGCGCCAGGAGCACCTCGACCAGCTGCCGATGAAACGCCTCAACCGCTTCATCCGCGACGGCATCCGCTCGGCCAAGTGCGCGGTCGAGGTCCACTGGGCCAAATGGTCACCCACCGCCATGACCGAGGTCGAGCACCTCACCGACCTGATCAAACGCCGGCACAAGATGCTCGTCGGCGCGGCCAAGGCCAAATCGGGCGCCGCTTGATCCGCGTCGCCCCACGCGGGTCGCACAAAACTTCTTGACCCGCGTCGTCGATCGACGAATAATCCAAATGCATGGCGTGTTGTTTACTCAAGACGCTTTGCCGGTCGGCCGTGCGTCCCCGAGGCGTCGGCCGACACGATCGTGCCCCGCGAGCCGTCGCGGGGCGGAGAACCTCCGGCGGCCCCCCGGAAGTTCGCCCGCTTGGTCGCGGGTGGGCTTCGGTGAGGAGTGACGGCTGGAACCCCTTCCCCGCTTGGGGAACAGAAAGGAGAGTGATCCAGTGATCGAAGACTGTACCAGCTGCTCGTGCGACAAATGCAAGTGCAGAACCCAAGAGGAATGCAACTGCAGCTGTTGCTGCGGGCAGACACAGAGCGGCCTGCGCTAGGCAGCTCG
>JBCCOP010000170.1:0-4236 GCA_039025315.1 Planctomycetota bacterium | reverse complement strand
GAGTCGCTGCCCAGCGCGATGTTCCGCGTCAAGCTGGAGAACGACCACGAGATCATCGCCACGATCTCCGGCAAGATGCGCAAGTTCTACATCCGCATCCTCCCCGGCGACCGCGTGACCGTCGACATCAGCCCCTACGACCTGTCCAAAGGCCGCATCACCTACCGCCACTGACCCCCGGAATTAGCCGCTTGCGGCTTAGCCCCGAACCGAGAGTGATCCACCATGAAAGTCCGCTCCTCCGTCAAGCGTATCTGCGAAGACTGCAAGATCGTCCGCCGCAAAGGCATCGTGCGTGTCATCTGCAAGTCCAACCCGAAATGTAAACAACGTCAGGGCTAAATCACCGCCCGGGACCAACCACACCATTGAACCGCGTCGACCGTAACGCGACCTCTTGAGGACCCCACCATGCCCCGTATCGCCGGCACCGAGATCCCCGACAACAAGCCGCTGCACATCAGCCTCCGCTACATCTACGGGATCGGGCCGAAGTTCTCGCTCGACATCTGCAAAGAGCTGGACCTCGACCCCCAGGTCCGGGCCCACACACTCGACGAGGACCAGCTCGCCGCCATCGCCGGCCTGCTCGAGTCCAAGTACATCATCGAGGGTGCCCTCCGCCGCCAGGTCCAGCAGAACATCGCCCGGCTGCGCGACATCCGCAGCTACCGCGGCGACCGCCACCGCCGCGGCCTGCCCGTCCGCGGCCAACGCACCCAGACCAACGCCCGCACCCGCAAGGGCCGCAAGAAGACCGTCGCCGGCAAGAAGTCCGTCAAAGGCATGAAGTAACCCCCCCGGAAATTTTTTAATTCCGCTTCCGGCGATCTCACTTAGCACCCACCCCCCCGAAGCCAGGTTCCCGCCGCGTGTCGCGGAGAGTCGGAGCCGCTCAACTTCAAGGAAAGACCCGTGGCCAAGAAATCCAAGAAAGTCCGCAAGAACGTCACCCGCGGCATCGCCTACGTCAAGGCGACGTTCAACAACACCCTCGTGACCATCACCGACGTCAACGGCGAGACCCTCTGCTGGGGATCGGCCGGGACCGTCGGGTTCAAGGGCTCGCGCAAGTCCACCCCCTTCGCCGCGACCCGTGCGGCCGAGGAGTGTGCCGCCCAGGCCAAGAAGTACGGCATGGTCGAGGTCGAGGTCCGCGTCAAGGGCGCGGGCAGCGGCCGGGAGTCGGCCGTCACCGGCCTCGCTCACTCGGGCCTCAAGGTCACCGCCGTCGAAGACCACACCCCGATCCCGCACAACGGCTGCCGGCCTAAGAAGAAGCGGCGGGTGTGAGCGATTTTTTGATTTTGGATTGAGGATTTTTGATTGAGTAGAACCATGATTTTGATCTCGGCTTCGGGCCGGAATCCAAAATCCTCAATCAAAAATCAAAAGTGACTTCTCCCAGGTCTCAGAAGCCAACCGGCCCCGCAGCAGGGCCGGGACGAGCGTGAAGGCCGGGACCGTTTGACCCCCTCAAACCGCTGCAGCATTGGAGACAACGTCATGCGCATCCGCTGGCGAGGCCTGGAACTCCCCCACCGTGTCAACCTCGACGCCGAGACCGCGTCGGAGACCTACGGCAAGTTCACCGTTGAGCCGTTCGAGCGCGGCTTCGGCACGACCGTCGGCAACTCGCTCCGCCGCATCCTGCTGTCGTCCCTCGAGGGCGCGGCCGTGACCGGCGTAAAGATCAAGGGCGCCCCGCACGAGTTCACTTCACTCGAGGGCGTGCAGGAAGACGTCACCGACATCATCCTCAGCGTCAAGAACATGGTCGTCTCGTCCGAGTCGGACGAGCCTAAGACCATGCGGCTCCAGGCCGAGGGCCCGGGCGAAGTCACCTGCGACCTGATCGAGGCCGACACCTCGATCACGATCCACAACAAAGACCAGGTGCTGGCGACGCTGACCAAGCAGGTGGACTTCGACATGGAGTTCACCGTCGAGAAGGGCCGGGGCTACGTCCCCGCGTCGGACCAGTACGACGCCAACGAAGACCAGGACGTCGGCCTGATCCCGGTCGACGCGACCTACTCGCCGGTCACCCGCGTCCGCTACAAGGTCGAGGACACCCGCGTCGGCCAGAAGACCAACTTCGACAAGCTGACCCTCGAGGTCTGGACCAACGGCACGGTCGGCCCGGAGATGGCGCTGGTCGAGGCCGCCAAGATCCTGCGCAAGCACCTCAACCCGTTCGTGCAGTACTACGAGCTGGGGTCCGAGGTCGCCAGCGAGTCGGCCGCCGCCGCCGCGCGCGTGGACGAGGAGCTGATCCGCAAGCTGCAGATGACGCTGCCCGAGCTGGACCTGTCGGTGCGGGCGAACAACTGCCTCGAATCGGCCCAGGTCACCAGCGTCGCCGACCTGGTCAGCCGGCAGGAGGCCGACCTGCTCAAGGTCCGCAGCTTCGGCAAGACGTCGCTGCGTGAGGTCAAGCGCAAGCTCGCCGACCTGGGCCTCGAGCTCGGGATGGAGCTGCCCGCCGAGATCGAGGTCTGACCCGAAAGATTTTCGAACGCCCCGGCCGACCCGCCGGGGCGTTTTTTGCGGCCCCCGACGCCGCGGTCCCGCGTGCGGACCTACCCATTGCCGCCCCCTCTAAGCCGCTTGCGGCTTAGCCCCCGAAGTTTCTCGATAGCTTCCGGGAAGTTCCGGGGGGGGGCGAGTGGCCAGACCCGCGGACGTCTCCCCGCCGGTCGCGTCAAGAAAGGAAATCAAGCATGAGACACGGCGTTTACGGCCGAAAGCTCGGCCGCAAGACCAACCACCGCATCGCCATGTGGCGCAACCAGGCGGTGGCCCTGTTCACCCACAACCAGATCACGACGACCCTGCCGAAGGCCAAGGCCCTGCAGCCGTTCGTCGAGAAGCTGATCACCGCGGCGAAGAAGGGCGACCTCGCCAGCCGTCGCCGTGTCATCGCCAAGCTCGGCGGCGACCCGGTGATGATCCGCGACGAGGACGACGAGACCGTCCGCCGCAACAAATACGGCGAGGTTACCGGCGGCACCAAGATCAGCAAGCACCTCTTCGACGAGATCGCCCCCCGCTACGCCGACCGCGACGGCGGCTACACCCGCATCATCAAACTCGGCATGTCCCGCCTCGGCGACGGCGGCGACCTCTGCGTGATCCAGCTCGTCGGCACCGAGGAGCCCGGCCCGCAGGTCAGCGGCAGCAGCTCGCGCCGCCGCGACAAGGCCAACAAACGCATGGAGTTCGCCGCCAAGCTCCGCAAGGGCGAGGCCGGCGAAGCCGCGGCCGAGGAAGAATCTGCCGCCGCCACCGCGGTCGCCGACCCCCCCCCGGAATCTCCGGAAGCCCCGGAAGCTTCCGAAGAGCCCGAGGCCCCGGCCGATGCACTGGCGGCCGATGATGAGAAGAAAGACGGCTGACCGCCAACCGTGACTCCCACCCTGTACCACGCCGCTCCCCGGAGCGGCGTTTTTCGTTGTGGGGGGACAACATCCGGCGTGCGTCACCGTTACGCCGACGCGGCGTGGCCTATTTTCACAGGCGGCCCGTCCCACGGCCCCGAGAGATCGCCGTATACTTTCGGGTTACCCTCGCCGCGCCGTGGGTGCTGTGCGTTAACTATTGCCTACACGGCGGATTAGCGTCTTGAACGCCGATCCCGCCCACCCGAAACGTCCAAGGAACCCGCGATGTCCCTCGAATCGACCCTGCATCAGAAAGCCGTGGACCTCGCCAAGCTGACCTACGAGATCACCGGCGCGGCCGGGTCGGGCCACCCCTCGACCGGGGCATCGCTGGCGCACCTGCTGGCGACGCTGCTGTACACCCACCTGCGGCACGAGCCGGCCAACCCCGGGCACCCCTCGGCCGACCGGCTGGTGCTGTCCGAGGGCCACGCCGTGCCGATCGTCTACGCCGCGATGGCGGACCTCGGCATCCATTACCGCGACGACAACGACGACCTGCGGCCGATCGACCGCGAGCTGGTGATGACGCTGCGTCAGCTCGACTCGCCGATCGACGGGCACCCGAACCCGGCGCTGGGCATGCCGTTCTTCGACGCCGCCACCGGCAGCCTCGGCCAGGGCCTGTCGGTCGCCGCGGGCCTGGCGATCGCCGCCCGGCTCGACGGGCTGGACAAGCGGGTGTTCTGCGTCATCGGCGACGGCGAGTCGCGCGAAGGGCAGGTCTGGGAAGCCATCGACTTCATCCGCGACCACGGGCTCAAGGCGGTCTGCCCGATCTTCAACGCCAACG
>JBCCOP010000169.1:0-4250 GCA_039025315.1 Planctomycetota bacterium | reverse complement strand
TTCACGATCGTGGCAAAGTCGGTCGTGGGTGCTGTGACCTGCAGGAGCACCAGATCGACACTCGCCGGGACGTTTGTCGCGGCAGCGCCGGTCCCGATCTGGATCGAAGCCGAGCCCCCGCCGTTGATGTCGGCGGCGAAGTCGGACGTGACCTGGTAAGCGAAGAGGGGGAGAAACTCGACGCTGTTGCCGCCGTTAAGCCCGACACGTGGCACGGAACCGTCGACCACCCGGCCGGCACCCGTCAGCGGGTTGCCGAACGTGTAATCGACCACGGAGCCGGTGGCGTCTGCGTCGCTTTGATAGCGGCCACTAGCTCCGAGATCGGCGGCGATCACCGCCGCCGATGCGCTGGTGCCAACGGTCAGGGCGGCGGCCGCGGTCAATCCTGTCATTCGTTTGATCATTGCGAAACCTCCAATAGGAAAAGGGGAAAGAAGCCAGGGAAACGTCAGGTTCGGCGGGGGAGCAACGCGCCTTCGATCCAGTGATCGACGACACGCTCGGACTTGGGTGCGTCGCCGGTGTCGAGCCAGCCGAGCATCCGCTCGGCGGCGAGGCAGCCGAGGCGGTAGCGGTCGAAGGCGACGCGGCTCAATTCGTTCCAGGTGTAGTCAAACTCGTGGATGTCGTCGCAGCAGACGAGCCCGAAGTCGCGGGCCGGCACCACGCCGTGGCGGAGGCAAGCGCCCTCGAGCCAGCGGGCGTTGGCGGCGTCGTAGGAGACCACCGCGGTGTGCGGGTCGAGCGAATCGAAGAACGCCCGCTCCTCGTCGGGCGGCAGCTGCCAGGTCCGGTGGCCGAACGTGTGGATGGGGAGGCCGGCCTCCTCGGCGACCTCGGTCAGGCCGGCGAGACGCTCGGATTCGCTGAAGTTCAGCAGACGCTGGGACGCTGTGTCGCCCTTGAACCAGACGATGCTGCGGTAGCCGGCGCGGGCCACGGCCTCGCCGACCATACGGCCGGCGGCGACTTCGTCCCGCCGGAAACAGGCGAGGTCGCTCCAGTGGTTCGATTCGAGGAACACGGTGCGGCCGGTCAGCGCCTCGATGTGGCTGCGTGTGTTGTCCGGCAGGGTTCCGACGACGATCGCCCCGTCGATGGCCTGCTCGCGGAGGATGCGGCCCAGCGAGTGGGTGTTGCTGACCTTGGTCCCGGCGTGCAGCAGCAGGGCGGAGTAGCCGGCCTCTTCGAGGGTCACGTTGACCCCGGCGATCAGTTCCATCTTGAACGCCCGGAACCGCAGCCTCGGGCGGTGCGGATCGTCGGGGATCACCACGCCGACCTGACGGAACCGCTGGTGCTTCATCGCCAGCGCCGCGGCGTTCGGGCGGTAGTTCAACCGCTTGGCCGCGTCGCGGACCCGCTCCCGCAGGGCCAAGCTGACCCGGGGGTGGTCGTTCAGGGCGCGGCTGACCGTCTCCTTGGCGATACCCAACTCCCGGGCGAGGTCCGCCTGGGTCGTGGTGCCGGGCCGGGATGGGCGGTCGATAGGAGGCATCAGAACGGCAGGGCGTGACGAGCCTGGGAAACAAACTTTTTCGAAACCAAAGTCATTCGATTGATCAATGTACCCCGTGACCCGTCGATGTCAAGGGAAAGCCGAGGGTGCCGAGGGTTTTTGGCGGTGAAGGGTCCGGATTCACCGCCCCGCCCCCGCCAGCGCCGCGACCTCCGCCGGGCTCAGCGCCCGGTCGTAGATCCGCGCGTCGTCCAACAGCCCGCGGAACCCGGAAGGCGAGCCCGAGGCGAAGACGTCGCCGTCCCACGCCCGACCCCAGCCGCCGGACGAGTCCTGGTAGTCCACATGGGCGAAGCCCTGGTAGTCCGGGACCGTCCGTGTGGAGTCGGCCCGCTCGCCGTCGACCCACAGCGTCACCCGGCCGCGGTTGAACACCACCGCCAGGTGCGTCCAGCCCCGGCCCGTGAGCTTCGCCTCGGCCGCAAACTGCTGACCGAGGATGCCCACGCCGCCGCGGACCCGGTTGGCGTCTAGCCGCAGGCCCATCCCGAAGCGCCGCTTGCCCTGGTCGAAAATCACCTGCGCCCCGCCCGCCCGCTCGGGGCGGACCCACACCGCGATCGAGCGTGCAAAAAAGCGGTCGTGCATGAAGACCTCGGCCGGCGCGTACCGCCGCAGGTCGAAGTGCACGCCTTTGACCCCGCCGTGTTTGACCTGGTCGGACGGCAACTCGAGCGGCCAAGCGAGCCTCACCCCGTCCTGGCCGCCGAAGGTGCCGGCCCGGCCATCGACGCCGCGTGCGGTCGTGCCCACCCCGCCGGCCTCGATCTTCCGGCCCGGCCCCGCCGCGTCCTCCACGCCGTCGTTGAAGCCGATGTGAGAGATCAGCCCCGCCTCCAGATCGACGGTGCCGGAAGCCACGGTGAAAGTCCACGCCGCCCGGTGCGGGTCGATGCGGTAGTCGTAGCGGCTGAGTAGCCGGGCCTCGACCACGGCCTCGCCGAGCAGGCCGTCGAACCATTCTGCCGGCGGCACGATATCGACGGGTCCGTCGCCCGCGGCGGACACGGGGACGTCGAAGCGCTGCGGCTGCCTGTCGTCGATCACGAACTCGACGGCCACGGACCCGTCGAGGGTGCCCTCGGCGAAGGACAGCGTGGCAGAGGCGTCGCCGGGCGCCAGGGGCCCGTCGGCGGGAGCCGATTCGATGAACACAACGGGCTGGCCGTCGGGCCGCGGCAGCCCGCCGCGGAACAGCGACACCGCCGCGCCGAACACCGGCAGCCGGGTGGTCTCGCCGCGCTTCGGCGCGTCGTCGGCCGAGAGACGCCGCGTCTCGTCGCCGCGAATTTCGTAGGCGATCCAGGGGTGCGGCGCGCCCTGCCGCTCGGTCGAGCGTTCGACGGCCGTGACCGACAACTCGCCATGGTCGGCCAGCACCTGCGTGCGGTCCGGGTCGTGTTGCTTGCCGGTGACTAGCGAGTTGTAGACCCCGCCGAGCGCTTCGAGCCGGCCGCCGTTCTGCGCGGTGAAGTACGTGCCGTGGTACTCGCCGACCTTGAAGCCCATGATCCAGACGTCGGCGTCGTCGGCCACGGCGTGGGGGTGGTACGCCTCGGTGTTGAACTGCCGGGCCCAGACGTTCTGGCCGCGGAAGACCCAGGCGGGCGACCGTCGCATCGTGCCGCCGCCGGCGTGGCAGACGTCTTCGAGGAACAGGTCGCCCGTGCCGGTGTTGCGGTACGCCCCGCTGCCGTAGCCGAACAACACGTCGCGGATCACCAGCGTCCGCGCCGCGTCGTGCTGGAACGTCCAGAACGCGGGGTAGTAGCACCAGTTGGTTTCGAACTGCTCGAAGATCACGATGTCCGGCCCGCCAGGCTGATCAACGAAGCGGTACAGCGGCTTGCTGGACCAGCCCAACTCGGGCACGGGGTGAACCATGGAATAGTTGCCGATGATCCGCTCGACATTGCCGCGGATCACGATCGTGTCGCTGATCCAGTAGTAGTCCTGCGGCAGCACGACGGTGCGGGCCCCGGAGTCGATCGCCGCCTGGAACGCGGCGGTGTCGTCGAGCTGCTTCGTCCCGTCCACCACGGCCCAGTCGGCGGGGTCGTCCCACGCAACCACCGGCGTCTCTTTGATCGGCAGCCGCAGCGGCGCGGGGTCGACGTCGTCGTACAGCGTCAGCACGCCGTCGGTGGCGTGGAAGTCGATCGTCGAGCCGGTCAGCACGTCTTCGCCCCGGTCGCGGACGGCAATGCCGTAACCGGAGACCGCGGTGTCGCGTACGACGACCTGGCCCGCCCGGTTGTCGATGGCCGGGGTGTCGGGGTCGCCGCCGGTCAGTTCGCTGTCGAGCAGCACGACCTGGCCGGACCCGGTGGCGTTGACGATCGCGGGCACCGCGTTGTCGCTTTGCAGGTGCCGGATCGACAGGCTCTTGTCGCGGTTCAGGACGCCGGCGACGCGTTGGCCGCGGAGCGTCAGCCGCTCGAAGGTGAGGTTGACGTGATGGGTCGCGGTGCGGACGCCGTGGTCGAAGCCGATGATCTCGAGGTCGTTGAACAGGGCGATACCGCCGAGGAACTGCGACATGTCGAAGCCGATGGAGCCTGCGCCGTCGGGGTCGCTGCTGCGGAGGGTGAGGTCCCGGGCGTAGCCGATGTTGTTGTTGTGGTACCGCAGGGCGACCGCGCCGGGGTTGCCGGCCCCGACGTCGATCGTCAGGCCCTCGATCGAGTTGCAGAACGCCGAGTTGGACCACCAGAAGTCCAGGAAGTTG
>JBCCOP010000168.1:0-4321 GCA_039025315.1 Planctomycetota bacterium | reverse complement strand
CTTGATCGAGGCGGTGCGGCGGATGTCGATGCGGACCGAGGCGTAGAACTTCAGCGCCCGGCCGCCGGGGGTGGTCTCGGGGTTGCCGAACATCACGCCGATCTTCTCGCGGATCTGGTTGATGAAGATGACGGTGGTCTTGGACCGGCTGATTGCGCCGGTGAGCTTGCGCATGGCCTGCGACATCAGGCGGGCCTGGAGCCCGACGTGGGAATCGCCCATCTCGCCCTCGATCTCGGCCCGGGGGATGAGGGCGGCGACCGAGTCGACGACGACGAGGTCGACGGCGTTGGACTGGACCAGCAGCTCGCAGATCTCGAGGCCCTGCTCGCCGGTGTCGGGCTGGGAGACGAGCAGTTCTTCGAGATTGACGCCGAGGCGGCGGGCCCAGGAGGGGTCGAGGGCGTGCTCGGCGTCGATGAAGGCGGCCACACCGCCCTGCTGCTGGGCTTGGGCGATGGTGTGGAGGGTGAGGGTGGTTTTGCCGGACGATTCGGGGCCGTAGACCTCGACGATGCGTCCGCGGGGGATGCCGCGTCCGCCGAGGGCGAGGTCGAGGGAGATCGAGCCGGTGGAGATGCCCTCGGGGAGGTTGGCGGGGTCGTCGTCGAGGCGCATGATCGAGCCCTTGCCGAAGGAGCGTTCGATCTGGGTAAGGGCCTGGCTGAGGGCCCGCTCGCGGTTGGCGTCGGTGCCGCCGGCGGTGCTGGGGGCGTTCTTGGCGGTTCGCGGCATGGGGGCGGCCTTGCGGTTCGGGGAAGCGGTGCCGTTGAGCGCCGCGGGGCGGGACTTGTTGAGGGTTGCAACCATCGTAATGCTCCGGAGGTTATCGTTCAGTTCGGTGTTTGATAGGAACAACGGATGTTAATTCTTGTTTGGTTTCTGTCAATATCCTTCTTCCTATTTATTTGCATTTTGTTTGGATCGCCGTCGGGTTTCACTATCGCAATGTCTTCGCTTGATTTATGATCCACGTGCGCGATTGATTTTTACTTTTGCGGGACCAAGCCATGCGGATTTTGCTGGTCGGTGATTACAGCGAGGCGGCCGAGTCGCTGCGGGAGGGTCTGCGTCGGCACCGCTACGCCGTGGACGTGGTGCGGTCCGGGCAGGAGGCGGAGGCGGTGCTGACCGAGACCGACTACGACGCCGTGGTGGTGCGGGAGGGCGAAGGCCCGCGGATCGACGGGGTGAAGGTGACGCGTCGGCTGCGGAACGCGGACGTGGGCCAGCCGCTGCTGGTGGTCGCGCAGGAGGAAGACGAGCAGACCGTGGTCGAGACGTTCGACGCCGGGGCGGACCAGGTGATGGACGCGGACCGGACGTTCGCGGAATTGATCTCGCGGGTGCGGGCGTTGTTGCGGCAGTGCGAGACGAGGCCGGGCGACACGCTGCGGTTCCGGGACGTGGAGATGGACCTGGGCCGGCTGACGGTCAAGCGGGGCGAGACGACGCTGGAGCTGCTGGGCAAGCCGTACGCGTTGCTGGAGCTGTTTCTTCGGAACCCCGAGACGCTGCTGAGCCGGGAGCGGATCGGGCGGTCGGTGTGGGACCAGCACTTCGACCCGTTTTCGAACGTGATCGACGTGACGGTGTCGAAGGTGCGTCAGCAGCTGGACAAGCCGTTCGAGACGCCGTACCTACACACGGTGGTGGGTTCGGGTTACATGCTCAGCCAGCTGCCGCCGGGGCACGCGGGGCGGGCCTGACCCGAGGCGGCGGGGCCCGGCGGCCAGCTCCGGGGGGCAGGTTCCGGGGGGCAGGTTCCGGGGGCGTCGGCGTGGATTCACGACGGATTAAGGATGTTCCGGGCGTCGTGCCGTGTTAGGCTTACCGTAATCGTCCCGTTGATCGGGTGGACCGACACACGCGGGGTGAGCCCGCCGTTTTTATCGAAAGGGATCTGTGATGGACTGGTTGAAGAAGACGTTTGCCGGGCTGGGTCTGTTGGCTGCGCTGGGCCTGGGCACCGGGTTCATGGTGGGTTGCGAGTCCGAGGAGCCGGGCGACGCGATCGAAGACATGGCGGACGACGCGCAGGATGCGGCCGACGACGCGGCGGACTCGATGGAAGACGCGGCCGACGAAGCCGGCGACGCGATGGAAGACGCGGTCAACTGACCGCGTGTCGTCGGTCGACGACGCCACGAGAAAATAAACCGTCGGGCAAACGCCCGGCGGTTTTTCTTTGCCCAGCGAATCGCCACGCCCCTCCCCCGGCGTTCAGCTCGACGCGCTGGTGTAGTGCCGCAGCGCGAACCGCCAGAACCACCGCGACAGCAGCAGCAGCGCCGCCGCCGCCCCGGCCGCCGCGAGCAGGCTCCCCGGGCCGGATCGGCCGCTGACCCACGCCGCCGGCACCGTGGTCATGAACGCCACCGGCAGCACGAACGTGAAGAACACCCGATACGCCCCCGGGTACGCCGACACCGGGTACCGCCCCGCCTCGAGCAGCGCCTGCATCGCCAGCGTGATGTTCTCCATCTTGACGAACCAGATCGTCACCGTCGACAGCAAGTAGCCCAGGGCGTAGAGGATCACCAGCCCGATGACCAGCGGCAGCACAAACATCGCCGACCCCCGGAACCAGGGCACGCCTTCGATCGCGGTGAGCGCGTAGCCGGCGAGCCCGAGGCCCAGCAGCAGGTTCGGCAGCCCCCAGATGCGCAGCTGCCGGCAGGACAACCAGAACTGCGTGTCGATCGGCTTGAGCAGCACGAAGTCCAGCGTCCCCTCCCGCACCATCTCCGTGACCTGCTGGCGGTTGGGCGCGAGCACGGTGGCCTGGAACCCGTCGAGCACGGTGTACGCCGCGACGACCAGCAGCGCCTCGGGCCACGCCCAGCCGCCGGGTTCGTAACCCGTGCGAAACAAACTCCACAGCACGAACAACGCCCCGCCGAGGGCCGCCGCGCTCTGCAGCGCCGCGAGCACAAAGTTCGCGCGGTACTCCATCTCCGCGGCGACGGCGGTGGACCAGAAGCGGGTGAGGGTGGTGAGGTAACGCATGGTTTTATTTCGTGATTTGGCGATTTCGTGATTTGGTGATCGAAAACAAGATCACCAAATCGCTAAATCACCAAATCGCCAAATCCCTCCTACGCTCCCATCGCCGAGTAGTGCCGCAGCCCCCGCCGCCACAGCCAGCGGTTCACGACCCACAGCACCACGATCCACCCCGCCAGCGTCGCGAAGCCGCGCGTCAGGTCCGCCTCGCCCCCGGCCAGCAGCGTCGCCGGCAGCCACACCATGTAGGGAAACGGCGTCCAGAGCACCGCCTCCCGCACCGCGTCGGGCATCACCTGCAGCGGGATCACCAGCCCCGACAGGAACGTGTACGGGATCATCGTCAGGTTGTCCAACGCCGCGACCCGCTCGACCCAGAACGCCAGCAAGGCTGTGGTGTACTGCAGCAGGAACCGCAGGAGAAACGCCGCGTAACACGCGACGAAAAACAGCAACACCCGCCACCACGCCGGCGTCCACCAGCCGGGGTCTTCGCTGCTTCCCGTCAGCGCCTGCGGCTGGATGAAGAAGCACAGCCCCACCAGCAGCACCCCGAACGGCAGCCGCGAGAGCTGCTCGCCCAGCAGCTCGGTGACGTAGCGGACCGCCGGGTCGATCGGGTGCAGCAGCAGCGACGAGAGCTTGCCGCTGACCACGTGGTACTCGAACTCGTAGATCACCCACACGATCGTGAGCTGCCGCACCGCAAACACGGCGATGAAGTACCGCGCCGCGTCCACCGCCGTGAACCCCGGGAACCGGCCGCTGCCGCCCGCCTCGACCCAGACCCCCATCATGATCAGCGGCAGCGACGTCGCGATCGCCCACAGGAAAATCTCCGCCCGGTACTGGCACATAAACGCGTACCAGGTCGCAAGATAGGTGCGGAATGTGCGGGGGGTGTAGGCGGACATGAGCAAGCGCCAAAAGCCATAACTTCCGGGGGTAGCGGGCGAGCTTGCTCGCCCGTCTCACAACCAGTCAATCACCCCGCCGCGTCTTTCCCCGTCTCGAACAACCGCCCGATCACCTCCTCGATCGGCGGGTCCGCCACCGTCAGGTCGTCGACTTCCAACTCACCCAACAACCGCCCGACCGTATCCGTCAACACCTCGCGTTGCACCAGCAGCCGGACCTGTTTCCCATCCACCGATTCGACCTCCGCAAAATCACTTAACCGCTCGGCCGACGCCGCGTGCCGCAGCTCCAGCCGCACCTCCCGCAGCGGCGCGAACCGCTGCACCACCCCGTCCAGCGTCCCGTCGTACAGCACCCGGCCCTCGTGGATCACCACCACCCGCTCGCACAGGGCCGT
>JBCCOP010000167.1:0-4428 GCA_039025315.1 Planctomycetota bacterium | reverse complement strand
GTTCGCCCTGTCGGCCCCGCCCACGGAGTACCTGCCGCACGAAGCGGCGGTCCGCGTCCGCTCGGCCGGGTCGTGGTGGGTCCCGATGCCCGGCCCGACGGCGTCTGCCGACCAGCCGACCGTCGTGCTCGCCGCCCCGAGCCGGGAGGCCTTCGAACGCTTCGCCCAACGCCTCGGCGGGGCGGACACCGGGGCGGCGGCGGCGGCGTGAACGGGATTTCGCCGCGGTCCGATATAATCGTGAAATCGGCCAGACTGCGACGGACCGCCGCCCGCGGCCGATAGCATGGGGCCGCTACTCTCGACCGCCCGGTCGCCGGCCCGCACGCCCCCCGAGTTCACCCATGAACCGCTCCCGACGCGATGTGTTGCTCGCCGGCCTCGCCGCCCTGGCCCTGCCCGGCTGCGCCACGAGCACCGGCCTGTCGCGCTCCGGGAACGACCGCCCCGGCCCGATCTGGCCCGAAGACCTCAAACGCCCCACCCCCGCCCCCGGAAACGCCCCCGCCCCCGGAAACGCCGCCACCCCCCGGCCTGTCCGACCCGCGGCCGGCCCCGCCAACGTCTTCGCCGCCGCGCCCGTGCCCGGCGTGATCCGCCGCCAGGCGTGGACCTCCGCCGGCCTCGCGTCCCGCGACATCGACGTCATGAACGGCGTCAGCCGGCTCACCATCCACCACGACGGGATGGAGCCGGTTCGCCTCCGCGCGCCCCGCGACACCTACGCCCGCCTCGAACAGATCCGCACCTTCCACACCCAGCGACGCGGCTGGTCCGACATCGGCTACCACTACGCCATCGACCCCGCCGGCCGCGTCATCGAGGGCCGGCCCGTCGTCTACCAAGGCGCCCACGTTTCTGACCACAACCCGCACAACCTCGGCGTCCTGGTGCTCGGCAACTTCGAGCTCCAGAAGCCCGGCTCGCCCCAGCTCACCGCCCTGGCGAACTTCGTCAAGCTCATGCGCCGCACCCACGGCATCTCCGCCCAAGCCGTGCGGACCCACCAAGAGCTCAACCCCACCCAGTGTCCGGGCCAGCACCTGCAGTCCCAGGTCGTCCGCCTCCGCGGCCGCAGAGCCTTCGGCTGATTTTTATCTTGATTACAGCCCGGAAGCCCACGTTCGACGAACGTGGGCTTCATCTGCTACCGGTCACTCCCCGAGCACGTACCCGAACACCAGCGGCACCACGATCGACGCGTCGCTCTGGATCATGAACCGCGGCGTCTCGACGCCGAGCTTGCCCCACGTGATCTTCTCGTTGGGCACCGCGCCGCTGTACCCGCCGTAGCTCGTCACCGCGTCGCTCACCTGGCAGAAGTAGCCCCACAACGGCGTGTCGGTGCGTTTCAAATCCTGTGTCAGCAGCGGCACCGCGCAGATCGGAAAGTCCCCCGCGATCCCCCCGCCGACCTGAAAGAAGCCCACCCCCGGAAGTTGGGTATCCCTCTGCATCGCCGCGGTCTGGGCGGTGTACCAATCGATCAGCGACGCCATCGCCTCGGTGCCGAGCCGCACGACGCCGTGGCCGAAGTCGCCGCGGATCGCCCCGGCCGTAAACACGTTGCCCAGCGTCGAGTCCTCCCACCCCGGGCAGAAGATCGGTAACCCCTTCTCCGCCGCGGCGAGCATCCAAGAGTCTTCCGCCGGCCGCTGAAAGTGCTCGGCGAAGTCGGGCTGCCGGAACACCTCCCGCAGCCACTCGTGCGGGAACCGCCGCGTGCCGTCGCGCTCCGCCTGCTTCCAGAGTTCGAGCAGCCGGCCCTCGACGTGACGCATCACCGTCTCGGGGATGCACGTGTCGGTCACGCGGTTCATGCCGCGGCCCAGCAGCGCCGCCTCGTCCTCGGCCGAGAGCGCCCGCCAGTCCGGGCAGGTCTCGTACTCGCCGCCCGCCAGCAGCAGGAACACGTCTTCTTCCAGGTTCGCCCCGGTGCAGGTGATCGCGTGCACCTTGTCTCGCCGGATCAGCTCGGCCAGGCTGCGCCCGATGCCGGCGGTGCTCATCGCCCCGGCGAGCGTGACCATCATCGTCCCCCCCGCGTCGAGGTGCGCGACGTACCCGTCCGCCGCGGCGACGAGCTCCCGGCTGTTGAAGTTCGTGAAGTGCCGCCGCATGAAGTCGCGGAGGTTTGGGTCGGTCGGGTTGGAACCGCCAAGGACGCCAAGAGCGCCAAGGTCAGCCCGAGTAGACGCGGCGTCTGATGCCATCTTTGAGCACCTCCACATTGAAGTTGATGAGCAAGCCCAGCGGGTGGCCGGTGGCCCGCAGGTAGTTGAAGAGTTGGGCTTCGTGAACCGGATTGAGTGATTCCACAGCCTTGAGCTCCACAACGAGGCCGCCAACGACCAGTAAGTCCAGCCGGCCCTCACCGATGTTTTGTTCCTTGTACATCAAGCAGACCGGCACCTGCCGCCGAAATGGAACACCGCGCTGCGACAGCTCAAACACCAACGCGTTCTCGTAAGCCGATTCCAGGAAACCCGCGCCGAGGTGCCGATGCACCTCGATCGCCGCCCCGATGACTTCGTGAGCGAGACGATCCAACTCGGTCGACGGTTCGTTCCGATCCATACCTCGGTCTTCCTTGGCGTCCTCCGCGTCCTTGGCGGTTAATGCTTCGCGAGTCCCAACACGTCCGCCATCGTGTACCGACCCGCGGGCTTGCCGGCGAGCCACTTCGCGGCCCGCAGCGCCCCGGCCGCGTAGCTGTCGCGGCTCGTGCTGACGTGCTTGAGTTCGAGGCGTTCTCCGGGGGCGGCGAGGTAGAGCGTGTGCTCGCCGGCGTGGTCGCCGATGCGCAGCGTCTGCACGGTGATGTCGTCGGGCTTGCGGGGGTCGTCGCCGTGGCGGGCGAGCTTGACGACCTTCTCGAAGTCGCGGCCCGCGGCCTCGGCGACGACGCGGGCGAGCGTCAGGGCCGTGCCCGACGGGGCGTCCTGCTTGTAGCGGTGGTGGGCCTCGAGGACCTCGAGGTCGTAGCCGTCGCCCAGCAGCCGGACCGCCTGGGCGGCGAGGTGGTTCAGCACGTTGACGACCTGGCTGAAGTTGGTGGCCTGGATCAGCGGGATGGTTTTCGCGGCGTCGTCGAGGGCGAGCTGGTCGGCGTCGGTCAGCCCGGTGGTGCCGACGACCATGGCGGTTTCGTGTTCGACGCAGAACCGCAGCGCCTCCCGGAACCCGTCGGGCAGCGTGAAGTCGATCACGACTTCGGCCACGCCGGGCTCCAGGCGGCCGCCCGAAGGGTCCGAGGCGTCAATCGCGGCGGTGACGGCGAGCTGCGGGTCGTCGCCGGCCAGGGCGACGAGCCGTTGGCCCATCCGCCCCGCGGCGCCATGGATGGCGAGTCGGGTCATATCGTTCGGCTCCGGGGGAAGCGGCCGGGATCGCCCGGCCGAGCGGCATAGATTACATTGCATGCCGCAACGCCCGGCCGCAGACCTCACCCCGTCCCCAGGAATCCCGCGTGGCCCTGTTCGGAAAGAAAAAGAGCAAAGAACCCGAGGTCCCGGCCGACGCCCCCGTCGCGGACGAGGCCGCGGCGGGAGAGACCCCGGTCGAGCCGGGCCAGACCTACGACGGCAACCCGCGCAAGGCCCGACGCTTCTTCGACCACGCCGAGGCCGCCGCCGAGACCCGCAACTACGACTACGCCGTCGAGCTCTACATCGACGGCCTGCGCCAAGACCCCGACAACATGGACCGCCACGAGCAGCTGCTCGAGATCGCCAAGCACCGCAAGGTCGCCGGCGGCAAGAAGCCGGGGCTCAAAGACAAGCTGAAAAATTCCGGCGGCGACCCGGTGTCCAAGATGCTCGACGCCGAACGCCTCTGGGCGATGGACTTCGGCGACCCCGCGTCGATGCGCGAGTTCATGAAACGGGCCGTCGAGGCGGACCGCGCCTACGACAACCTGCACCTCGGCGAGGTCGCTTACTGGATCGGGTGTATGGCCCTCGAGATGCCGGGGCCCAAGCCCAAGGCCAAGGACTTCGTCCAGGTCCGCGACCACTTCGCCGCCGTTGGCCGGTTCGACAAGGCGATCGAGGCCTGCAAGCGCGCGATCCGCCTGGATATGAACAACCAGAACCTGCTCGCCGAGCTGAAGAACCTCGAGGCCGAGCACTACAGCGCGACCAAGACCTCGACCCAGGAGGGCGGCTTCCGCGAGAACGTCGCCGACGCCGAGCAGGCCCTCGAGTCGCAGCAGGGCAACACCCGCGCCCTCTCGGCCGTCGACCAGGCGATCGCCAAACGCCGCGCCGAATACGAAGAAGACCCCGAAGACGTCGACCGCCTCGCCAAGCTCGTCGACGCCCTGCTCAAAAAAGAAGAGTACGACGCCGAGGAGGAGGCGATCAAACTCCTCGGCGTCGCCCACGAGCAGACCGGCCAGTACCGCCACAAGGTCCGCGTCGGCGACGT
>JBCCOP010000166.1:0-4479 GCA_039025315.1 Planctomycetota bacterium | reverse complement strand
GATCGGCGTGATGTTCGGCAACCCCGAGACCACCCCCGGCGGCCGGGCGCTGAAGTTCTACGCCTCGGTCCGCATCGACATCCGCCGCACCGCCTCGATCAAGGACGGCGACAAGGCCGTCGGCAACCGCACCCGCGCCCGCGTGGTCAAGAACAAGATCGCCCCGCCGTTCCGCCAGGCCGAGTTCGACATCATGTTCGACGAAGGCATCTCCGCCTCCGGCGACCTGCTCGACCTCGCGGTCGAGGAAGAAGTTGTCCAGAAGTCCGGCGCCTGGTTCAGCTTCGGCGAGGTCCGCCTCGGCCAGGGCCGCGAGAACGCCAAGACCTTCATCCGCGAGAACCGCGACCTCTTCGACGAGATCAAGCAACTGGTGCTGGAGAAGAAGGGCGTCCTCACGACGGCACCGGCCGACGAAGAGCCCGCTGAGGATGCCGCCGAGTAGCCGGCGGGCTTGCCCGCCGTCGGGCGGTGACGATTTGGGCCTACTTCCCCACGCAGAACGTGGCGAACACCCGCCCGAGGATGTCGTCGGGCGTCATCGCGCCGCCGAGGCCCGCGAGATGGTTCAGGGCGTCGCGGAGTTCGCCGGCGACCCACTCGGCTTCGTCGAGGGTTTTGGCCCTTACATCGACGTGCTCTCGGCCGCGGGATAGGGCGGCGGCGGTGTTGTTGAGTGCCGATTCGTGACGCGGCTGCAGGGCGAGCGTCTCGGCGTGAACGCTCACGGCCCGCTCGTGCAGCCGATCGCCGATGGCGGCACGCAGTACGTCGAGACCTTCGCCCGTGAGGCCGCTCACATGGACCGTCTCGGGATCGGGTTGGGAGGGCGAGGCTTCCGCCGAGCCGCTTGTCGCAGAAAGCTCGTCGGCTCGGCGGGAGCCTCGCCCTCCCGTCAGGTCGGCTTTGGTGACCACGGGCAGAACCGGGCCGGGGTGGTTGATCGCGTTGGCGGGTAGGTCGACGGCGAGGACGAGGTCGGCTGTGGCGATGGCTTGCCGGGCGTGCTGCTGAGCTTCGCGGTCGAGGGTGGCTGCGGGGGTGTCGAGGCCGGCGAGGTCGACGAGCATGACCTCGGCGGGGGTGCCGTCGGGGCTGGGTATGACGAGGGGCTCTTCGATGACGTCGCGGGTGGTGCCGGGGGCGGCGTCGGTGACGGCGCGAGGCCGGCCGAGCAAGGCGTTGAAGAGGGTGGACTTGCCGGCGCTGGGCGGGCCGGCGAGGACGACGCGGGGCAGGGCGTCGAGCCCGCCCCAGCTCCGGCTGCGGCGACGCAGGGCGTTGAGCTCTTCGACGAGCCGGTCGAGCCCGGCGGCGAGGTCGGCCGGGGCGATGGGCACGACGTCTTCCTGGTCGACGAAGTCGATGCCCGACTCGACGAGGGCGAGCAGGGCGGCGAGGCTTTCGACCAGACCGGCGGCGAAGCGGGCGAGCTCGCCGCGGCGGAGGTGGGCGGCGGCGGCGAGCTGGCCGTCGCTGACCGCGTGGATCGTGGCGGCGACGCCCTCGGCACGGGTGAGGTCCATCCGGCCGTTGACGTAGGCGCGGAACGTGAACTCGCCCGGCTCGGCCGGGCGGGCTCCGGCCCGGACCGCCACGCGGACAACGCGGTCGAGCAGCGCGGGGTGGCCGGGTAGCTGCAGCTCGGCGACGTCTTGGCCGGTGTAGCTACGCGGCCCCCGGAAGAGGGCCGCGACGGCGGGGACGGCGGGCAGGTCGGGGTGGGACAGCCGGCGGGGCAGGAGCTGGTGGGTCGGCCACCCGCCGTCGGGCGGCGGGCCGACGAGACGTTCCAGCAGGTCCGCGGCGTCGTCGCCGGACCAGCGGACCAGGCCCCGCGTGCCGCGGCCCGGCGGGGAGCTGACGGCGACGATGGTGTCGGCGGTTTGCAACGGGGTAGGCCGC
Source organism: Planctomycetota bacterium (assembly GCA_039025315.1). GTDB lineage: Bacteria > Planctomycetota > Phycisphaerae > Phycisphaerales > Phycisphaeraceae > Algisphaera. The sequence continues at coordinate 2,574 of JBCCOP010000166.1, read as the reverse complement.
GGCGGAGTAATGGGCGAGCAAGCTCGCCCGCTACGCGTTTAGGACTTGCGTTTCTTGTAGGTCTTGGGCTTGCCGGCGGCCTTGTCTTTCTGCATCTGCTGCTGGCGTTGCTGGGCCATCTCGGTGGCGAGGGCGACGCGTTTCTGGAGGCGGTCGCGGAAGCCGCCGGGCTTGACCGGCTTCTTGTCGAAGAGCGTGCCGGCCTCTTCCTGCTCGCGGACGTGCTTGCGGACGAGGTAGCTGTCGACGATGCCGGCCAATGTCGAGGCGCAGATGTAGAGCGTCAGGCCCGACGGCGCGGAGTACAGGAACACGGGGAACAGGAACGGCATGAACTTCATGATCGCCTGCTGCTGCCGCTGCTGGTCGTTCTGCGGCGGCGGGGTGGTGAGCTTCATCTGGAAGAAGAAGACGACGGCCATGAGCAGCGGCAGGATGTTGAGGCTGCGGAACTCGGGCTCGATGAGCGGCAGCCAGGTCAGCTTGAACGCGGGCTGGTCGGGCGGGATGAAGCGGATGAAGTTGTCGCTGACCGACAGGTCTTCGAGGAAGTGCCAACCGCCGCCGGAGACCGCCTGGAAGACGCCGTAGAACGCGGGCTCGTGGCGCAGCTCGATGGCGAAGTAGAGCATGGCGTAGAGCGCGATCCAGATCGGCGTCTGCAGCAGCATCGGCAGGCAGCCGAGCATGTTCGCGGGGTTGACGCCGGCCTCGCGGTAGAGCTTCATCGTCTCCTGGTTGAGCTTGGTCGGCTCGTCTTTGTATTTCTCCTTGAGCTTCTGCATCTCGGGCTGGAGCTTGCCCATCTGCTTGCCCATCTTCATCATGTTGGTCTGCGCCCGCTTGGTGATCGGGTGCAGCAGGAGGCGGACGGTGAGCACGAGGATGATGATCGCGACGCCCCAGTCGCTGACGAGCCAGTGGATGCCCTTGAGGTAGCCGAGCAGGCCGCGGGCGAGCCACTGGAAGGTGCACCAGGTGCAGCCGAGCTCGTAGCGGATGAGCTTGTCGAAGTGCAGCAATGCGTAAGGGGCTTCTTCGAGGACGGCCTGCTTGCGCGGGCCGGCGTAGATGCCCAGGCCGAGCTCGGCGGCTTCGCCGGGGGCGACGGTGAGCTCGGCCGAGCCGAGCTGGAGGGCGACGCGTTTGTCGTCGGCGTTGGGGCGGGCGACGTCCTGATCAAACACGCGGTAGCCGACCCCCGGAAAGATCGAGTCCAGTTCGGGGACGTCGGCGGTGGTGGTCGCGCCCTCGGGGAACGGAGCGTGGGTGATGACGGCGAAGTAGCGGTTCTCGCTGGCGAGCCAGGCGAGGCGGGGGTTCTTGTTTTCGTTGAGTTTGTCGTTGGGCCAGAGGGTGCGGCGCTGCTTGAGCAGCTCGGAGCGGGGGACGAAGCTGTCTTCGACATAGGCGGCGAACTTGGGCGGGGTCTCGTCGCGGAAGTGGCCGGTGATGTACATCCGGCGGTCGCCGAGGTAGGCGCCGAGGTCGGTCAGTACGTCGCCCTGGCCGTACTGCCGGAAGCTGACGGCGAGCGGGCCGTCGGTGCGGTTGACGACGCGTTGGTCGAGGCCCAGGTCGTAGCTGCCGGCGGTGACGGTCCAGGTGCGGACGATCTCGGCGACGGGTTGATTGTTCTCGTCGACGATCGGCAGGCGGTAGGTGACCGACTCGGCGGTGTCGCCGCGCTGCGCGGGGTCGGCGGCCCAGCGGACATTGTCGAGGCTCAGCGTCTGGCCGTTGATGGTGACGGTCAGGGCGGCGTAGGGGTAGAACGCGGGGGCGGCGCCGTCCGCCAGCCCGTCGCGGACGTCGAGCAGGCGGTAGGGCGATTTCTCGCCGCCGTCGGCGGGCGGGTCGACGAACTGGGCGTAGTCGGCGAGGGTGATCTCGCTGAGTCCGGCCCCGAAGGAGGTGAAGGCAACGCGGAACTTGAACGGTCCGTCGGGGTCGTCGCCGCCGAGGGTCGGGGCCAGCGGGCGGTCGGCCGGGACGACGCGGAGGCCGGCGGCGGGGGGCGTGGTGCTTTCGGCTTCCGGCGTCTCCGCGACGGCTTCGGGCGGAGCCGGAGGATCGGGTTCGGCGATCGGTTCGGCTGGTTCGGGGAGGGCTTCGCTGGTGGCCGGTCCGTCGGGACCCGCCGGGTCGGTGTCGGGTTCGACCGTTTCCGTGACCGCGTCGAACCCGTTATCGGCGGGGATCGGCGGGGCGTCGCCGCCGCCGCCGAAGGCGAACGCCAACGCGAACAACACACCGACGGCGATCGCCACCAGCGGGACCAGCAGTCTCATTCCACGGACCTCGGGGCGGGGCTTCGGGCCAAGCGGGCAGTATAGCGGGTGGGGTTTCGGCTAAGCCGCAAGCGGCTTTCAGGCGCCGGTGACGATGCGGGCGATGTCGTTGAACGTCACGTAGAGGAAGATGCACGCGAGGCCCGCGATGCCCAGCAGGGCGGCGACGGTCTGGACCTTCGGGCTCGCCGGGCTGCCCTTGAGCTTCTCGATGATGAGGAACACCATCAGCCCGCCGTCGACGATCGGGATCGGCAGGAAGTTGAGCACCGCGAGGTTGACG
>JBCCOP010000165.1:0-4533 GCA_039025315.1 Planctomycetota bacterium | reverse complement strand
GGAGCTCGCGGGCAAGCCGGGGTTTGCGGAGGACTACCGGCTTGCCCGGCGGGACGCGGCGGTGCTCGAGGCCGAAGCGGCGATGCGTCGCGGCGAGCCGGAGCGGGCGGTCGAGCGGTACGGGGCGGCGCTGCGTTTCGAGCCGGGCTTAACCGTAGCGGCCGACGGAATCAGACAAGCGAAACACGCAGCCGCCGACGCCGCGCACCGCGCCGCGCAAGACCACGCTGACCGCGGCGACCTCGACGCGGCCCGTGAGCGTTTGGAACACGCCCTCGGCCACGTGCCGGAACACCCTGCGGCGACGGCGGCTCGGCGTAGCCTGTCCCTCCCGCTCAATGAGTCGCCGCCGCCGCACCGACGGGCCGTAGCCGCCGCCGGCGCGGGCGCGTGGGACGACGCGCTGGCGGGATACCGTGACGCGGTCGTCGCCGCGCCGGACTTCCTGCCCGCCCGCGCCGCGATCCCCGCGACGCTCGACGCCGCGGCCGAAGACTTCCTGGCCCGGGGCCAAACGGTCCGCGAAGCGGGCCGGCTCGACGATGCCGAGGCCGCGCTAACGCGGGTGCTCGACTACCGGCCGAAGCACCCCGCGCTCGAGGCCGAGCGGGGCCGGGTCGATCTCGCGCGGGGCGACCGGCACCTGGCCGACGACCGCCCGGGGGCCGCGTGGGTCGCTTACCGCGACGCGCTCGACCACGCCGAGCGGACGCCCAAACTGGGGCGGGACGCGGCGCAGCGCGGGATCGCCGCGGCGGTCGGAGAGGTGCGCGACCGCCACCGCGTCACGCTGCGTGTTCTGCCGGCCACCGGCGGGTCCGCCGACCTCAACGAACCGCTGGCCGAGCGGGTCCGCGGCCGCCTGGCGGCCGACGCCGCGGCCGCGCTCGCGCTAGGCCCCGGCGGGCGGGCCGTGACGATCGACGCCTTCGCGTTGGACCTGCCGCCCGCCACCGCCCACCGCGCCGAGCGGTCCCACCCCTACACCGTCAAGATCGACGTGCCCAACCCTGAGTTGCCCCGGCTGCAGCACGAGATCGCCCGGGTGGACCACTGCATCGACGACCTGCTCTGTGACCTGCGTCGGCTCGAACACCGCCACGCCTACCTGCACCGGCTCCACACCGGCGAGCCCGGCTGCGGCTACACGCAAGAGCTGCACGCCGTGAACCGCAAGCTCCGCCGCATCCGCCGCGAGCTGCGCGACGCCCGGGCCGACCACCGTCGGCTCACCCGCCGGCTGGTCCACGAGCCGACCTTCGTCACCAAACGCCAAACCCGCCACTGGCCCTTCACGCTCGTCACCCACCGCCGCCGGGCGAACCTCAAAGCGATCGCAGGCTTTGACAACGCGGCGAACGAGCTGCCGCCGGTGGTCGCCGAGGTGACCGAGACCGACACGAGCATCGAGGGTGCCCGCCCCGACCTCGGGCTGTCGGCGGACCCGCTGGAACTGCCCGACGACCCCGAGACGGTCAACGACCTGCTCGACCTCGCCGCTCGGGAGCTCAGCCGGCAGATCGCGCGCGACGTGTCCAAACGCCGTGACGCGGCCCTCGCGTCAGAAGCAAAGCGGTTGGCGGAGTCGGACCCCGCCGCGGCCCGCGAGGCGGAGATCGCTCGGCGGATTCTGGATTGACCTCGGCCTCACTCGTGCCGCAACGCCACGATCGGGTCTTGTTGCGACGCACGCACGGCGGGGTACAGGCCGAAGACGACGCCCACGACCACCGCGAAGGCGAACGCGATCACCACGGGCAGCGGCAGGACGACCGGCGGTTCGAGGCCGCCGTAGCGGGCGGCGTACCAGGTCAGCACGAGCGAAACGGCGAGGCCGCCGGCGACGCCGATCAGCCCGCCGACGCAGGACAGCGTCGTCGTCTCGACCAGGAACTGCGCGACGATGTGGCGGCGAGTCGCGCCCAGCGCCCGGCGGATGCCGATCTCGCGGGTCCGCTCGGTGACCGACGCGAGCATGATGTTCATGATCCCGACGCCGCCGACGAACAGGCTCAGCCCGCCGATGACGATCATCAGCACGTTGCTGCGCAGCTGCACCCGCTCGGCCTGCTCGATCAGCTCGAGCGGGACGATCAGCGTCACGTCTGCGCGGTCGCCCCCGCCGGTAGCCAGCAGGCGTTCGATCTTCTCGGCCACGGGGCGGACGGCGTTCTGATCGGGGACGCGGACGATCACCTCGCTGAGCTCGACGAGGGTGCGCTCGGTCGTGCCCTGGCCGCGGGACTGGCGGATGTCGCCGAAGCGGGTGTCGGCGGTGGCCATCGGGATGTGGATGTCGAAGTTCAGGTCCCGGCCGACGAGGGCCGCGCCCGCCCCGCCGGCCAGGCCGATGCGGCGCAGCACGCCGACGACGACGAACCGCTGGCGGTCGATCAGGAAGCTGCGGCCCAGCGGGTCGGCCAGCGGGAAGAGCCGGTCGGCGACCTCGGCCCCGATCACGGCGACGTTGCGGGTGCCCGCCTGGTCGGCGTCGCCGAGGTAACGGCCGCGGTCGACGGTGAGCGACGCGGCGTCGGCGAGGTCGGGCGTCGTGCCGTAGACCGCGGCGTTGACGCTGCGCGTGCCGAGGCGGACGCGGTCGCCGACGCGCTTGAGCGGCACCAGCCGCTGCACCGGCGCGACCGACTCGGGCTGTTGCAATCGTCGCAGGTCGCGGCGGGTCAGGCCGTAGATGTTCAGCCGGGTCGCCTGGTCCTGGCCGGCGACGTTCGAGCCGGGCGGGGCGACCGAGCGGACGATGATGTTGTTGGCCCCGAGGCGGAGGATGTCGGCGACGGCGGCGCGTTTGGTGCCCTCGCCGTAGGCCGCGATGGCGACCACCGCCCCGACGCCGATGATGATGCCCAGGGCGGTCAGCAGCGACCGCAGCTTGTGGACCCAGAGGTTCGACAGGCCGAGGCGCAGGGTGGCGAGCAGGAAGTTCATCGCGTCCGGCACCCTACCAGACCCACGGCTTCGGACGGGGTCCTACAGCTTCTCGGCCGCCAGCGACGCGAGCTCGCTGCGTTCGCTGCGGGCCAGCGTCACGTGGCCGACCTGCGGCGAGCCCTTGAGCCGCTCGACGAGGTAGCTCATGCCGTTGCTGCTGGCGTCGAGGTACGGGTTGTCGATCTGGGCGACGTCGCCGGTCAGGACGATCTTCGTGCCCTCGCCGACGCGGGAGACGATGGTCTTGACCTCGTGGGGCGTGAGGTTCTGCGCCTCGTCGACGATCATGAACTGCATCGGGATCGACCGGCCGCGGATGTAAGTCAGGGGCTCGAGGACGAGCTGGCCGGTGGCCTTGTACTGCTCGATGCGTTGCTCGACGGGCTTGGAGTCGGCGACCTGGTGCCCGACGCCGCGGGTGGACATCAGGTACTCGAGGTTGTCGAAGATCGGCTGCATCCAGGCGCCGAGCTTCTCGTCCTTGTCGCCCGGCAGGTAGCCGATGTCGCGGCCCATCGGCATGATGGGGCGGGCGACCAGCAGCTTGTCGTACCGCTGCTCGGAGATGACCTTGGTCATGCCGGCGGCGAGCGCGAGCAGGGTCTTGCCGGTGCCCGCGGTGCCGAGGAGGGTGATGAGCTTCAGGTCGTCGTCGAGCAGCAGGTCGAGGGCCATGGTCTGCTGCAGGTTGCGGGCCATGATGCCGAACACGGGCTTGCGGGGCGCGTGGACGGGCAAGAGGTGGTCGGTGTCGGCGAGCCGGCGGGCGAGGCCGGTGTGCGACTCGTCGAGCGCGTTGCGCAGGTGGACGAACTGGTTGGGCAGGACCTCGCTGCGCGTGACGCTGCCGTCGGCGTCAGCGGTGTCGAGGTGCGGCTCGAGCGCGGCGAGCTCGACCTGCTTCTCTTCGTAGAGCAGGTCGATCAGGTCGCCCGGCACGTCGAGCTCGGCGTAGCCGCGGTACAACCGGTCGCTGTCGACCTTCTGGGCCTCGAAGTCCTCGGCGGGCAGCCCGAGCGAGTCGGCCTTGATCCGGACGTTGATGTCCTTGGAGATGACGATCGTGCGCAGCCCCTCGCGGTGCATGCGCCAGGCGACGGTGAGGATGCGGTTGTCCGGCAGGTCCTCGCGCAGCGACGTGGGGCGTTCTTCGCCGGCAAACGCGATGCGGACCGTCCCGCCGTGGCCGTTCCACGCGACGCCCTCGGCCAACGGCCCCTTGGCGCGCAGCTTGTCGAGCTGGCGGATCACCTCGCGGCAGTTGCGGCCGGTGTCGTCGTTGTTCTTCTTGAAATTGTCGAGCTCTTCGAGCACCGTGAACGGGATGATCACGTGGTTGTCGTCGAACATGTACAGCGACGACGGGTTGTGCAGCAGGACGTTCGTGTCGAGCACGAAGTGCTTGGTCTGGGTCACGGCCCGCGGGCCGGCGTCGACTTCGGCGGCCGGATCGGACACGGTCGGGGCGGGGGGCGCTTGGGTCAAAGCATGTCTCCAGAAGTTTCTCCGACGGGGCCGCGGGAGGGCCGGGGGGGCCACGGCTCGCGCCAACTGGGTCCGCAGAGTCTATCGGCTGGCCGCGCG
>JBCCOP010000164.1:0-4621 GCA_039025315.1 Planctomycetota bacterium | reverse complement strand
TCGGCGTCCATGGGTCGGCGAAGATTAGGTCGGCGTCGGCGACGACGCTCGGCGTTATCTACCTTAGCCCTTTGGCTTCTTCGGCGGCCGCAGCTTGACCTCGAGCTGGTCCACGCTGGCGGTGTGGCCCGCGGGGACCGAACGGGTGACGAAGAGGCTGCCGTTGACCGTCGCGCCGCGGCCGATGACGGTCTGTCCGCCGAGGATGATCGCCCCGCCGTAGATCGTCACGTCGTCCTCGATGGTGGGGTGACGCTTCATGCCGCGCCACGCCTGGCCGCCCTTGGTCGACAGGGCGCCGAGGGTGACGCCCTGGTAGACCTTGACGCGTTTGCCGATCTCGACGGTCTCGCCGATGACGATGCCGGTGCCGTGGTCGATGAAGAACGACTCGCCGATCTGTGCGCCGGGGTGGATCTCGACGCCGGTCTCGTTGTGGGCGTACTCGCTGAAGATGCGGGCCAATAGCGGCAGCTCGAGCTTGTAAAGCTCGTGGGCGTAGCGGTGGATGAAGATGACGTCGACGCCGGGGTAGCAGAAGATCGCCTCGTCGGTCGAGGTCGCGGCGGGGTCGCCGTCGAAGGCGGCCCGGACGTCAAGGCTCAGCTTCCGCCGCACCTCGGGGACCTCGTTCAGGAACGCGTCGGTCTTCTCGCGGGCCAGCGCGTCGCACTGCGGGCAGTCGTCGCCCGCCCGCGCCCCGCCGGCCCGGTTGAGCAGGTACCGCTCGGTCTGCCGGATCTCTTCGTACAGCAGCGCATCCACGTTCCGCAGCAGCGTCGCCGTGCGGTCGGTGATGTTGTCGCTGGTCAGCCGCTCGTCATCGAAGAACCCGGGGAAGGTCAGGCGACGCAGCAGCTCGACGACCTCGATGCACCGCGCCCGGCTAGGCAGGAACATCGCGTCGATGTGCGTCAGCCGCTCGTCGGCGAGGTAAGTGCTCACCAGCGTGTCGACGAGTCCGTCGAGCAGCGCCGGGTCGGGCCGACGGGGGTCGTGGGTCGGTGTTTGAGGTTCGGGGCCGGACGCGGTGGTCATAACGAGATCATAACCACCGAACCCCTACACCCGGTGCCCCGCGGCTTCCGTCCAAGCCGTTGAAACTTCCGGGGGGGGTGGGGGGTGCGGGGCCGCAGGCGATGAACTCGGACCTCAAATTGAGGTGGGCGCTTCGCGGGATCATCCGGGCCTTCCGCTCGTGGGCGGCTTGACCGTCGCGTCCCGACCCGCTCCCTTTGAGGTCCGTAAGGCCCGAGCGCATGTGAGCCTGATGAACCGACCTCGCACCCCTCACCCCCCCCGGAAATTTTCGCGCCGCAGACGGGGGCCGTGGCGGGTAGGTCGTGAGGTTAATTGAATTATACGACGCCCCGGGGCCGCGTCACCTGAATGTGGCGTGGAACATCGCCGTCACCCCGCCGCCCGCTTCGCCGCCCACAGCGCCGCCGCCTCCCGCCGGACCCGTCGCATCCGCACCGCCACGACGATCCAGTAGACCGTCTGTGTCGCCAAAAAGGCGAGGCCCCCGAGACCTATGACCACCCACACGGCGTTGGTCACCCACTCCAGCCAGTCAGACATCGGCGTGCCGCCGAACGCGGCGTTCAGCGCGTAGCCCATCAATATCACCCCTGCCGTGTAGGCCGGGGGCAGCGCCGCCGCGACCACCGTCAACACCTGACCGAATCGCACAAACGCCTTGGACCACCCAGCCGCCCGGCCGAACAACACCGTGTACAAAAACACCCCGCCCATCGTCACGCTTGACGCCAGCACCAGCACCCCGACCATCACCCACATCGGCCAACCCGCGCCGCCCGAACCGATCGACTGGGCCACCACCACCATCCCCGCGATGCCGAAAAATACGCCCAGCCCGCCGAACGCGATCGCCCGCTGCGTCCGCGCGATCCCCGGCCGGTTCTTCGGCGTCTCGACGCACAGCGTCACCACCCCCAGCAGCCACGCCAACACGCCTAACCCGAACACCAGCAGCAGCGGCGGCGTGAGCGCGAAACACACCGCCGCCGCCTGCACCCGCCGCAGCCAGTCCAGCGGCATCAGCCGGACGTTGCCTTCGTCCAGCGTCTTGCGCACCGGGTCGCCGCACTCCGGGCAGGCCCCGTCCGTCGGCTGCATCCGCAGCAGGTAGCCGCACGTTACGCACGGCAGGTCCGCCGCGATCCGCCCCTCCCCGTCCAACGCGATCAACGACGCCGCTTCGCTCAAAGATCACCCCGCTGACGCTTGGTCACGCAACAACCCCGCGTACTCCACGATCGCGTCGTGCGTCGTGTACGCCGGCGTCCAGTTCAGGCCCGCCGCCGTCTCCGTCAAATCCGCACAGGTGTAGTCCTGGTAGAACGCGTACGGGTTCTCGAAATAGTCCGGCTCGTCGTCACGGCCCAGCGCCTCGTTGAGCGCCGCGACGATGGCGTTGAAGCTCGTCGCCGCGCCCGTGCCGCAGTTGTAGATGCCGGGCATGGCGTCGGGCTCGGCACCGGCCAGCGTGCAGCCGACCACGTCCTTGACGTAGACCTGGTCCCGCGCCTGGTCGCCCGGCGTGAAGATGCGGGGCCGCTTGCCCGCGAGCATCTGCTGCGCGAGCTGGTAGATCATCGACGCCATCTTGCCCTTGTTCTGCTCGCCGGGGCCGAACACGTTGAAGTACCGCAGGCCGACGATCCCGGCGTCGGGGTTGCGTTTCAGCGTGTCGCGGTGCAGGTTTTCCATAACCCACTTCGAGAAGCCGTACACGTTCGCCGGCCGGCCCGCGTCGCCCGGCTCGAACGGCCGCCGCGCCGCCGTCGCCCCGTTCGCCGACGTGCCGTACGTCGCCGCGCTGCTGGCCCACACCAGCCGGGTCCCCCGCCCCACGCACAGCTCCAGCAGCTCGTCGAACGGCTCGACGTTGTCGCGGATCATCGCCGCCTCGTCGTCGACCGTCGTGTCGGTGATCGACGCCTCGTGGAACACCACGTCGGGCCGGAACCCGTCGAGCAGGCTCTCGAGGTCCAGCTCGTGCAACGCCGCGGCGATCACCTGCCCCCGGAAGCTCCAGCCGTGCTCGCCCTCGACAGACAGGTTGGCGAACGTGCCGAGGCGGAAGTCGTCGACGACGAGGACGTCGGCGTCGGGCTCGCGGTCTTGCAGCGTTCGAACGAGGTTGGAACCGACGAAGCCGGCCCCGCCGGTGACCAAGTAGCGCATAAGTTTCTCGTGGGTAGGGCCGGATTTATCCGGCCGCGGGACGCCGTGGGTCATGCCTTCGGCCGGATGAATCCGGCCCTACTCCGCCCCGCGGTCGGGGGGCGGGATGCGGAGGGTCGTGTCGGCGCGGAGCCCGGCGGGGTCGTCGCCGATGACGTCGCGGTTGGCCTGGTAGATCAGCTCCCACTTGGCGGCGGCGTTGTAGAACTGCACCGCGATGCCGCTGAGCGTGTCGCCGGGCCGGACAACGTAGGTCGTGCCCCGGCGGGGGGCGTCGTCGGCTTCTTCGGCGGGGGCCGGGCCGCTGGCGGTGGCCGCCAGGTCGGGCAGGCGGAGCTCTTGGCCGACGCGGAGGCGGTTGGGATCGACCAGCGGGTTGGCGTTGGCGATGTCGCTCCAGCGGGCGGCGCTGCCGTAGGCGTCGAGCGCGATGGAGGACATCGTCTCGCCGGCGGCGACGACGTGGGTCCGCAGGACGGGCGGGGCGGGCGGGGGCGCAGGGTTCAAGAGGTCGTCGGGCCCGGCGGCGGGCGGGTCGATCGGACGCAGCGGGATGCCGGCATCGGCCGAGGCGACGGGCTCGGGCTCGGGTTCCACCGCCTCGGCGGTCAGCACGGGCGGCAGGTCGTCGTCGCCGATGGGCTCCGGGCCGAGCCCATCGGGAGGGCCCACGTCCGCGGCGTCAAAACTTCCGGGGGCGGGGGCGGGGGCGAAGGGGTCGGGGACGTCCAGCGGCGAGCGGCCGACGGTCAGCGAGGCGTTGGCCCGCGGCGACGGGTCGATCGGCACCTCGACGGCCGGGGCCGTGTCGGGGTACACGATCCGGGTCGGCGGCGGGCCCGGCAGGTCGGCGTCGTTTTCGACCGAAGGCGGGGGCGGGGGGGAGGCGTCGGCGATCGCGTCCGTTTCGCCGGGGCTTAGCTCGGCGGGAGCGTTGTCGCTCCGCAGGATCAGCGACGCGATCACGATCAGCAGCAGCAGTCCCCCGGCGGCGAGGGCGAGCTTGTAGGCGGCGGTCACGGGTTTTTTTCCATGTCGCGTCGTGCGGGACGAGGTTCACAAGCCATGTTGTTGAGTCTACCCCGCACCGCCCGGGGCCGCGAGCCCGGCGGCGGCGTCGCGTGGGTGCGCGCGCCGCTGCGCTGTTTTGCCACGAAAATTCACAAGACGCACAAAAATTTCAAACCGTGCCGCCCCCGGAAGCTACGCCGTTTGATCGCGGCGGATTCCGGGGGTTTTCGCGCACAAACGTTGCGCTGCGTCCCTATGTGTCGGCCCCCGTTTTGCCGGCGGACCCCCGGGACCAGACAAGGCCGGGCCCGCCCGCGGCGGACGGCCGGGTCGAGTGACCGCGTGTCGGCGGCGATGCCACGGGTACCACCTTGTCGGGAACCCCGCGGGTATAGACACC
>JBCCOP010000163.1:0-4653 GCA_039025315.1 Planctomycetota bacterium | reverse complement strand
CCGCTTCGTGCGCCGGCCGCGAAGGGTGGCGTTGTGGGTCCAAGCCAAGCTCATCCTCCACGGCGTCCACGCCCGGCAGAGAAAGAGAAAGGCCGCGTAGATGAAAAAGGTTGTCAGGGAGGGGCCGGGGGAGGGTGACGAGTCAAAGTTGCTCGCTCGAAGCAAAGTTGGTCACGACGGACACCCTCCCCTAACCCCTCCCTGAGGGAGGGGAATCGGAGACCCAATCCGCCGCGAACCCCGCCACCGCCTCCGGGTACGCCACGCACTCCTGCTCGAACACCCGCGCCGCCAACGCCTCCGGCGTGTCCCCCGGAAGGACGGGACAACGCCGCTGCAAAATCACCGGCCCGGTATCGTACGTGTTGTCCGCGAAGTGCACCGTGCAGCCCGACTCGGCCTCGCCCGCCGCCAAGACCGCCTCGTGGACCGCCCGGCCGTGCATCCCCTTGCCGCCGAACTTCGGCAGCAGCGACGGGTGGATGTTCATCACCCGCCGCTCGTAGTCCTCCGGGATCGTCAGCAGACTCAAAAACCCCGCGAGGCACACCAGCTCGACCCCCGCGTCACGCAGGTGCGCGAAGATGAACTTCGAGAACAGCTCCCCGCTGGTGAACTCCTTCCGCGGCACGACCCGCACCGGCAGCCCCAACCGCTCGGCCCGGGCGATGCCCTTGGCCGCGCGGTTCGACGCGACGACCAGCCGTATCTCGGCCGGCAGCGCCCCGTCGGCGATCCGCCCCGCGAGGTTCAGCATCGTCGTCCCGCCCCCGCTGAGCAGCACCGCGATCGGCAGCTTCTTGGGCTTCGCATCTTCCACCGCCAGATGCTAAAGCCAAACAGCCGCGACGCAACGCGTCGCGGACCCCCACCGTTAACATCGACGCCATGCCGCCGCGCGTCACCCGCCTCGCCCCGTCGCCGACCGGGGCGCTGCACCTGGGCAACCTCCGCACCTTCCTGATCAACTGGGCCGCCGCCCGACGAGATGGCTGGCGGGTCGTTCTGCGCCTCGAAGACCTCGACGGCCCGCGCATCAAGCCCGGCGCGGCCGACGAAGCGGTCGACCTGCTCCGCTGGCTCGGCCTCGACTGGGACGGCGAGCCCCTGACCCAGTCCGACGACCTCGCCCCCTACACCGAAGCGCTCCACCGACTCCGCGACGCCGGCCGGGCCTACCCCTGCCCCGCCACCCGCCGCGAGATCGAGGCCGCCGCCCTCTCGGCCCCGCACGGCGACGAACACGAACTGCATTACCCCAATCTCTTCCGCCCCGCCCCCGGAAGCCCGCCACCGCCGATCCCCGACGACGCCGAGACCGCGATCCGCTTCGTCGTCCCCGACGGCCCGGTCCGCTTCACCGACGAGCGGCTGGGCCCGCAGGCCGTCGACGTCCAGCAGCAGGTCGGCGACTTCGTGGTCTACACCAAGGCCAAACTGCCCGCGTACCAGCTCGCCGTCGTCGTCGACGACGCGCGGCAGGGCGTCACCGACGTCGTCCGCGGCGACGACCTGCTCCGCTCCACCGCCCGCCAGGTCCTGCTCTACGACGCCCTGCAACTCGGCCCGCCGCCGCGGACCTTCCACGTCCCGCTGGTCCTCGGCCCCGACGGCCGACGCCTCGCCAAACGCCACGGCGACACCCGCGCCGCCACCTTCCGGGGGCGAGGCGTCTCGGCCGAGCGGGTGGTCGGGCTGTTAGCCTGTTGGTCCGGCCTGACCGACGAGCCCACGCCGATGACCGCGGCGGACTTCGCCGAGCGCTTCACCTGGGACGCCCTGCCCGCCGACCCCGTGACCTTCACCGCCGACGACGAGGCCTGGTTATGCGGACGCTGACGCGCTATCCGTCCACACGCAGCGGCCTTTCCGCCCCCCTCCCTCTGGGAGGGGCTGGGGGTGGGTGCCCGTCTTGAGTCACTTCCGATCGGGCAAGCAACTCGGACCCGTCACCCTCCCCCGGCCCCTCCCTGAGGGAGGGGGGTCAAACCACGACGCGCGGTGTCGTCCTGCTTTGAAATCCGCCGTCCTGTTCGTCTTCACGGTCTTGGCCGTCTGCGCTTGCGCCGGCGACGAAACCACCGGCACGCAGCGCGTCGAGATCGCCGACAAGACGTTCACGCTCGAGCTGGCCATGACCCGCCAGACCCGCTACCGCGGCCTCAGCGGCCGGGACCACGTCGCCGACGACGGCGGGATGTTGTTCGTGTTCCCCAACGAGGCGCGACGCGAGTTCGTCATGCGGGACTGCCTCGTGCCGATCGACATCCTGTTTCTGGACCCCACGGGCCGCGTAATGAACACCCACGCGATGGCGGTCGAGCCGCCCGACACGCCGGAGCGTCGGCTGCGGCGGTACCCCAGCGACGGCCCCACGTCGCTGGCGATCGAGCTGGCCGGCGGCACCGTCGCGCGGCTGGGCGTCACGCCCGGCGACACGGTCGCGCTGCCGGTGCTGGAGCTCAAGCGGCGGGCCCGTTAGGACGATACCGCAGGGGGATCTGCCTCCCCCTTCGGTGTCTCTCTCAAACGTCCCGGGACGGGTCTGCGCGGCATGGCGACAACGACCATCTGGATCGTGACCGACACCCCGGAAGTGGCCGACACTCCGGAAGCAGCCGTGACTCGGGCCGAGGCGGCCTTCGCCGACCGTCCCGCTTCGACGTGCCCGGTCTTTGAGTGCGTGCCCGCCGACGCGGTCGTCGCGCAGCTGGCCGAAAGCAAGCCGGCGGCGGCGTGGTTAACGCTCCGCGGGCCAGAGGCAGACGACCTCGAAGCCGAACTGACCGAGGCGTTGTCGGACCACCAGGTCGGCGTCGCGCTGACCCGCGACGACCTCGGCCTGCCCGCCGGGGCGGAGGTCGACACGGGCGTCGTCGCCCTGCCGCCCGACGCTTCGCCCGAGACCGCGGGCGTGGTGCTCACCACACTGCTAAGCAACGCCTCGGCCCTGCGGTCGCTCGCGGCCGAGGCCCAGCTGCTGCGGGCGCAGTCCACCGGCATGGCGGGGCAGTTCGACAAGATCGACGAAGAACTCCGCATGGCGGTCAAGATCCAACGCCAGTTCATGCCGCAGGATTTGCCGGGGGCCGACGGCCTGGGCTTCGACGTGCTCTGGCGGCCGGCGGGGTACGTCAGCGGCGACATCTACGACGTGGCCCGCTTGGACGAGGACCACGTCGGGCTGTTCATCGCCGACGCCGTGGGCCACGGCGTGCCGGCCGCGCTGGTGTCGATCTTCATCAAGAACTCGATCCAGACCCGCCGGATCACGCCGGGCGTCGGCGCGGGCTACCGCCTGCTGCCGCCGGGCGAGGCGCTGGCGACGCTCAACCGCGCGATGATCGAGCTCGACGCCGGGTCGGCGAGCCTCGGCACCGCAGCCTACGCCGTGATCAACACGCGGACCCAGCGGCTCACCGTCGCCCGGGCCGGGCACCCCGCGCCGCTGCTGCTGCGCGGCGACGGGCGGACCCAATGGCTCGAGCCCGACGGCGCGATGCTCGGCATCTTCCCCGAAGAGGTCTTCGAAGAGCAGACCTTCGACCTCGACGACGGCGACCGCTTCCTGCTGTACTCCGACGGCTTCGAGGTCGCCTTCCCCGGCTGCGGCAAGACCGGCCGGCTGGCGAACGAGCACTACGCCGCCGAGTTCGAGGGCCTGCGCCGCGGCAGCGGCGAAGAGGCCCTCGACTTCCTCCAGGGCCGGCTCGACCTGCAGTCCGGCTCGCTGAACCAACGCGACGACCTGACCGTGGTGTGCGCGAGCGTCACCGCCCTGGCGGACGTCGCCGCGAACCGCGCCGAGGCGGACCGCGTCGAAGCCCGCGCGGTCGCCTGACCGCGGGCCGTTACGCAAACCCCGCTTCACGCAGCGTGTCCATCGTGACGCCCGCGTCGTTGTCTTTTTGCGCCGTCCCCATCCGCCGGACGGTCTGCACGACCGTCTTGGTCAGCACATCCATCTCGAGGTTGACGCGGCGGCCGGCGAGGGCGGCGTCGAGCGTCGTCCGCCCCAGCGTCTCGGGGATCAGGGCCACATCGAACGTCCCGTCGCCGCCCAGCGACGCGATCGTCAGGCTCACGCCGTCGACGGTCACCGAGCCCTTCGGGACGAGGTAATCCCGCAGCGCCTCCGGGGCTCGCACCGTGGTCCGCCACGCCAGCGGGTCGTCGCTCACGGCCGTCACCTCGCCGACGCCGTCGACGTGCCCCTGCACGAAGTGCCCGCCCAGCGGCTGGCTCGCGGTCAACGCCGTCTCGAGGTTGACGCGGTCGCCGACGCCGAGCGTCCCGAGCGTGCTGCGGTCCAGCGTCTCGGCCACGGCTTCGAAGGCCAGCGTGTCGGCATCAACCTCGACCACGGTGAGGCAGACGCCCGAGATACACACCGAATCGCCGGTTGCGATCGGCCCCGTCAGCCCGCCGCGGTCGATCTTCAACCGCAGGCCCGCGTCGCGTTTTTCCGTGGCGAGGACCCGCCCAACCGCCTGCACAAGTCCGTTAAACATAGCCAGAGTTTAGGTATCATCCGCCCCCCATGAGCTACCGAACCCACACCTGTGGCCAACTCCGCGAGTCCGACGTCGGCCAATCCGTCACCCTCTCGGGCTGGGTCAACAACTACCGCGACCACGGCGGCGTCCGCTTCAT
>JBCCOP010000162.1:0-4677 GCA_039025315.1 Planctomycetota bacterium | reverse complement strand
CCGCAGCGCCCGCTACGCCACCGACGTCGCCAAGATGCTCCAGAGCCCGATCTTCCACGTCAACGGCGAAGACCCCGAGGCCGTCGCCCAGGTCGTCCAGCTCGCCATGGAGTTCCGCTACGAGTTCAACCGCGACGTCGTGATCGACATGTACTGCTACCGCCGCCGCGGCCACAACGAGGGCGACGAGCCCAGCTACACCCAGCCGCAGATGTACCGCGATATCGACCGCCGGCAGACCGTCCGCACGTCGTACCTCGAACGCCTCAAGACCCTCGGCGGCGTCAGCGACGACGACGCCAAACGCATCGCCTCCCGCCGCACCACCCTCCTGGAAAAAGAACTCTCCGCTGCCCGTGCCGAGGAACCGCTCGCCGCCGAGGACGTCGGTTACAAGGGCCTATGGGAAGGCTACGTCGGCGGCCGAGAAAAACACGCCGACGACCCCGACACCGGCGTCGACGTCGACACCCTCAAGGGCCTGCTCGGCCAACTCGCCGAGACGCCCGACGGCTTCCACCTCCACCCCAAGCTCAAGCGCATGATGCGCATGCGCCGCGAAAAAATCGCCGGCAAACGCCCCCTCGACTGGACCGCCGGCGAGGCCCTCGCCTTCGCCAGCCTCGCCACCCAGGAAAAAGCCCGCGTCCGCCTTACCGGGCAGGACGCGCAGCGCGGCACCTTCAGCCATCGCCACAGCGTCCTGCACGACCACCAGGACGGCACCGAGCACATGCCGCTGGCCCACCTCGCCGACGATCAGGCCGACGTCGAGATCGTCAACTCGCCCTTGTCGGAAGCCGGCGTCCTGGGCTTCGACTATGGCTACTCCCTCGACTACCCCGACGGGCTAGTCATCTGGGAGGCCCAGTTCGGCGACTTCGTCAACTGCGCCCAGGTCATCATCGACCAGTTCATCTCCTCCGCCGAGGACAAGTGGAACCGCCTCTCGGGCATCGTCATGCTCCTGCCCCACGGCTTCGAGGGCCAGGGCCCCGAGCACTCCTCCGCCCGCCTCGAGCGCTTCCTCAACCAGTGCGCCGAAGACAACATCCAGGTCGCCAACCCCTCGACCCCCGCCCAGATGTTCCACCTGCTCCGCCGCCAGGTCGTCCGCAAGTGGCGCAAGCCGCTGATCGTCATGACCCCCAAGAGCCTCCTCCGCCACCCCCGCTGCGTCAGCACCTGGGACGACCTCGCCCCCGGAACATCAAACCACGCCGACGCTGAGCCGCAAAGCGGCGAAGCGTCTGGTCCCCCCGAAGTCAACCGCTTCCGCCGCGTGCTGACCGACCCCGACGTCGGCCCCGAGAAGTGCAAAAAACTCCTGCTCTGCTCCGGCAAGATCTACTACGACCTGATCGAACACCGCGACAAACTCAACCGCGACGACGTCGCCGTCCTCCGCCTCGAACAGCTCTATCCCTTCCCCGTCGACGAGCTCGCCGCCGCCCTCGAGCCCTACGGCGACGACACCACCGTCACCTGGGTTCAGGAGGAACCCCGCAACATGGGTGCCTGGCAGTTCCTCAAGGGCGGCTACGGCTACGAACTGCTGCACCGCTACCAGATGAAACGCATCACCCGCCCCCCCAGCGCCAGCCCCGCCACCGGCAGCAAGGCCGCCCACCAGCTCGAACAACAAGCCATCCTCGACGAAGCGATGCAGATCGACTAACCCTCCGAAACGAAAACCCGCCGGCCCCAAGCCCGGCGGGTTATTCTTTAATTTCTCTTCCCCCCGACCCCAAACCCCATCCCCTACCCATGCCCGTCCAACTCATCGTCCCCGAAGTCGGCGAATCCATCACCGAGGTCGAGATCGGCCAGTGGCTCAAGTCCGAGGGCGACGCCGTCGCCAAAGACGAGCCGCTCGTCGAGATCGAGACCGACAAGGTCACCCTCGAGCTCCCCGCCCCCGCCGACGGCGTGATCACCCAGATCACCCACCCCCAGGGCACCGCCGCCAACGTCGGCGACGCCATCGGAACGTTCGAAGAAGGGGGAAGCGCAGCCGCCGACACCAACGGCAGTGCCGCCCCCACGCCCTCCAAATCCGGCCCCGAGACCGCCGACGACCACGACCAGACCCTCGCCGAGGTCCCTGCCCCCAGCGAAGCCGGCGACGCCGTGATCGTCATGCCCGCCGCCCAACGCCTGCTCGCCGAGAACAACCTCACCCCCGACGACGTCCCCGCCACCGGCCGCGGCAACCGCCTGCTCAAAGAAGACGTCCAGAACTTCCTCAAAAACGGCGGCACCCCCAAACCCAAACCCCAAGCCGACGCTAAGCCGCGAAGCGGCGAAGCGTCTGGTACCCCCAGCACAAACACCACCCCCGCTCCCGCCGCACCACCTCCCGACAACCCAGCCGAAACTTCCGGGGGTCGCGTCGAAGAGGTCGTCCCCATGACCTCCCTCCGCCGCCGCATCGCCGCCAATCTCGTCGAGGCCCAGCAGACCGCCGCCCTGCTCACGACCTTCAACGAGGTCGACATGACGAACGTCATGGCCCTCCGCAGCCAGTACAAAGACCAATTCCTCAAGACCCACGACGTGAAGCTCGGCTTCATGTCCTTCTTCGTCAAGGCCTCCATCGACGCCCTCAAACAGAACCCCGGCGTCAACGCCGAGGTCCGCGGCGACGACATCGTCTACCGCCACTACTACGACGTCGGCATCGCCATCGGCGGCGGCAAGGGCCTCGTCGTCCCCGTCCTCCGCAACGCCGAACGCCTCAGCTTCGCCGAGATCGAAAAGGCCATCGCCGACTACGCCGGCAAAGCCAAAGCCAACAAGCTCGCGCTGTCCGACCTCACGGGCGGCACCTTCACCATCACCAACGGCGGCATCTACGGCTCCCTCCTCTCCACCCCCATCGTCAACCCCCCCCAGTCCGGCGTCCTGGGCATGCACGGCATCGTCCGCCGCCCCATCGCCGTCGACCCCGGCACCCCCAACGAGCGCATCGAAATCCGACCGATGATGTACCTGGCGTTGACCTACGACCACCGCCTCGTCGACGGCCGCGAAGCCGTCACCTGCCTCAAACGCATCTGCGACACCATCGAAGACCCGGCCCGGATGCTGATGGAGGTTTGAGCAGATTCATCGACGCTCCATATAGATTTCGGTCGGCAAGAACGACTTCGGCATCCGACTGGTGTTTTCCAGAAGGTGAAAACGAAGCTTGACCCCTTGTTGGTTTGCTAGATCGTGACCTTCAGCGATGTAGTGACGGATCAAGGCTTTCTCCGCCAACGCAAGCTTGCGTTTGGCTTGTTCGCCGTACCGTCCCGAGAAAAGCCCCGCCGCAAGAAAAATCTTCCCGCTTCGTGCGTTCTGCAAATGATGCATCAGCTTGACGCTGTTCAGATGGCCCTTGATTCGCCGTCGAATATTTGCTGAGCGGCCGACGTACAAAACTTCCCGGCGGTCGCCGTGACGTCGGAAGAACAAGTAGATGCCGGGCTCCGGGGGCAAGCTGTCCAGATCGACCTTGTAAATCGCTTGGCCGCTTCGGTCCCGCTGAATCGGAATAGGTTTTTGCCAGTCGAGATGGATTTGCATCACAGAAATATATTCGTCGGCCCTACACGACGTCTTGAGTTACCGGGGGGGCTACGCCGCTACGCCGAGTTGGTCGGCGGCGGCGGCGAGGCGTTTGTCGCGTGTGAGCAGGCGGTGGGGGCCGAGGCGGGCGGCGGCGAGCAAATGGACGTCGGTGTAGCCGAGGCCGCGGCCGTACAGGCCGTGAGCCTCGATCAAAGTCAGCACTTCAGGGTTGGTTGCCACGGAGGCAGGCCGCATGCGTGACAGGTCGGTAATGGTTTGCGTCCGCTCTGCGAGGTTGCCGCAGGCCAACTCGCCCAAGACGTATGGGTGCATCACGATCCGGCCGGAAGAGAGCAACTCGGCGAAGGAACCGAACGAGCGGCGGAAACGGAAGTAGTCGATCCAAACCGACGTGTCGGCCAGGATCACGCCGCGTCTCCGGCGGAATGATCGGGGGCGGGGGCCGAGCGACGGCGGGGGATCGGCTTGAGGTCGGGCATGGTGCCGCCCAGAGCCGCAAGCCGACGTGAGGCTTCTAATGCGATCAGGGCATCGAGCCCGGCGTGGATGACGGCCGTCTTCTCAGTAAGCCCCGTGGCTTCCATGGCTTCGGCCAGCTTGTCGTCGTCAACGTTGAGAGTCGTCCGCATGCAGACCAGTATGCACAAACGCTCACCGCAAAACAAGGCAAAATCAGGTGATTCGATAGAACTTGGAGTTGTGAATCGCGTGGTTTTACAACTCAAGGTTTGGGCCCGAGCCAGCCGAGAGACATGAGGAAGTCGTCCATCGCGGCGAGGGTGGCCTGGTACATGCCGGTGTCGGCTTGGTTGAAGAAGCCGTGGGGCTGGTCGGGGTAGACGATCAGGTCGCTGCGGACGCCGAGGGCGGTCATGGTGTCGCGCAACGTCTCGGCGGTGGCGACGGGGATCAGGTCGTCGCGGTCGCCGAGCAGGACGAGGGTGGGGGGCAGGTCGGCGTGGAGGTTGTGGGCGGGGGAGAAGTCGACGTAGCGTTCGCCGATGCGGTCGTGGGCGTAGCCGTCGGGGCCGTTGTCGTAGACGGGGTTGAACAGGACCAGGGCGGCGGGGCGGAAGGGGGAGTCGGCCAGCCCGTCGTCGT
>JBCCOP010000161.1:0-4717 GCA_039025315.1 Planctomycetota bacterium | reverse complement strand
GCTACGTCGCGCTCGCGCTCAACATCCTCGACCTGCTCGTCGTCGAACGCTTCACCACCAGCACCAGCATCACCGACAGCGTGGTCCACGAGATCGACGGCCCGCTCGACGACATCGTCTGCGAGACCCAGAACCTCATCGAGGAGTACATCGGCGACGACGCGATGCGCGGCCGACTCAACCGCATCGCCGACCGCGTCGAGGACATCCGCCGGTCGATCCGCGAGGTCAAGGCCGGGCCCGCTGCGGTCATCGGCTGCGACAAGCTCGAAGAGAAAGACACCGACCCCCGGCTCGACGGCAAACGCGTCCTCATCGCCGACGACGAGCCCAACATCCGCAAGACGATCAAGGACGTGCTCGCCCGCTACGGCTGTGTCTGCACCACCGCGCAGGACGGCTACGAGGCCTGCAGCCTGCTCGACCAGGACGCGTTCGACCTGGTGATCTCCGACATCAAGATGCCGTACCGCAACGGCTACGAGATCTTCGCCGCCGCGCAGCGGGCCCAAGAGGGGCTGCCGGTCGTCCTGATGACCGGCTTCGGCTACGACCCGCACCACTCGATCGTCCGCGCGTCGCAGGAGGGGCTGTCGACCGTGCTGTTCAAGCCGTTCAAGGTCGACGACTTCCTGGAAGAAGTCCGCAAGGCGTTGGACCCCGCGTCGGCCGTGACGCCGTCGGACGCGACATGAACGCTTGACCCGCGTCGGGGTATGGTGCGGCCATGCCCCGCTCCGCCCGCTACGCCGCGGCCCTGGCGCTCGCCGACGCCGCGGCGACCTTTCCCGATATCCCGCTGACCGAGCCCGACCTCGCCGGCCTGTCGTCCGCCGACGCCCGGTTGTCCACGGCGATCCACCGCACCGTTTTGCAACGCTGGCTCACGCTCGAACACCTCGCCGGCCGCTTCCTCAAACAGCCCGTCCGGAAGCTGCCCCCGGAAGTCAAGGCCGTGCTGTACGCGGGGGTGGCTCAGCTCGTGTTCATGGACCGGCTGCCGGCCTACGCCGTCATCGACGAGTCGGTCAAGCTGGTGCGTCGGCTCGACGCGGGGCGGTCGGCCGGGCTGGTCAACGCGGTCTTGCGCAAGATCGCCGACGCGGTGGACGGCACGACCGAAGAAGCGTGGGAGCCGGCGGCCGATCGGGTCCCGCTGCCCGGCGGCGGGGCGGTGAAGCTGTCGGGTCCGCTGCTGCCGAAGCCCGACAACCTGCTTGCCCACCTCGCGGTCGCCGCGAGCGTGCCGATGCCGCTGCTGCAGCGGTGGTTCAAGGCGTTCGGCCGGGAGGAAGCGACACGCATCGCTCTGCACACCCTGCAGAGCCCGCCGACATTCGTGATCGAAGACGAGACGCCGCGGCTCTGGGACGGGTCGCACGAAGCGTTGACCGCCTGGCTCGCCGCCGACCCGACGCGGCGGGTGCAGGACCCGGCGTCGTTGGCGTCGGTCGCGGCGCTACGTGAGCTGAACTTACGACCCGCGTCGATCCTTGACCTCTGTGCCGGACGGGGCACGAAGACGCGGCAGCTGCGGGCCGAGTTCTCCGACGCTGAGATTACCGCCTGGGACCCCGACGACGCCCGGCGGACCGACCTGATCGCTGAGTCTGAGGCGGGGCGGTTCACGGTCGCCGAGCCCCCTGCCGATCAGCGGTTCGACCTGATCGTGCTGGACGTGCCGTGCAGCAACACCGGCGTGCTGGCCCGCCGGCCCGGGGCGCGGTACCGGGCCACCGACGCCAGCCTCGCGTCCCTCGTCGCCCTGCAGCGGCAGATCATCGAGCGGGCGCTGGCCCACGCCGCGACGGGCGGGATCGTGCTTTACTGCACTTGCTCAATCGAAGAGCGGGAGAACGGCGATCAGGTCCGCTGGCTCGCCGAGCGGAGCGGCGGGGCGGTGATGAAATCCGGCCTGCTGCTGCCGCAAGGAACCGGCTCGGATTACCGCGACGGCAGTTATCATGCGGTGGCCCGCCTGCCCGCGATCGGGCCGGGAATCGACGTATAGCAGCCGAAGGACACCGCCATGCCGGTGCAGATGGAACTGTCCCGTATCCTGATCAGCGAGACCGAGGACACCCACGTCCTGGAGCTGCGCGAGGTCGATCCGATCGAGCCCGGCGAGCCGCGCAAGTTCCCCATCATCATCGGGTTCAACGAGGCCGCCGCCATCGAACGCCGGCTCATGGGCCAAATCCCGCCCCGGCCGCAGACCCACGAGCTGCTGGCCGACGTGATCGACCGGCTGGGCTTCCGGCTGCAAGAGGTCGTGGTCAACGACCTGTCGGATCACACGTTCTTCGCCCGCCTGCATCTGCAATCGCAGAGCGACCCGGCCGACCTGCGGCAGATCGACAGCCGGCCGTCGGACGCGATCGCCCTGGGCGTGGCCACCGAGGTCCCGATCTTTGTCGCCGAGAGCGTCCTCGACGAGGTCTGCCGCCCCGCGACCTGACCCCCGGAATCGCTTGGTTTTTCCGGTTTGACAGGCCGTCGGTAGCCACTACACTACGCGGCTCGACTTCGGGTCATACGGCCCAAGCCCAGACCCCGATCCCTATAGCCACTCATGAACGCAGGCAAGATCAGAATCCGGATGGAGGCCTACGACCACCAGGCCCTCGACGCCTCGGCCAAGGAGATCGTCGACCACGCCAAGCGGACCAACGCCCGCGTCGCCGGCCCCGTGCCGCTGCCCACGCGGATCGAGCGCTACACCGTCCTCCGCTCGCCGCACATCGACAAGAAGTCGCGTGAACAGTTTGAGATCCGCACCCACAAGCGGATCATCGACATCAAGGAACCCAACGCCCGCACCGTCGAGGCCCTCAACCGCCTCGTCGTCCCCGCCGGCGTCTTCGTGAAAATCAAGGCTTAAAACAAGCCGCTTGCGGCTTAGCCCGCATCAAACAGGGGCACGGTCCTCTGCCACACGGCACGACCCCGCGACCCCCGGCCCGCCGCCGGCGACGTGACCCCCGGAGATCGAAACCATGCCGAAAGCGATCCTCGGCCGAAAAATCGGGATGACACGCCTCTTCGACGACGAAGGCACCAACGTGCCGGTCACCGTCATCGAAGCTGGGCCCTGCCACGTCAGCCAGCTCAAGTCGGCCGAGACCGACGGCTACGACGCCGTCCAGCTCGCCTACGGCGACGTCAAGCCTCGCAACTCGACGTTCCCGGTCATCGGCCACGACGCCAAGGCCGGGCTCGGTCCCAAGCGGTTCCACCGCGAGGTCCGCGTCGCGGCCGACGAGCTCGAAAGCTACGAGGCCGGCCAGGAGGTCGGCGTCGATTCGTTCGAGGGCGTCGTCTTCGTCGACGTCACCGCGACGAGCAAGGGCAAGGGCTTCCAGGGCGGCATGAAACGTCACGGCTTCGCCGGCCAGGAAGCCAGCCACGGCGTCGAGCGGAAGCACCGCTCCCCCGGCTCGATCGGCGGCCGGTCGTCGAACCTCGGCACCGGCAAGCCGAAAAAAGGCATCCGCATGGCCGGCCACATGGGGGCCGAGCGTGTCACCGTCCGCTCGCTTAAAGTGATCGGCATCGATAAAGGCAAAAACCTCCTGCTGATCAAGGGCCCGGTGCCCGGACCCAAGCAGGGCTTAATCTTCATCAGGGAGGCCAAGCGGCTTTACAAAGGTAAAGCCAAGCTCGCCGCGGCGGCGGGGTAAGTCCTCTTCGGGATACTTCCCCGTCACAACAACCGGGTCTCACCGAGTCCCCCCGGAAGTTCTCACGACGCGAACGTGAGTTTTCTCCTCCCCCGAGCGGGGGCGCCCCAAACGCCGCTGCGTGCCGCAGCCCGTAGGTCAACGTCATGATCGACATCCCCGTCTACAAACCGACCGGCGAACAAGTCGGCACGTACCAGATCGACGAGCAGCTGCTCGGCGGCGAGGTGCGACCGGCCCTGCTCAAGCAGGCGTTCGTCCGCTACCACGCCAACCGCCGGTCGGTGAACGCCACGACCAAGTCCCGCGGCATGGTCCGCGGCTCGACCCGCAAGCTCTACAAGCAGAAGGGCACCGGCAACGCCCGCCGCGGCGACAAGAAGGCCAACATCCTCCGCGGCGGCGGCCACGCCAAGGCCAAGGTTTCCCACTCCTGGCGGCAGGGCATGCCGACCAAGATGCGTCGCCTGGCCAACCGCAACGCGGTCCTCGCCAAGGCCGTCGACAGTGAGATCAAGCTCATCGACGCCGGCCACGCCTTCGACAAGCCCAGCACCAAACAGTTCGCCTCGCTCCTTTCCGCCCTCAAAGTCGACCGCTCCTGCCTGGTCGCCCTCGCCGACGCCGCCTCGCCCGAGGCCAAGTCGGCCGCCAACCTCGAATCCGTCAGCACGACGCAGATCGACCGGCTCAACGCCTTCGACCTGCTCAACCACCGCTACCTCGTCGCGCACAAAGACGCGTTCGAGGCCTACGTCAACCGCGTCGCCGAGCGGGCGAAGGCCCAGAAGGCCGGCGGCCGCGACGGCGTGGTCGCGCAATCCGACACCCCCGGCGGGGAGGCCGCGTAACCCATGCCGTACCTCGAAGCCACCGACATCCTGAAGAAGCCGCTGATCACCGAGAAGAGCACCTGGGAGTCCAACGACCGCAACCGCTACGCCTTCGAGGTGGACATGCGGGCCCAGAAGCCGCAGATCAAGGCCGCCGTCGAGAAGCTCTACAAGGTCCGCGTCGAGCGCGTCGCCACCCAGGTC
>JBCCOP010000160.1:0-4786 GCA_039025315.1 Planctomycetota bacterium | reverse complement strand
GGGGGGGGGGGGGGGGTTTGGTGGTGATGCGGGCTTTTGTCTGCCTTTCGTGTGGGGCGGGGTGCGGGGCGTACGCGAATCGGGGGCGGGGCGTGGGGGCCGCGCCGCCGGAGGGGGCGGGAGAAGATCAGGCCCGGCCGCGTCGCCGCGCGGCGACGAGGGCGAGGCCGGCGAAGATCAACGCGGCGCTGCCGGGCTCGGGGACGGCTTCAAACGATTCGAAGCTGTACCCGTCGCCGGCGTCGGCACCGCTGATGTTGTTCACGACCGAGAGGAGGATGTTGTACGAGGTCGCATCGACCGGCGCGAAGCTGTTCAGGTCGAACTCGACGTCCGAGCCGGCGGCAAAGAACGTGTCGCCCTGGAGCAGGACTTCGGCAAGAAAGTTGTCGGTCGCTCCGTAAAAGAAGGCGCGGAAAGCGAGCGAGACGTCTCCCTGACTGTCCGGGTCGATCGGTTGAATATCGTTGACTTTGAAGATATTTTCGGTCGCCAGACCGAAGGTGTTACTCGCCGAATTAAAGCCGACCGCCCCGATCGACTCGGCGTCTTCGTAGTAATCGATGTTGGTGAAGCCGGTGGTGTCACGCGTGACCACAAGCCGGTCCGCGGTGGCGGAGACCGTGACGTCGCCGCCGCGGACGTTGAGGTTGGATGTGTCGTCGAACTCGTCGATGAACGACGCGGATGCGGCGGGGACGACGAGCGAGAACGTCAGGCAGGTCAGAGCGGTACGAAACATCATGAGGTCAACCTCCAAAAGGTGAGTGCCGGCGTCAGGGCCGGGGGTGAGAAGAAACGGACAAACCCACGGATTCGCCGGCGAAGAGTTCGATGGATTCGGGGCGGAGCAGCAGCGGGCCGTCCCAGTCCGCGGGCCGGCCGCCGTCGAGCATCCAGTCCAGGCAGCGGCGGACGTAGGGCGTCGGATCGGGCGGGACGAGGCAGGTCAGCGAGGGACGCAAGAACTGGTTGAGCCCCTCGTCGTCGATCGCGGCGACCGAGATGTCGCGGCCGACCTCGAGGCCCGCTTCGGAGAGGCGGCGCATCACGGCGACGGCCGCCGGCGTGGTGGTGCACAGCAGGCCGGAGGGCAGCGGTTTTCCGTTGGCCAGTAGCTCGTCGATGCAGCGGTACGCCGCGGGCGTCGGGTTGTCGTAGGACCGCACTGGGCGGTTGATGAGCCCCCCCGGCAGGTCGTGCGCGACCCCCCAGCGCCGCCAGGCGTCGATGCGGGCGGTGATGGTGTCGTCGCAGGGCTGGGTGTTGAGGCAGTCCACACGGCGGTGGCCGAACGAGCGGAAGTGGTCCATCAGCGTGGCGATGCACGCCGGCGGGCAGGTATCGACGCAGCGCAACCCGTCGTCGGAGGTGTCACGGTTGAGCACGACCACGCCCGCCGCGGCGTCGCGGAGCCGGTCGAGCAGGGGATCGGGCAGCGGCTCGGCCGGGGGCAGCACGAACAGCCCGTCGAAGGCGGTGATCGCGTCGGCGATCACGGGGTCGTCCCAGTGGGCGAACTCGATGATGCGGACCCGCGTGTCGGTCCGGGCCGAGAGCCTTAGCAAGGTCCGCTGCATGAGTGAAGTGCCGGCCGTCGCCGGCTTGAGCAGCGCGATCCGCGGCCGGGCGGCGGGGTCGGCGTTCTCCGCGACGGTCAGCCGGCCGTTCTCCCGCCGCTCGATCAGGCCGCGGTCCACGAGGTCGAGCAGGGCCTTGCGGGCGGTCATCCGGCTGACACCGACCTGCTCGGCCAACTCCCGCTCCGCGGGCAGGGGCTTGACGGAGTAATCGCCGAGTTGGATCCGGTTGGCGAGACGGTGGGCGAGTTGAGACGCGGCGGCCATACCAAAATATACCACAATGGTATATTTTGTCAAGGATGATACCGTTTTGGTTGCAATCTTGACGTATCGTACGATCTCAACAAGACTTGGGCGGCCCGGGCGTGCAGCACTGACGTCAGCCCGGCCGGCCTCTGGGGCCGTGTGTTGTGAGAATTATCAGCATCAGGAGGATGCCTCGTGAATCAGGAATCATCGGAACGCTGGCCGGCCGAACGGGCCCGGGCGTGGCGGGAGGCGTCGGGCTGGCGGGTGGGGGCAAACTTCCTGCCCTCGACGGCCGGGAACCAGCTGGAGATGTGGCAGGCCGAGACGTTCGACCCCGAGACGATCGACCGCGAGCTGGGCCTCGCGGCGGGGCTGGGGATGAACGTGATGCGGGTCTACCTGCACGACCTGATCTTCCACGCGGACGCCGACGGGCTGTTCGCGCGGATGGACCGCTACCTAGCCCTAGCCGACGACCACGGCATCGCGACGGTGTTCGTGCTGCTCGACGACTGCTGGTCGGACGCCGCGGCGCTGGGCCCGCAGCCCGAACCGATTCCGGGGGTGCACAATTCAACGTGGCTGCGCTGCCCGGCCGACCGGGGTGTGGAGCGGGCCTACCACGACGACGCGGCCCGCGCGGCGATCCGCCGCTACGTGCGGGGCGTCGTCGGGCGGTTCCGCGACGACCCGCGGGTGTTGGCGTGGGACCTCTACAACGAGCCGGGCAACCCCGGCAAGGTCGCGTGGCGAAACCCCGACGGCGGCCTGCGGGCCTACGACGAACGGCCGCTGGCCCCGCGGGCGACCCTCGCGATGGTCGGCTGGGTGTTCGACTGGGCGCGGGAGGTCGGACCCCGCCAGCCGCTGACCGTCTGCGTCTGGGCCGGAGACTGGGCGAACGACCTCCTGAACCTAGCGGCTTTGCAACGCAGCGACGTCGTAACGTTCCACTGCTACGGCGACGGGCCGAAGATGCGCCACGCGATCGACAGCCTGGTCGAGCTCGCGCCCGACCGGCCGATGATGTGCACCGAGTACATGGCCCGGCACGCGGGCAGCACGTTCGCGGCGACGCTGCCGCTGCTGCACGAGCGGGGCGTCGACGCGATCCACTGGGGCCTGGTCGCGGGACGCTCGAACACGATCTACCCCTGGGACTCGTGGGACAAGCCCGGGCCCACGCCCGAGCCGGCGTTGTGGTTCCACGACGTGCTGCGGGCCGACGGCTCGGCGTTCGATCCGGCGGAGACCGAGCTGATCCGCAAGCTGACTCGTGCGTGAGGGGCACTTGCCGATCAGTCGAGGATCGCGCTGACGAAGTCCTCGGCCTCGCGGACGTGGGGCGTGTCATCGAGGTTGTCGTGCAGCATCTCGACGGTCTCGTAGGCGTCGCCGTCGGCCTTGAGGTGCAGCTCGTGGCTGCACCAGCTGCCGTTGTTGCCCGGCGCGGTGCCGGAGAGAAACGCGGTGCCGGTCTCGCCGATCACGCCGCAGAGGTTGACCCCGATCCGGCTGGACCATCTGGGGGTGATGACGGCCGAGCCGCCGCGGCGGGTGCTGAACACGGCGTGTGCGTTGTTGTCGAAGGCGGGCAGCTCGCCGACGGTGCCGTAGCCCACGGCCCCGACGGCCGTGGGCGGTTCGCCTCGATGGACAACGTCGCGCAGACCGCGGGGCACTGGACCGACTCGGTCAGCCACGGCGAGCTGCTGCGCGAGGGCGTCGACCAGCGGATGGTCGCCCGCCGCGACGCGCCGTTCCTGTTCCAGGGCGTCCTCGCCGCCGACCGCGACGGCAAACAGTACGGCGACATCCCGCGGAGCCTGGGCCTGCTCCAACCGGCCTGACCCCGTGCCGCCGAGGTCGGGCTTGCGACAAGAAAAAGCCCACGGCGGGTTACGCCGTGGGCCTACGGTAAGGCTGTTCTTTCGGGCTAGTCAGCAGGCCGTGGGAACAGGTCCTAAATCAGGATTCAGAAGAGCACCTGGAACTGGCCGCGGATGGCGAACTGGCCGTCTTCGTCGGCGGCGTCTTCCTGGAGGCCCAGGCCGTCGGAGACCGAGATACCGGTCAGCGGGTCGGCGGCGAAGACGCCGTCGATCGTGAACTTGGCCGCGTGCTTCTTGAGGTAGTAGTTCAGGCCGACGGTGATGACGCTGATCTCGTCGCCGCCGTTGTCCGGGTCGATGAACTCGTAGCGGGCGAACGGCTCCCAGGTGTCGTCGATGGTGTAGCCGGCCTGGACCAGGAAGCCGAAAGGGTCGGACTCGGGCGCGCCTTCGACGGCGTCCTGGGTCTCGAGATAGATCGCGCCGAAGAGGCTGAGGCCGGCCTGGTTGAACAGGACGTCGGCGGTGACGCGGGTGAAGCTGTCGAGGTTACCGGCCGCGGCGTTCACGCCGGACTTGACGCGTTCCTGGTGGACGGCGGCACCGATGTTGATGCCCATCTCGTCCTCGGACCACGAGGTGTAGTCCTTCGCAAAGCCCTTGCTGCCGCCGATGGTGTAGTCGCCGCGGACGGTGACGGCGTAGTCGGCGGGCGTCTCGTTGAAGTCGCCGTTGCTGCTCTCGCCCGCGCCGGCCCCGTCGCTGTACATCGCCCGGACCTTCAGGTCGTCGATCGGCTTGAACTCCACGAGAATGCCTTCGGAGAAGCCGGTGGTGAACTGCTCGTTGACCAGCGACCGCTCGACGGCCTGCTGCCGGCTGGAGGAGGTCAGCTCGTCGAAGGCGAACGGGGTCTTGAACCGGCCGGCCTTGACCTTCGCGCCGTTGTCGAAGGTGTAGCCCGCGGCAAACTCTTCGAGCCCGGTGTTGTTCGAGTCGCGGTTGGACGCGAGGGTGAAGTTGTAGGTGATCTTGGGGTCGGCGATGTGGCCCTTGCCCTTGAGCTTCATGCGGCGGAGCTGGAAGCCGGCGAGGTTGTCGCCGTCGTCGATGCCGGTGCCC
>JBCCOP010000159.1:0-4938 GCA_039025315.1 Planctomycetota bacterium | reverse complement strand
CACGATGCTCAACACCATGATCCGCAATCGAGAAACCTGGAACCCGGAATACACGTCATGCCGAAAACACAACGAAAAACCAAACCAAAACTCAATCCAAACCGCTTGACTTCAAACACAGCCGCTGCAGCCGGTGGTTAGGGGGCCAGCCGTCGGCGTCGAGCCAGCGTCGCACAAGTCTGAACACTCGAAAGGCGATGGACCCGCGATTGCAGAGGACCGTGATGTTGCTTTCGCTTGCGGGGTCGAACATCACTCGGGTGGAAACGCCCGGGTCGCTTCCTGTATGACCGACCCACGGGCGACCGCCGATGTCCATCACATCAAACCCTCTGGCATAACCTTCCCCGACACCAGTCTCGCTGATCCTTTCCCACATCGTTCTTTTCATGGAGTCACCCCAAGCGGTATCGCCCCGAAGCCAGGCAAAGAACGATTCCAAATCCTCGACCGTCGTGACGATTCCACCGTCTGGTCCACCCACCGGCGGCAGGTGTTGTGCGTTGGGCTCGCCGTTCTCCAGATAGCCCCAAGCGTAATCGGGTGAAGGGTCATCGACGCGGCCGAAGCTCGTCGAACAAAGCCCCGCCGGCTCGATGACGCACGAACGCACCGCTTGCGGATAAGCCTGCTTCGTCACAGCTTCGATCACCGCGCCGAGAAGAACGTAGCCCGCAGAACTGTAGCGGAAGCGTCCGGGGGTGTGACGATCGACTTTGAAGATATAGGGCAGAAAAGCATCGACCGACGTGAGTTGCTCGACGGGGAAGGCTGCAAAGGGCAGGACGGCGTCGTCGTCGATGTAATCGCCTAGTCCGGCACGGTGAGACAGAAGCGCATCCAGTGTCGCGGTATCGCCAAAACAATTTGCTGCGGGGACGTAACGACTGGCCGGCTGGTCGAGCCGACACAGGCCCTGTTCGGCCAATCGGGCGATACACACCGCTGTGAACATCTTCGTCACAGAGGCGGTGGCAAACCGCGTGTCCGCCCGCACTTTCCATGCCGAACCAGCTCGCGTATGGCCAGCGACATGTTGTAGGGCAACCGATCCCCGGTAGACGATGCGGACAACACCACTGAATCGCTCGGCGAGCAGTGTTTCAGCAAGGTCATCACGAGCAGAGATTTTGGCCCCATAACAGTAATTAGACAGAAAAAAATCCGTATAGCGTCCGCTCACGAGACCTCATCATCGTTCGGTCAATCAGGTTGTCAAGGGTCTTTGAGGGTCTTGCGCATCAGGGTGGGCTGGGAACTGAGGCGTGGAATACGGAATTTTGGGAGAGACTTACGGTCGGTAGGGTGCGCACGGTTTAACGGCGATCTGTGTCAAAAATCTCGTGACCCGCAAATTTTTTCAAATCGTGTCGCCGCCGGGAGCTGCGCGGTGGGTGGAGGGGTGACGGGGGCAGATTTCGCGCACAAAACGTGCGCGGCGGCCCTTGGTGTCGGCCCCCGTTGGCCGGCGGGACCCCGGTACAGGCAAGGCCGGGCCCGCCCGCGGCGGACGGCCGGGTCGAGTGACCGCGTGTCGGCGGCGATGCCACGGGTACCACCTTGTCGGGAACCCCGCGGGTCCAGACACCACGGCTCGGCCGAGGGCGCACGCCCGGATCGTTCCGATCCGTTGAACCGCCAAGGACGCCAAGAGCGCTAAGGAAGGCAAAAGGCATTTGAAGTTTGGCTTCTGCCTTCCTTGGCGTCCTTCGCGTCCTTGGCGGTTCAACGGATGGAACGATCACCACCCCGCCGCGGCGGCCGCGAAGCGGGGGGGTGGGGGCGTGGGGTGCCCGCTCTTTGGCATCTGAGAAGTTTTGGGGTGGGGGCGAGGCGATTCTCTTGCGCCGCCGCCACGAGCCCCCGACCCGATCGGGCTGAGACACGGCGTCGGGGTCGTGCCAGACACGGTGCGCGCGGTGGCCCCGCTCCGGCAGGTGTTGCGCGGTCATCCGGCCGATGCGGGTGTTGTCCCGGGTCGCGTCGATCGATCCCTCGGGGCGGCTCACGGCACCGACACGGAGATGCGGCAGGTCTCCCGGCGTCTCGGGCGGCGTCCGCTCGGACCTGCCGGATACCCGCTTCGGCTCCGCCGATCCGATGATCATCGGGGGTTGGACCGCACCCGACTTCCGTGGGTTGATGAGCTTCGATCTCTCGTCGATCCCTGCCGGGGCCACGATCCGTCTGGCACAGATCACGTTCACGGCCGAGGCCGTCGAGGCCGGCGACACCTTCGTCTATACCTCACCTCGACCGCCGAGCCGGTCGCCGCTGTCGCCGACACTTTCGGCAGCGGACAGAGCCTGGACCGGGTCGCTCGCTCTGCTGGGCGTCGCGGCGGGGCTGATGGCCGGGCGTTGGCGCGGGTCCCGCTGACCCGTACGGCTTGGCCGACGTCCGCGTCCACCGATAAGATGGTGAGGTTTCGGTACACGATCCCGGCGGCCCGAGACCCGCCCCGGAACTCCGATGACCCGTCTCACCCTTGCAGAAAAGACCGGCGGTGGCGATGGCGCTGCCCCGCGTCTGCTGATCGAGGCCGGCGGATGGCCCGCGTACCGCCGTCGGGTCCTCGGCGACGCCCGGCTCGCCCCGGTCCGAGACTGGGTGCTCGACGAGGCGCGGGCGTTGCTGTCTCGGCCGCCCCAGGCGTACGAACTGGACGCGTCCGATCGGCTGCTCACCGCCGCCCGCTACGTGCTGATGCGGACGATGGTGCTGGCTCAGGCGTACCGCCTCACCGGCGAGCCGGGGTTCGCCGACCGCGCCCGGCGGGAGCTGCTCCACGCCGCGGCGTACCCCGACTGGGGGCCCCGGCACCTGCTCGACACCGCCGAGCTGTGCACGGCGGTTGCGCTGGGGCTCGACTGGCTCGGCGACGATCTGCCGTCCGGAGACCGGGTCACCCTGCGGCGGGCCCTGCGTGACCTCGGGCTGCGGGCGATGCCCGACGACCACTGGTGCTGGTCCGCGGCGAGCAACTGGAACCAGGTCTGCTGCGCGGGGGCGACCCTCGCGGCGTTGGCGTTGCGCGAGGACGAGCCGCGGCTCTCGGCCGCGACGCTCCGCCGCACCCGCCACGCGATCGGCCGGGGCCTGAGCGCCTACGAGCCGAGCGGCCTGCCGTACGAGGGCGTGGGGTACTGGAGCTACGGCGCGACCTACAACGCGGTGATGTTCTCGGCCCTCGAGACCGCGTGCGGCGACGACCCCCGGCGTCTGGCGACCGACGCCTTCCGCCGCAGCGCCGAGGTCCGCAACCGGCTGCACGCCCCGTCGGGGCGGTGGTGGTCCTTCGCCGATAGCTTCGGCGAGAACCGGATCGAACCGGCGCTGTTGTGGTTCGCGCGAGTCTGCGATCGACCGGCCCTCGCGCGGCACGAATACGCCAAGGCCGCCGCCGGGCTGCGCCGCTACTTGGGCGGTCTGGTCAATCCGGTGCAGGCCTGGCTGCTGCCGCTGATGCTGGTCTGGCCCGGGCCGGCCGCGGGGCGCGACGCCGAGGCCGCGCCGGCGGGGCCGCGGGCTTGGTCCGGCCGCGGCCCCGTGCCGCTGGCGATCCTCGAGGACGACGGCGCGTACGTCGGGGTCAAGGCCGGCCGGGCCTCGGTACCGCACGCGCACCTGGACATCGGCGGCTTCGTGGCCGAGCTGGCGGGGCAACGCTGGGCCGTCGACCTCGGCGGCGAGAGCTACGCGGCGGTCGAGCCGCACCTCGTCCGCCGCGGCACGAGCCTGTGGGACATGGGTGCCGGCAGCGGGCGGTGGCGGCTGCGGCGGTACCAGAACCAGTACCACAACACCCTGACGATCGGCGACGCTCTGCAGGACGTCGACGCCGCGGCCGAGTTCGTCGAGGTCGGCGACCGGCCGCACCCCCACGCCACGCTGGACCTCACGCCCGTCTACGCCGGCCAGGCCGAGCGGGTCGCCCGCCGGGTGAGCCTGCCGGGGCCGCGGTGCTGCCGGCTCGAAGACACGCTCACGGGCGTCGCCCCCGGCCGAGAGGTGACGCAGACGTGGATCACCGACGCCCGGGTCGCGCGGCTCGACGGCCGCACCCTCACGCTCGATCGCGGCGGGGTCCGGGCGGTACTCGCGACGCCCGGCGGGGGGGACGTGGCGATCACCTACGGAGACGTTGACGCGGGCCGGCCGTCGTTCGAGTCGCCCAACCCCGGGGTGACGCGGGTCCGCGTCGTGTCGCCGGCCCGGCACGACGGCCGCCACGTTATCCGTACCGAGCTTCGGGTCATCGACGCGACCTAACGCGTCACGACGCGGCGGTCGGGCAGGGGGCAGGTCGGGGATTGGGTCGTGAGGTGGTTCAGCAACTCGTTGAGATCGACGGTGGCGAAGGTGGTGGCCGAGTCGGACATGGCGTAGGGGACGACGAGGTGGCCGCGGTGGGCCAGGGCGCCGCAGGTGTAGACGACGTTGGGGACGTAGCCGTCGCGTTCCTCGGCGTTGGGGACGATCAGGGGTTGGTCGAGGTGGCCGATCACCTTGGTCGGGTCGTCGAGGTCTAGGAGGCAGGCGCCGATGCAGTACTGGCGGACGGGGCCGACGCCGTGGGTCAGCAGGAGCCAGCCGTGCTCGGTCTCGATGGGCGGGCCGCAGTTGCCGATCTGGACGAACTCCCAGGGGTACATGGGGGCGGTGAGTTTCTGGCACTCGTTCCAGAAGTGGACGTTGTCGGACTTCATGACGAACATGTTTTCGCCGTCGAGGCGGGAGATCATGTAGTAGAAGCCGTCGATCTTGCGGGGGAACAGGGCCATGCCCTTGTTCTGGACGTAGCGTCCGTTGAGGGTGTGGATCTCGATGCTGTGGAAGTCGTCGGTCTCGAAGAGCTGGGGGAGGATGCGGAAGCCGTTGTAGGCGGTGTAGGTGCCGAAGTAGGTTTGTCGGCCGTCGTCGTCGGTGAAGTGGGTG
>JBCCOP010000158.1:0-5122 GCA_039025315.1 Planctomycetota bacterium | reverse complement strand
GGGCCACCCCATCCCCGACGACACGCTGGGCAAGGAGCTGCGCTACCACAAGATGACCACCCTGCTCGCCTCGGCCGAGAAGAACAAGAAGACCGAGCAGGCCGAGGAGGCCGGCGCGTTGGCGTCGGAGCTGCTGCAGGCCGACATCAACTACAAGGACATCATGAACCAGAAGAAGAAGTCGGCGGCGCTGCTCGAAGAGCTGCGCGGCTGACCGATCTTTCGCTTTGGCTTCACCTTTGCCGTCTGCCCTCGCCGTCATCCCCGCCCGCTACGCCTCGTCGCGGTTCCCCGGCAAGCCGCTCGCGGCCGAGACCGGCAAGCCGCTGATCCAACACGTCGTCGAGCAGGTCAACCGCTGCGCCACGATCGACCGCGTCGTGGTGGCGACCGACGACGCGCGCATCCACGACGCCGTGCTCGGCTTCGGCGGCGAGGCGGTGATGACCGCGGCCGATCATCCCAACGGCACGTCGCGCATCGCCGAGGCCGTCGCCTTACTAGAAAAAAGGGGTCAGACCCCTTTTAGCTTGGTCGTCAACGTGCAGGGCGACGAGCCGGAGGTGCCCCCGGAAACGATCGACGCGTTGGTCGAGGGTTTAAGCCGGGACGAGACCTGCGACATGGCGACGCTCGCCTCGCCGTTTGACTCGGACGAGGACCCGAGCAACCCGAACGTGGTGAAGCTGGTACTCGACCGCCGCGGCCGGGCGATGTACTTTTCGCGCCGGCCGATCCCGTACGACCGCGACGCGGAGCTGCTTGGCACCCGGCCGAAGGTGACGATGTACAAGCACCCGGGGCTCTACGCCTACCGCCGCGAGTTCCTGGCCAAGTACCCGACGCTGGAGCCGACGCCCCTCGAACAGGCCGAGCAGCTGGAGCAGCTGCGGGTGCTGGAGCACGGCTACGCCATCGCCGTGGTCCACGCCGACGCCCCGCACCCCGGCATCGACACGCCCGAGCAGTACGCCGCGTTTGTGCGGCGCTGGCACGCGGCTAACCGTCGATGAGTTCGATACAGTCGAAGCCGACCTCGCCGTTGGGCCCGGCGGTCTCGACCCGTCGCTTACGGCAGAGCTCGCCCGGCGTCCCGCGGCGGGTGATGCGCCCGCCGCGCATGATGCTCATCGTGTCAGCGGACTGCACCGCCTCGCGGGGGTCGTGGGTGACCATCAGCACGGCGACCCCGGCGTCGCGCAGCACGGCCAGCGTCTCGGCGCGGACGCGGTCGCGCAGCGTCGCGTCGAGCCCGGAGAACGGCTCGTCGAGCAGCATGACCCGCGGTTCCTGCCCCATGGCTCGGGCGACGGCGACGCGTTGCTGCTGCCCGCCGCTGAGGGTGTGGGGCATCGCGTCGCCGAAGCCCGTCATGCCGACGCGGCCGAGCAGCCGGTCGGCCTCGGCCCGGGCGTCGGGCCGGCGGCCCATGCCGAAGGCGACGTTGCGGCGGACGGTGAGGTGGGGGAACAGCGCGAAGTCCTGGAACACCATGCCCACGGGCCGGCGCTCCGGCGGGACGTTACGCCGCGGGCCGTCGTCCAGCACGTCGTCGCCCAGTACGATGCGGCCGGCGTCGGGCCGTTCGAGCCCGGCGATCAGCCGCAGCAGCGTGGACTTGCCGCTGCCCGAGTCGCCGAGCAGCGCGTGGACTTCGGCGGGACGCAACGTGAGGTCGACATCCCCGACGACCCGCGGGCCCCGGCCGTAGGCGAACGTCACCCCTTCGAGCTCCAACAGCGGCGAGTTTGAGTCGGTTCCGGGGGTCATGACGTTCTGCCTCGCCCGTGGCGGTCGATGAGCCGCGACAGGATCACCACCGGCAGCAGCCCGACGCCGATGATCACCAGCGCCCCGAAGGCCGACTCTTCGAGCCGCTCGTCGCTGGCGAGTTGGTAGACCCGCACCGCGAGGGTTTCGAAGTTGAACGGCCGGAGCATCAGCGTCACCGGCAGCTCCTTGACCACGTCGACGAACACCAGCAGCACCGCCGCGGCGACGCTGGACCGAAGTAGCGGCAGGTGGACGCGTAGCACCATGCGGAGGCGGGTGGCGCCGAGGGTGCGGGCGGCGTCGTCGAGGGTGGGTCGGACCCGGCCGAGGCTGGCGTCGAGCATCGCTAACGCGACGCCGAGGAACCGGCACTGGTAGCCGAGCACGACGGCGGCGACGCCGCCGGTGAGGATCAGCCCGGGGCGCCAGCCGAAGGCGGCGTCGGCCGCGGCGTTGAGCCGGTGGTCGACCCAGGTCAGCGGGATCAACAGGCCGATGGCGATCACGGTGCCCGGCAGGGCGTACCCCAGCCCGGCGACGCGTCCCGCGACGGCGTTGACCACGCCGCCGCCCAGCCGTCGGCCGTAGACGACGACCAGGGCGAGCGTCGCCGCGAGCGCGCTGGCGGCCGCGGCGAGGCCGACGGAGTTGCCGGTGAAGTCGCGGACCACTTCCCACGCCCGGGCGTCGCCGGTGGTCCAGGCCATGTGCACGAACACGCCGGCCGGAAGCCCGAAGCCCAGCGCGACCGGCAGGCCGCAGACCAGCAGCGCCGCGACGCTGCCCCACGCGCCTAAACGCTGCCGCCGCACCGGCTGCCGCCGCGTCGTGAGCTGGAAGAACCGGGCCCGCCGCCGGGCGAGCAGCTCGGCGAACACGAGCAGCGCCACGACCGACAGCAGCACCGCCGAGAGCTGCGCCGCGGTCACGGGCGACTCGAGGCTGCGCCACGTGCGGTACACGCCCAACGCGAAGGTGTCGACGGCGCAGTAGTCGACCGCGCCAAAGTCGGCCAGCGTCTCCATCGCCACCAGCAGCGTCCCCGCCGCGATCGACGGCCGGGCCAGCGGCAACGCCAGCGTGAAGAACCCCCGCCACGGCCCGCGGCCCAGCGTCCGCGCGACCTCGAGCGCCCCGCTCGACTGCTCGACGAACGCGGTGCGGGCCGCGAGGTAGACGTAGGGGTACAGCGAGAACGTCAGGATCGCCGCCGCCCCGCCGAGCGAGCGGACCTCGGGAAACCAGTAGTCGCGGCGCGACCAGCCGAACGTCTCCCGCAACGCGGTCTGCACCGGCCCGCTGAACTGGAAGAGGTCGGTCAGGGCGTAGGCCGAGAGGTACGCCGGCACCGCCAGCGGCAGCAGCAGGGCCCAGTAGAGCAGCCGCCGGCCCGGGAAGTCGAAGGCGGTGACGACCCACGCCGCGGCCGTGCCGATGACCGCCGCGGCGGTGCAGACGATCAGGACCAGCCACAGGCTGTTGCGGGTGTACGTGCCGAGGCGGGTCTCGACGAGGTGTCGCCACTCCTCGCCGCCGGGCATGAACACGCTGCCCAGCACGCCGAGCGTGGGCAGGGCGACCACGCCGCAGACGGCCAGGCTCAGCAGGGACCAACGGTTCAAGGGTTACAGATTCGGCCCCCGGAAGTGTTGGTGCAAGTCCGGGCTGACAATGGCACTGCTGTCCGGGAGGGCGAGGCTCCCGCCGAGCCGCGTGTCCCTGAAACGTCGCCGGCTCGGCGGGAGCCTCGCCCTCCCGAGGCGGCACCACGCCGATGGCTTACCGCCAACCCGCGCGGTCCATGACGCGGACGGCCTCGCGGTTGTTGTCGCCCAGCTCGGCGGCGTTGATCGTGTCCTGTTTGAACTCGCCGTAGGGCTTCATGACTTCCGGGGGCTCGACGCCGGGCACGGTGGGGTACTCGAAGTTGGCGACGGCCCAGAGCTGCTGTGCTTCGGGTGTGGCGAGGAACTCGAGCAGCTTGACCGCGTTCTCGCGGTTCGGGGCGCTGCGGAGCAGGCCGGCCCCGGAGACGTTGACGTGCGTGCCCCGGCCGTCCTGGTCGGGGAAGACGAGCTGGACTTTGGCAGCGGCCTCGTTGTCCGCCGGCTTGTCGCTGGCCAGCAGCCGGGCGAAGTAGTAGTGGTTCGCCACGGCGACGTCGCCCTCGCCGGCCGCGAGCGCCCGGATCTGGTCGGTGTCGCCGCCCTGGGGCGTGCGGGCCATGTTGCTCACCACGCCCTCGGACCACGCGAGCAGCGCGTCTTCCCCGCTGTGCGCCAGCTGCGACGCCGCGAGGCTCTGGTTGTAGATGTTGCTCGACGAGCGGATCAGCAGCGCCCCGTCGAGCTTCGGCTCGGCCAACTCGGCGTAGGTCGTGACGTAGTCGGCCGGCACGTCCTTGGACAGGAAGATCACCCGGGCCCGCAGGCTGTAGCCGAACCACAGCCCGTCGGGGTGCCGCAGGTTCGCCGGGATCGCCGACTCGAGGGCGGACGACGAGACCGGGGCGAGCAGCCCGCGCTCGACCGCCTTGTGCAGCCGGCCCGCGTCGACGGCGATGAAGATATCGCCCGGGCTCAGGTCGCCCTCCCGCTGCAGCCGGGTGAGCAGCTCGTCGGTGTTGCCCTCGATGATGTTGACCGCGATGCCGGTCTGCTCGGTGAACAGGTCGTAGAGCTGGTCGTCGGTGTCGTAGTGCCGGGAGGTGTAGACGTTGACCTCGTCGGCCGCGGCGGGGGCCGGGCCGATCAGCAGGCAACCGGCGGCGAGCAGGGCGGCGACGAACAGGCGGGGGGCGAGGGTCATGGCGGGTTACCGGGTAAGGGATGAATGGTTTCGTGGCACGTCATTATTGCAACGCGGTCTCAAGGGTCAACCGCCCCCGGAAGGCGCGCCGCTCCGGGGCGTCGGGCCACCGCACACGCCGGAATCGGCCCTGTTGCCCCGCCCCGGGGGCCTTGGTACGGTTAGTTATGCCTCCCACGCCCGACCTCCTCGCCGAAGCCGGCCACAAGACGCAGGACTCCGAGTTTTTTAACCCCATCCCCGAGGGCTACCGCCCCGGGCGACACAAGTATGTCGTGGTCTTCGGCACGGTCCTGTCGGGGCTGGGCAAGGGGATCTTCTCGTCGTCGCTGGCGAAGCTGCTCAAGGACAAGGGCCTCGCCGTCGCGCCGATCAAGATGGAGGGGTACCTCAACCTCGACTCGGGGACGCTGAACCCCTACCGCCACGGCGAGGTGTTCGTCCTCGACGACGGGCTCGAGACCGACATGGACCTGGGCACCTACGAGCGGCTGCTCGACCAGGACCTGACGCGGGACAACTACACGACGTCGGGGCAGAT
>JBCCOP010000157.1:0-5166 GCA_039025315.1 Planctomycetota bacterium | reverse complement strand
GGGGCACGGCGAGCCAGTTGTCGGGCAGCGGCACGGGCCGGAGGTAGAACCCCGTGAGCACGAGCTGGTCGATCAGCTGCCGGTCGAACTCGTCGTCGTAGATCAGGTTGCCCGTCACGCTGCCGCCGACCACGCCGTCGAAGGCCAGTCGCGACGCGCCGAGCCGGGCGAACGGCACGTTGGTGTTCAGGTCGTTCTCGTCGAAGAACCGGGTGAAGACCGCGCCGGCCTCGACGTAGACGTCCCAGGTCCGGTCGATCCGGGTGCTGGCCCGCAGCGCGGCCTCCTGGCGGACGTAGAGGTCCTCGACGCGGTTGTCGTCGCTGAGCCGGGCGTTGCTGGTGAAGGTCAGGTCGGTCCGGCTGCGGGCCTCGAAGAACCGCCGCTCCTGCAGCAGCAGCAGGTCGGTGTCGCCGGTGAGGAACCGTTCTTCGAGGGCGCGGCGAGGGTCGGCGGTCGGGTCGGAGGTGCCACGCTGCTCGAAGGCTTGGTTGTTGATGTTCAGGTCGACCTGCGCCGACGCGGCCGCGGGGGGCAGCAGGCAGAGGCAGGCGAGGGCGAGGCGGCGGGTGATCGGGTTCATGGCGGGTGTCGGGGATGATCGAAGGGGTGAGTCGCACGGCGAGGCGGCCGGCCGACGCGGAGTGGGAAACTTCCGGGGGTCAGGGGGCGACGGTGATGTCGAGGACGGCGCCGATGCCGCCGGCCGGCGGGAACTGCGGCAGGCTGAACGACTGCGACGTCGGGCCGGAGGTCACGGGGCTGGTGATCTCGATGGCGGCGGTGTTGGGCCCGAACGTCGACGAGATGGCGGAGAAGCCGACGCGGGCCGGCCCGGGCTGGAGGGTGGTGGTGAACTGGTTGTTGGGGACCGAGGGGTTGGACACTTCGTTGAAGGTGGTGCCCTGGCCGTCGGTGAGGAAGAAGAGGGTGACCTCGACGCCGTTGACCCCGCCGTTGACCGGGTCGGGGCCGGCGGCGGTGACGACAGCCGGGCCGTTGACGTCGCTGGCGAAGAGGCTCAGGACGTCTTCGTTGTCGATGCCGCCGCTGTCGTAGATCGAGAAGGTGAAGTTGCCCTGGGGGATGGTGACGGGGACGAGCCCGCCGCTGACCAGCTGGCCGGGCGGGGCGACGAGCGGGGCCGAGACCAGCGAGCCGCCGGCGGCGAGTTGGGTCTGGGTGGCGTTGGCGACGGCGGCGCGGGAGCCGGCGTCGTTGATCACGACCTGGCTGGAGAGGGTGGGCAGCCGCTCGCCGGTGGCGCGGCCGAAGAAGGCGACGGCTTGTCCGAGGGCGGTAACGGCGGCGGGGTCGCCCCCGGCGGCGGGGCCGCTGCCCAGAGCGCGGGCGATCGGGTCGTTGAACCGGGCCGATCCGGCGGGCGCCGGACGCGGGCCGACGCCGGCCACGCCAACGGGCGACACCTCGGGGCCGGCCGGGGGGTTGACCCCGCCGGGGGTGTCCGGGCCGGTGGCGTCGGGGGCGAAGGCCGCGGCGGCGGCAGCCGTCAACACCGTGAACGGGTCACCCGGGGTGTCGCCCGCGGGTCCGGCCGGCGGGACGCCGCCCGGGTCGGCCCCGACGGCGGCCACGGTTGCGGCGTCGGCGAGCGCGGCAGCAGCGCGGGCGTTGGCCAGGGCCGCGGCTTCGGACGCGGCGGCCGGCCCCGGGTTGCCGGTGTCGTTGTTCGGGGTTGAAGCCACGCCCGCCCCCACGGCACGGGCCGCGGCGGACACGCCGTCGGCGACCGCGGCGGCCTGGCTCAGCCACGCCGGCGGCGCGTCCGCCCCCGCCCCCGCGGCGGCCACGCCGGTCAGCGGCTGGGCGAAGCCGGCCCGCAGGGCTGCTACCGACGGGTCCGCGAGCCCCGGGGCCGAGGGGTTCGACACGCTCTGCTGGAACGCGAACGGCACGAGCTCCCCCGCGGCGGTGACGGCCTGGCCCACCGCGCGGGTGCCCGAGGCCGCCGGCCGGCCGCGGGCGGTATCGGTGGCCGTGAAGCCTTCGACCCGCATCACCACGGTGTCGCCGTCGGCGGTTGTGAACCGCATCGGTGCGCTGCGGAAAGTTGTGACCGCGGCCGTGTCGTTTCCGCCGCCTATTTCGGCTCCCGCGCTGCCGGGCGTGGCAGGCGGCGCGAAGACATCGATCTGCACCGGCTCGCCGGTGGCTCCGACAGCCCCGAACGCGGCCGGGGAGGCCGTGACCCGCACCGCCGTGCCCGCGTTGTCGGCCGAACCTTCGTCGGCTTCTTCATTCTCTAGGGTGGCGTTTGCGTCACCGGAGTCAAGATCGACATCGGCTGGTGTTTCGATCGGCTCGACCGTCGCTCCGGCCGGCAGCTGCGCCCCGGCCGGCGGCAGCGCCCGCGGCGGCGTGTCGGGGAAGGTCAGCGTCCGCACGCCCGCGCCGCCCACACCGACGGCCGCCCGCAGCGGGGTCACCGCGAGGCCGGCCTCGCCGTCGGGCCCGGTCCGCGGCTCGAATCGCTGCACCAACTCCGAACTCACCACGCCCCCGGAACCGCCCCCGGAACTGGACCCGGCGGTCATCTCGCGGCGGGTCCGCAGCTCGAAGCCATCACGGTTGTCGGCCTCGACGGGCTGGGCGGAGGACAACCCTGCGGCGGCGGCGGACACGATCAGGGCGGGTAGGTGACGAGAAAGAACGCGGCGTCGGGACATCATGACGGTCTCGTTGGCGGAAAAAGGGGAACGGAAGCGAGAGCGGGGTCAGGGCGACTCCGTCAGGCCGGCGACGTAGAACAGGCCGTCGCCCGGCACCAGCGCGAGGCGGTACCGCTGACCGCCGCGGGCCACGTCCCAGGCCAGGGGGTCGTCGGTCGCGGTCGGGGCCTCGTCCAGGCCCGACCAGTCGCGGCCCGCCAGCGTTTCGGCCAGCGTCAGTCGCGACACCTCGGCGTCGCCCGCGAGGCCCAGCTTCGGGCTCAGCAGCTTCGAGACCGTCTCGGCGTCGCCGGCCCGCAACGCCGCAACGAACAGCCCGGCGACCCGGCCCGGCAAGCCCTCGGGGCCCTCGGGGTCGAACCGCAGCGACACGACGTCGGCGTCCTGCAGGTACGTCTTGGGTTCGGCGTGGACCTCGGGCGTCGTGGCGGACACGGCGTTGACCCCGGTCGGCTCGAGGGCGCCCCACCAGATCTGCCGACGCTACCGCGCCTCGATCGCCGCCAGCCGCTCGTCGAAGTCGGGGTCGTCCACCACGGTGGTCGTGGTCCGCAGGTAGCCCGCGTCGACGTGGTACCGCCGCGGCTCGGGGCCGGCGGCGGTCCAGAGCAGCACCTGCCCCGGGCCGACGTCGACCCCGCCGCTGCGGGCCCGGCCCGCGAAGCACAAGGCGTACAGCGTGTCCGGCGAGACGCCGAAGACCACGCCCGAGGCCGTGTCGAGCCAGACCGACCGGCCGTAGAACTCGACCGCCACCGGCTCGTCGGCCCGGACCAGGGCCGGCTCGCGAACGACTAGCGAGGCGAACGACGACCAGGCCCTGGGCGTGGCGTCGCCGCGGGTCCGCAGCGTCGCGCGGCCCGCGTCAGCCGGCATCACCTCGGGCCACGGCGCGGAGACCCCCGCCGAGCAGCCGCCCAAGCTAAGCCCTCCGGCGATCAGGAGGAAGACCGCCGCCCAGGGCCGGCCCGCGCCGGGCCGCCGGTGTTTCAGATCACATCGGGTTCGCAAACTCTCGCTCCTTTTCCGTCGGTGGGGGGCAACCGGCCGGATCACGGCACGGGACTAATTCCATCGGCTGCCCCGCTCGGTCGGCGCGTCGAATAGCCCTAAGGGATCGCCCGAATTTTGGTGGGGGGGGGTTACCCTCCGACGGGTTATCGGCTCGGTCGGCGGCGGCGATCCGGACCGGGGAGCCCGCGATCGGGGCCGCTACAATCCCTGTCTCATGAGCAACTCCCCTAAGTTCGATCTGATCGTCGTCGGCGGCGGGCCGGCGGGCTACGTCGCCGCGATCCGCGCGTCCCAACTCGGCCTGAAGGTCGCCTGCGTCGAGCGCGACAAGCTCGGCGGGGTCTGCCTCAACTGGGGCTGCATCCCGACCAAGGCCCTGATCGCCGGCGCCGAGATGTACCAGAAGGTCGCGCACGAGGGCGAGGACTTCGGCATCCGGGTCGAGGGCCTGTCTTACGATTGGGACAAGATCATCGGCCGATCGCGTAACGTCGCCG
This sequence comes from Planctomycetota bacterium, assembly GCA_039025315.1. Classification (GTDB taxonomy): domain Bacteria; phylum Planctomycetota; class Phycisphaerae; order Phycisphaerales; family Phycisphaeraceae; genus Algisphaera. Next base: position 965 of record JBCCOP010000157.1, on the reverse strand, counting down.
GCAACCTCAACAAAGGCGTCGGCTTCCTGTTCAAGAAGAACAAGATCGCCCACTTCGACGGCCACGCCTTCATCCCGAAACCCGGCACCGTCGAGGTCTACGCCCACGGCGACGTCGACACCGCGCTCGACCCCAAGCGGCCGGCCGTCGACCAGGACATGCCCGCCGAGGTCCGCTTTACCAGCCAGCCCAAGCAGACGCTCACCGCCGACAAGATCCTCATCGCCACCGGCGCGTCGCCCCGCCCGCTCCCGGGGGCCCCGTTCGACGGCGAGAGGATCATCAGCTCCAAGGAAGCGATGACCCTCCCCGACCGGCCCGACCGGCTGCTGGTCGTCGGCAGCGGCGCGATCGGCATGGAGTTCGCCTACTTCTACAACGCCTTCGGCACCCAGGTCACCGTCGTCGAGATGCTCGACCGCGTCCTGCCCGTCGAAGACCTCGACGTGTCCAAGGCCGCCCAGAAAGCCTTCAAGAAGCAGGGCGTCGACATCCTCACCGGCCACGTCACCAAGTCGATCGAGACGACCGACACCGGCATCAAGGCCGTGATCGCCAAGGTCGCCGACGAGTCGAAGACCCAGACCCTCGAGGCCGACAAGGTGCTGGTCGCCATCGGCGTCCGCGGCCGGTTCGACGGGCTGTTCGACGACAGCCTCGGCGTCGAGATCGCCAAGGGCCACATCAACGTCGACTACCACGCCCCCGGAACCGATTACCAGACCTCGGTGCCGGGCATTTATGCGGTCGGCGACGTCATCGGCCCGCCGTGGCTCGCCCACGTCGCCTCCGAAGAGGCCATCGTCTGCGTCGAGCGGATGGTCGGTCACGAGGCCCCCGACCTCGACTACGGCTCGATCCCCGGCTGCACCTACTGCAACCCCCAGGTCGCCAGCATCGGCCTCACCGAGGCGCAGTGCCAGGAGAAGGGCCTCGACTACGCCGTGGGCAACTTCCCGTTCCAG
>JBCCOP010000156.1:0-5190 GCA_039025315.1 Planctomycetota bacterium | reverse complement strand
GGCCTTGCCCGCCTTGGCGTCGGCCTGGCCGTCCATCAGGTCGATCGTCTGCACCCGCTCCAGCAGGTCCGCCTCGGTCAGGTCGGTCTTGTCCTGCAGCAGCGACCACATGGCCATGCACACCAGCGACAGCCGCTCGAAGCGGTCCTCGAGGTGCTGCACCTCCCGCTGCGCCCGACGGCCCGATGCATTGCTGCGGGCCTCGGACCCCGACCCGCCGCCGCTGCGGGGGTAACCAAACATCGCGGAGTTGAGCATGTGGGGGGCCTTTCGGGTTGAAGGTGAAGAGGCGTTTGGGATGAGCATCATCGCCGGGCCGGCGGTGGCAGGAACGCGAATCGGGGCTTCGGATCTCCCCAAATCACCAAACCTAACCATCCGACCGGCTTTCCACCGATTATTCACAATTTCCTGACCTGTTTCGCACCCCCCACTCATGACTGCGGTCGATCATTCTGCGCCAAGGATGGGTCATGCCCACCTTGGGCACAGACACGGACGTCTGTCCCGGCCCGCCCGGAACGCCCCGGAACCCCCCGGAGCCCCCCACGGATGACCCTCGACTACCGCACCGTCTTCATCAGCGACGCCCACCTCGGCAGCCGCGGCTGTCAGGCCGCAGCCCTCTCCAGATTCCTCAAGTACGTCCGCTGCGAACGCCTCTACCTCGTCGGCGACATCGTCGACATGTGGCGGCTGCGGCAGCGCTGGTACTGGCCCGGCGAGCACAACAACGTGCTCCGCCGCATCCTCAACCAGACCAAGCACCACACCGATGTCGTCTTCGTCCCCGGCAACCACGACGAGGCCGCCCGCCAGTTCCTGCACTCCGACTTCGGCGGCATCCGCGTCCTGCCCTACGCCGTCCACGTCACCGCCGACGACCAACGCCTGCTCGTGGTCCACGGCGACCAGTTCGACCTCGTCGTCAAACACTCCCGCTTCGTCTCCATGCTCGGCGGCAAGGCCTACGAAGCCCTGATCGCCTTCAACCGCCGGTACAACGCGCTGCGGCGACGCCTCGGCCTGCCCTATCAATCACTCAGCAAGACCATCAAGGGCAAGGTCAAGTCGGCGTGCATGTTCATCAGCAAGTTCGAGGAAACCCTCGCCCACGAAGCCGAACGCCGCGGGCTCGACGGCGTGGTCTGCGGCCACATCCACGAACCCGCGCAACGTCCCGTCGGCGAGAACGGCAAGCTGCCCACCTCTTACTTCAACTGCGGCGACTGGGTCGAGAACTGCACCGCCCTGGTCGAGCACCACGACGGCCGGCTCGAGGTGATCAACGGGGTCGAAGCCGTCGATGCTATGCTGGCCCGATCTGAGGCGGCGACAGGTCAGCCCGACCCGCCGCCGCTGGCCGAGCTGCTGCGGAGCGACCGCGGCCTGGAGTTAGGCGATCAATGGAAAGTCACGCTGGGTCACCCCCGCCCCCGGAATACCCAAACGGATCGGCCGACGTCGCCGTTGCCGACCCCGACGCGGACGCCGGAGCCGAGCCGCAACGGCCGGCCCCTGATGCCGCTCGACCGCCGCTGAAGATCGCCCTGCTCACCGACGCCTGGGAACCCCAGGTCAACGGCGTCGTCCGCACCTGGCAGCACGTCATCCGGGAATGTGAATCGCAGGGCCATTCGTTCACTGTGGTGCACCCCGGCATGTTCCGCACCGTCGGCGCGCCACGGTACCCCGAGATCCGCCTCGCCCTCTGGCCCTACGGCCAGACGTACCGCACCCTCGACGAGCTCCAACCCGACGCCGTCCACGTCGCCACCGAGGGCCCCATCGGCCGGGCCGGGCGGCGGTGGTGTCTGAAGCGCGGCCGGCCGTTCACCACCAGCTACCACACCCAGTTCCCCCACTACCTCAAGGCGTACTTCGGCGTCCCGAAGTGGGCGACCTACCGGTTCATCCGCTGGTTCCACGGCGCCGCCGACGCCACCCTCGCCCCGACCCAGACCGTCGTCGACGAGCTGCACCGCAACGGCCTGCCCACCGCCCGCGTCTGGTCCCGCGGCTCGGACACCAAGCAGTTCCGCCCGATGGGTCAGCCCCTCTTCGCCGACCTGCCCCGCCCGATATTCCTCAACGCCGGCCGCGTCGCGGTCGAGAAAAACATCGAGGCCTTCCTCAAACTCGACCTGCCCGGCAGCAAGGTCGTCGTCGGCGACGGGCCCGTGAAGAAGAAGCTCGAGAAGCAGTACCCCGACGTCTACTGGGCCGGCTACCAGTTCGGCGAAGACCTCGCGCAGCACTACAGCAGCGCCGACGTCTTCGTCTTCCCCAGCCTGACCGACACCTTCGGCGTCGTGATGCTCGAAGCCAACGCCTGCGGCCTGCCGATCGCCGCCTACCCCGTCACCGGCCCGATCGACGTCGTCGAAGAGGGCCGCAACGGCTGCCTGAACGACGACCTGCGGCAGGCCTGCCTCGACGCCCTGAACGTCTCCTCCGAAGCCTGCCGCCAGTTCGCGTTAGAAAACTCCTGGTCCCGCTGCGCGGAGATCGTGCTCGACACGTTGAGCGTCGCGCAGCCGAAGTAAACCAACAACGGACTTCCGGCCGATGGAGTGGGCTCATCGGGCCGCGTGGGGCGTCGGTTCGAGGATCGACGCCTCGGCCGCCTCGGCCGACGTCTCCGTGACACCCAGGTCGCGGCTCATCACGGTCAGCATCAGCAGCACGCCCGTGATCTCGCAGACCTCTTCGATGGTCATGACCAGGAAGTAGCCGGGGCTGTCGAAGCCGCCCCCGGCCGTGATCTTGCCGCCAAACATCTCCGCCCCGATCGCCCCGCCGACGAACACGGCCCCCGCCATGATCGATCCCCACCGCAGCGTCGCCGAGACCCGCCGCAGCAGCGGCGCGACCACCACGGCGAGGCACGCTAGGAAGACCGTCGCCGGGATGATCCAGGCGTAATACAGCAGCCCGCCGACGCCCAAGCCCCGCCGCACCGGGACAATCAGCAGCTCGTGCAGGCTGGCCGACTCGTCACACGACAGCACGACAAACACCACCGCGAGCAGCCCGAACCGCCAGGTGTCCGGCCGCTCCTGCCGACGGTACTTGCAGAAATACAGGACCAACCACCCGGCCCCCACCAGCAGCAGGAGCACCGAACTGAACCACGCCGTCACGCTGTTTTCGCTGTCCAGGTGAAACTTCGCCAGCAGAATGTTTAACGTCTCGATCGACAGCCCGCCGTGGATGAGCCGATTCAGAAAGTGGAACAGCAACAAGACGCCGGCGACGACCCAGAGCCACTTCACGTTGCGGCGGAGATGGACAACAAACGGAGCTGGATGGCTCAAGACAGGGATGCTTTCTGCGCTTGCGAAAGATTAACGTTGCTAACTTAATACTCACAAAGTTTACCCCCTATCGGCGTTGAATGCGCAAAAATCCATATCGAGACATAAAACATATGTACCGGCCGTCGAAAACCGGTCCGGTTCGCCCGGGCGGTATCGACACCCCGGGAGCGACACCCCGGGAGCGACACCCCGGGAGCGGGAGGGTCGTTTGCGGGTCCGCCGCTATCGGCCCGCCACGACGCCCGTCAGCAGCAGCACCGCCACGACCAAGGCGATCGCGATACGGTAGTAGCCGAAGACCTCCATACCGTGCTTCTTGAGGTAGGCGACCATCCACGTCACCGCCGCCACGGCCGAGGCCCACGCCGCGGCGCTGCCGATCAGCATGTTGACCCAGCCGTACTCGTCGAGCATCACCCGCACCAGCAGCACCTCGACCGTCTGCCCGTCGACCACGACCGTCGTGGTGTCGAGCACGGCCTTGTACACCGTTGCGGCGCACAGCGTCACGACCCCCAGCAGGAAGCTGAACTCCACCGCGGCGGCCAGCGACAGCCCCACCAACACGCCGCCAACGATCGTCACCAGCGACCGCGACGTGCCGGGCCACATCGCCAAGCACTGGATGAACCCGATCAGCAACGCCATCCGCAGCGTCATGTCCGACAAGTCGGCACCCGCGCCGCCCCCGGCGACCCGGCGTTTGCGGTACCAGGCCGTGGCCAGGATCGCCACGCCGCCCACGAACCACGCGGTCACGATCGGCCACATGCCGAACAGCTTCGCCTCGATCCAGTCGTCGAGCAGCAACCCCACCACCGCGGCGGGCATGAAGGCCGCCACGATCACCAGCCCGATGCGGAACCCCTCGTCGTCGCCCGGCCCGACGCCGACCTTCCCCAGCCAGCCGACCGACGCCTGCCGCACCCGCCGCCAGTACAGCCCCAGCACCGCCAGGATCGCCCCCGCCTGGATGCAGATCGCGTAGGCATTAGCCGCCGCCCGCGCTTCCGGGGACCCCGTGCCGATGCCCAGCAGCTCCTGCGTCACCAGCAGGTGCCCGGTCGAGCTCACCGGCAGATACTCGGTCAGCCCCTCGACCACCCCGAGAATCAACGCCTGCCACCACGTCATCGACCCATGCCTCCGATTCTCTCGCCGGCAACAGCCGCAGCGCGGCCGGACCAAACCTACCACCTGCCTATCGGTCTGCGGGCCCGGTGCGTTAGTTCCCGATAAACAACTCGGACTCGGGAACCCCTTGATTGCTTCACAAAGCGGTATATCATTTCATCCGGATGAAAGGATTGATCTAAACGCCTTTACCGGCTTTGATCAAAAGTCCCTGTCATGAGCCTGTTTACACGCCAACTCCGCGAACGCGTCCTGTTCCTCGACGGGGCGATGGGCACCTCGATCCACAACCTCGAGGGCCTCGAGCTCGAACGCGACTACCTCGGCCGGGAGAACTGCACCGAGGTCCTGCTGCTCACCCGGCCCGAGGTAATCCGCGGGATCCACGAGTCGTTCCTCGCCGCCGGCTCCGACGCCGTCGAAACCGACTCGTTCAACGCCCAGCTCCACACCATGGAGGACCAGGACCTCGTCGACCGCGTCTACGAGATGAACGTCCTGGCCGCCCGCACCGCGCGCGAGGCCTGCGACCGCTTCGCCACACCGGAACGCCCGCGGTTCGTGGTGGGCTCCATGGGCCCGGGCACCAAGCTCATCACCCTCGGCAACATCGGCTGGGACGAGATGTACGCCAGCTACGCCGAGCAGGTCCGCGGCCTGCTCGACGGCGGGGCCGACGTCCTGCTGCTCGAGACCGCCCAGGACATCCTCCAGGTCAAGTGCGCCCTCAACGCCG
>JBCCOP010000155.1:0-5198 GCA_039025315.1 Planctomycetota bacterium | reverse complement strand
GGGGGTGGCTGACCGTGTCGCAGATGGCGGCGGGGTGACTCCCCGTAAGACCGGGCGGCCACGACCGCCCGCTACCCATAAACCGGGTGCTGACTCTTGGGTAGGGGGCGTACTTGTCCGCCCGTCTTCCGGGGGCGCGTCACTCGTCGGTGACGCAGCCTTCCGACGCGGTCTTCACGTTCTTGATGTACTTGTACAGCGTGCCCCGCTTGGCCTTGTACGGCGGCGGGCTCCACGCTTTTCGCCGCTCTTCCAAAACTTCCGGGGGCACGTCCATGTCGATCTGGCCGTGGTCGGTGTCGATGGTGACGGCGTCGCCGGTCTGGACCAGCGCGATGGGGCCGCCCTCCTGCGCCTCGGGGACGACGTGGCCGATGATGAAGCCGTGGCTGCCCCCGGAAAACCTTCCGTCGGTCATGAGCGCGACGTCTTTGATCAGGCCGGCGCCGGCGACGGCGGCGGTGGGCGTGAGCATCTCGGGCATGCCGGGGCCGCCCTTGGGTCCCTCGTAGCGGATGATGATCACGTCGCCCTTGACGATCTCGCCGCGCTCCAGGCCGTCGAGCATGTCCTCTTCGCAGTCGTAGACCCGGGCGGTGCCCCGGAAGACGGTGCCTTCTTTGCCGGTGATCTTGCCGACGCAGCCGCCGGGGGCGAGGTTGCCGCGCATGATCTGGAGGTGGCCCGTCGGCTTGATCGGGTCGGACAACGGCCGGACGATGTCCTGCGTTCCGGGGGTGTTCCGGGGGTCGCCGAAGGGCGGGAGGCCGGGGAGGTCGGCGACGTTCTCGGCGATCGTCTTGCCGGTGACGCTCATCTGCTGCCCGTCGATCATGCCCTCGTCGATCAGGAACTTCATCAGCGCCGGCGTGCCGCCGATGGTGTGCAGCTCCTCCATGACGTACCGGCCCGACGGCTTGAGGTCGCAGATCAGCGGCGTGTCGTCGCTGACCGCCTGCCAGTCGTCGAGGGTCAGCTCCAGGTCGAACGCCCGCGCCATCGCCAGCGTGTGGAGCACGGCGTTGGTCGACCCACCGGTGACGACGATCAGCCGCATCGCGTTGAGGAAACTCTGGCGCGTGACGATGTCGCGGGGCTTGAGGTCGAGCTCGAGCAGGCGGTACACGGCGTGTCCCGCCCGCACCGCCTCGTCGCGCTTCTCCTGGTCCTCGGCCGGGGTGCAGGAGGAGTACGGCAGGGTCAGGCCCATGCACTCGATCGCGCTGGCCATCGTGTTGGCGGTGTACATCCCGCCGCACGCGCCGGCTCCGGGGCACGAGTTTTCGACGATGGTGCGGCGTTCGTCCTCGGTGATGGTGCCGGCGAGGGCTTGGCCGTAGGACTGGAACGCGCTGACGACGTCGAGCTTGAGGGTTTCGCCCTTGACGGTGGCGCAGCCGGGCTTGATGGTGCCGCCGTAGACCATGAGGGCCGGGCGGTTGAGCCGGGCCATGGCGATGACGCAGCCGGGCATGTTCTTGTCGCAGCCGGGCAGGGCGACGAGGGCGTCGTACCACTGCGCCCCCATGAGCGTCTCGATCGAGTCCGCGATGAGATCACGTGACTGAAGCGAGAACCCCATTCCGGGGGTGCCCATGCTGATGCCGTCGGAGACGCCGATGGTGTTGAACCGCATGCCGATCCCCCCGGAATCAACAACTCCCTTTTTGACTTCATTTCCCAAGTCGTTGAGGTGCATGTTGCAGGGGTTGCCCTCGTACCAGACGCTGGCGACGCCGATCTGGGGCTTGTCCATGTCGGCGCGGGACAGGCCGGTGGCGTGGAGCATGGCCTGGGACGCGCCCTGGCGGGCGGGCTGGGTGATCGTCTTGGAGTAGCGGTTGAGGTCGGCGGGCATGGTTGATGTTGGCGTGGGCGGCGGGGGATCGAAGAGTTTACCCCGTCGCCCCCGCCGGCGGCAGCGCCGCCCGCATCAGCCGGCCGTACAGGTCGACGCCCGCCTCGATCTGCTCGACGGCGACCCACTCGTCGGCGGTGTGGGCCGGGTGCGGCGAGCCGGGGCCGAGGACGACCGTGGGGATACCGGCCGCGTCGAGGTACGAGCCGTGGGTGGCGAACGGAGCGCCCAGTTCAAGTGTGGACATGCCCGCTGCCCGCAAGACGTCCCGGATGACTGCCCGCCACGGGCCGTTGTGCGACGTGCCCATCGGCGGGTGGTCGACCTCGATTTCCTGCATGAACGCGATCGGCTCGCCGTGGACCCGCCGCGGCTCGATCAGCCGCGCGACCGTCGCCAGCTCCGCCGCGGCGTCCTCGCCCGGCACGGTCCGCCGGTCGATCTCGATGCGGCACGACGCCGGCACGATGTTCGACGCCTCGCCGCCGCGGATCACGTTGATCGAGCCGACCGCCCGCCCGGCCAGGTCGTGCTCGGCCGTGAGCGTCGGGAAGTACTCGGCCTCCAGCGTCCGCACCACCTCGACCATCGCCGAGATCGCCGACCGCCCTTCGTGCGGCACCGACGAGTGGCACGCCACGCCCCGCGTCGTCAGCGACCACCGCAGGCAGCCGAGGTGCGCGACGACGGGCCGCAGCTCCGTCGGCTCGCCCACCACCGCCGCCGCCGGCCGCCAGCCGAGCGCGGGCAGGTCGCGTTCGACGAAGTGCGCGATCCCCCGCATCCCGACCTCTTCGTCCACGCTCAGCAGCACCGCCACGTTGTTGGGTTGCGTGTCGCCCGCCGCGTAACGCCGCAGGGCTCCGAGCATCGCCGCGCCGGTGCCCTTCGTGTCGCACGTGCCCCGACCCCAGACCCGCCCGTCGCGTAGCGCCGCGCCGAACGGGTCGATCGTCATCCCCTCGACCGCGACAGTGTCGAGGTGGCTGTCGAACAGCAGCCACGGCCGGCCGGCGTCGATCTCGTACGTCACCAACAGCTGGTCGCAGTGGCCCGGCACCGCTAGACATTGCGTGACAAGGCCGATCTCACGACACCACGTTTCCAATAACTCAACGAGATCGGTTTCGCCGCCGGCCGAGCCCGGCAGCGCCGCGTTGATCGAGTTGACCCGCACCATCGCCCGCAGCAGTTCGACGGCGTCCGCGTCGGTCGGAATGGTGGCGTCACGCATCAATCACCCGGGGTCAGTATTCCGGGGGTCAGTGCCCGAACAGGTTCGTCTGCGTGAACATGCCCCGCTCCTCGAAATGGTTCATCGCCTCGTCGACCGAGCGGAACCACTTGGTGCTCGTCTCGGTGATGAACGGGCTCGGGTTCTTCTGCGGGTGCCAGACGACGTAGACCTCCCGGCCGTGCTCGAAGGCGTGGTGCAGCTCCCGCTCGACCCCACTCGACAGCCCCGGCGAGCCGTCGGGCAGGTTCGGCACCAGCGACACGATCATGTCGCTCTGCCGCACCATCTTGAAGTCACGCGAGTAGATCTGGCCGTCGACGTCACCCGCGATGTCGAGCACCTGACGGACCGGGATGCGCAGCTTTTCTTTGCCGCCCATGAAGCTGCCCGGGTCGACCTCGACGAAGTCTTCGCCGCGCTTGGCCGCCTCGATCGCGCGGTCCAGCAGGATCTTCTCGTCCACGTCGCCGGGGTCGAACGCGATGAATTTGTCCGCCAGGTCCGCCCGGAACTTGTCGATCACCTTCAAGACATCGGGCAGTTTCTCGACGTGGGTCATCGGGAAGCTGGGGTAGACCGTCCGCATCTCGGGCCGGCAGACCAGGCGGAAGCAGGTGTCGTGCGTGTCGGCGTGCCGGCCGCGCGACAAGACGTAGAACCGGTCCTGCAGCCCGAGCGCCTGGGCCATGATCTCGGTGGCCATGATCTCCTCTTCGCGCCAGACCATCAGGTCCTTGAGGGTGGCGTCGATGGCGTGGTCGCGGTGCAGGCGGGCGTGGACGACCTCGATGTTGTCGAGCAGGCAGATCAGCACGTCGGGCTTCAAAGCGCGGACCTGGTCGAAGTCGAACGCGCTGAACAGCCCGTGCCGCCAGCGGAACGTGGCGTGGGTGTTGACCAGGATGTTGGGCTGGCCCTCCGACTCGCGGATGATGTCCTTGAACGCCGAGCGGCGCAGCGCTTGGAGCCGGCCGAGCTGCAGGTCGAGGATCCGGCCGGGCCGGACGTCGGGCGCCTCGCCGTACATGATGTCGCCGACGTTGTAGAGCGCGATCGTCTCGCCCCGCGCGCCCGCCAGGTCGACGACGCCCTGCAGGTAGTCCTTCTTGTCCATGCCGACCTGGCCGGTGACGATCGCGCGCATGTGGCTGCCTCTGGAGATGCCCGTGGGGTTAAGCAGGGAGCCCCGGAGTATAAGGCCCCAGGCGTCCCCCGCCGGGCGAAGCTAGGCTATGATCGCCCGCCAATTGTCTGTTGTTTCGTGATGACCGCCACGCCTCTGCTCCTGAGGGAACCCGACATGACCGCCCCGCTGCCCCCCGTGACTCCGACGCTCGGCCAGCTGCCCGGCGGCGGGGTGATCCTGCTCGTGCTGCTGGTCATCGCCGCCATCGGCCTGCTGCTGGCGTTCATTTTCCTGTCCCGCTTCATCGGGCTGTGGGTCCAGGCCTGGGTCTCGGGGGCGAAGGTCTCGCTCGGCGCGCTCGTCGGCATGTGGCTGCGGAAGGTCAACCCCAAGACGATCGTGCTCAGCCGGATCCAGGCGGTCAAGGCCGGCCTCGACATCAGCTCGAACCAGATGGAGACCCACTACCTCGCCCGCGGCGACGTGCCGCGCGTCATCAATGCCCTGATCGCCGCCGACCGCGCGAAGATCGACCTGGACTGGAACACCGCCTGCGCGATCGACCTCGCGGGCCGCGACATCCTCGACGCCGTGCAGACCTCGGTGAACCCCAAGGTCATCGACTGCCCCAGCCCCGAGCAGGGCCGCGGCACCATCGACGCCGTCGCTCAGGACGGCATCCAGCTCAAAGCCCGCGCCCGCGTCACCGTCCGCGCCAACCTCGCCCGCCTCATCGGCGGTGCGACCGAAGAGACCATCGTCGCCCGCGTCGGCGAGGGCATCGTCACCACCATCGGCTCGGCCGGCACGCACAAGGCCGTCCTCGAAAACCCCGACTCGATCTCCAAGGTCGTCCTCGGCAAGGGGCTCGACTCCGGCACCGCCTTCACCATCCTCTCGATCGACATCGCCGACATCGACGTCGGCGAGAACATCGGCGCCAAGCTCCAGGCCGACCAGGCCGAGTCCGACAAACG
>JBCCOP010000154.1:0-5203 GCA_039025315.1 Planctomycetota bacterium | reverse complement strand
GGGGGGGGGTTCGCCGCCTTCCCCCCCCCCCGCGCGTGGGTTGGGGCGGTTGTGGGTGCGGGTGTTTTGGTCTCTGACCACCTCCCCCCCTACTTCATAGCGCGGGGCGCACACGCCCCCCCGCTACTCGGTTTCGGGGGGCGGAGGCGGTTGGCCGCCGGCGCCGGGGCCGAAGGTGATGGCGTTCTTGCCCTGGTTTTTGGACTGCAGGGCCATGGCGTCGGCGGCGTGGAGGAGCTGCTCGGGGGTGTGACCGTCCCAGGGGTAGCCGGCGAGGCCGCCGGAGATGGTGAGCTGGCCTTCGGCCGAGTCGAGGAGCTGGGGGAAGCGGTGCTCGATGACGGCGCGTTGGAAGCGTTTGGCGGCGTTGAGTACGTCGTCGGGGTGGCGGGAGTGGGGGCGGCGTTGCTGCTCGCCGGCGTCCCAGAAGATGACGGCGAACTCGTCGCCGCCGATGCGGGCGACGACGTCGTGCTCGCGGACGCAGCCCTTCATGAGGTCGGCGACGCCGCGGAGGATCTCGTCGCCGGCGGGGTGGCCGTAGCGGTCGTTGTAGATTTTGAAGTCGTCAATGTCGAAGACCAGCAGGGTGACCTGGCGGCGGTCGTTGGCGGCGCGTTGGAGGATTTTTTTGAGGAAGTGGTTGAAGTACCGGCGGTTCCACGCGCCCGTGAGCTCGTCCTTCATCGCCAGGTCGCGGAGGCGGTTGAACTGGGCCTCGAGGCGGAGCCAGTGGATGAGCCACTGGGCCCAGACGGCGAGCTGACGGGTGGTGTGGCGGACACCGAGCTGGGGGTCGGCGCGGGTGCCGGGGGCGGGGGGGGCGTGGAGGGTGCCGAAGGGGTGGTCGTCGTGGGCGAGCTCGACGGCGAGGTGGCCGTCGGGCGCGGCCTGGCCGGGCGCGGCGAGGCCGAGGCCGGGGATGTTGGCCTGGGCGCGGACCATGCGCAGCGCGAGGTGCCGCAGCTCGCCCTCGCCGCGGAGGATGTGGTGGACCAGGTCGGTGTCGCCGAGGCTCTGGTCGGGGTCGTCGGGGTCGGGGACGATCGGGGTGGCGGGCGTGTCGTGGAGGTCGGGGGGCAGGGCGGCGTCGAGGGTGCTCTGGTAGGTGGTGGGCTCGGCGTCGGGTGGCGGGCTCGGCGTCGGGGGGTCGAGCTGGAGCGTGGAGAGGTCGGCCGGATCGACCGGGCGGAGCAGGGGCTCGTGGGGCGGGGCGACCTCGGGCAGGCCCAGGGCGTCGGCGAGCGAGCGGTCGGAGCAGCCTGTCTCGAGGGCGGTGTCGAAGCCTGCATCGAGCGCGGCGAGGGCTTCGGCCTCGTCGGCGGGGTCGTAAAGCAGGACGAGCCGGGCGTCGGGCGCGAGCTGGCGGAGGGCTTCGGCGGTGGCCTCCGCCATGCCGGCGAGGGCGGCGGCGGGGCCGACGACTGCGGCGACAGGCGACCGCGTCGCTTCCCCCATCGCGGCGAGGAAGCCAGCCACCCGGCGGATGGGGCCGTCACCCGGGCGGGTCGCGCCGTTGGCCCCGGGGCGGGCGAGCGTGTGGATCCGCCGAGCCAACGAGGCGTCGGCGACCAACACGACGCCCGGGTCGGGCGTGGGGCGTCCCGCCCGGGTCGGTCGGGTCGGGAGGTCGGCGGGGGTCGGGGTTCTCTCTCCCGTTGGGGGCACGGGTCACGCTCCGTCGGCTCCGCCGGCGGCGGAGCGGGGGTGGGGGGGTCAGGGGTCGGGCGGCGGGCCCAGCAGCATGGCCAACTCGTCTTCGCTGATCAGCGTCCCGGGGTCGGGTGTCGGCTCGGCGTCGACCCGCACGACCAGCGACCGCAGCCGCTGGTTCGCCCCCTTGACCCGCGGCGGCTCCGCGGGCTCGGCCGGCGTTTCCGGCCCGGCGGGGAAGGGCTCCAGGCTCGCCCCGCCGTCGGGCCCGTGGGCGTGGTAGGCCCAGACCCGCACCGTGGGGTGGTACGCCGCGAGGGCCCGCCGCAGTTCGCCGGCCCGCGGCTGGTGCTGCGGCTCGACGACCACCAGCGAGCGGTCGGGGCAGGGCGTCGGGTCGGCCGCGTTGCCGTTGGCGGGTCGGCGTTCCGGGGGGTGGTCCGGGGCGTATTCCGGGGGGTGGTCGGCCATCTCCAGCATCACCGCCGGCGGCTGCCGCACGATCCGGATGTCCATCCCCCGTCGGTCCAGCGCCGCGACGAGGCTCGACGGCACCGCCTCGGCCTCGCCCACCAACAGGACGCACCGCGGCACCGGGGCCGATTCGGGGGCCAACTCGCTCTGAACCATCGCTGAAGTTTACCCCACCCCTGCCGAAGGGAAACTCAACCTCGGCGTCAATCGCAAACGATCTGTCCACGACCGATAACCAGAACGCACAACCGCGCCATCCCGCCTAACCGCCGCGTGATGGTGGACACCTACGCCAACGCCTACAGTGTCCGGCTTTCCGACCGGCCCCGAGACCCCCGCATGACCCCCTCCGACCCGCTGACCCTCGCCGCCGGCGCCCTGTCGTACCAGCAGATCACGGTGTTCCTGCTCGCCTTCGGCGTGCTGCTGGGCACCGCCCGGCTCTTCGGCGAGATCGCTCGGCGGTTCGGCCAGCCCACGGTGCTGGGCGAGATCCTTGCCGGCGTCGTGCTCGGCGCGACGGTGCTGGGCAACCCGGCCCTGCTCGGCGAAGACGGGGTCAACGTGCGGTTCTACAACTGGCTGTTTCCCGAGTACGAGCTCGACGAGGCCGGCGACCCGGTGACCTACACGCTGGTCGAAACCGCCCCGGTCGATTTCGAGGAGGAGGCCGACCCGCAGGGGCAGATCGAGGGCCGGCTCGACGACCTGCCGCCGCAGCCGGTGGAGGTCAGCAAGAAGTACGACGGCGGGTTCCTGTCGATGTCGATGTTCCTGACGCTGGCGGCGGTGTTCCTGCTGCTGGTCGCCGGGTTGGAGGTCGACCTGTCGATCGTCTGGAAGCAGGGCAAGGCCGCGCTGTGGGTCAGCCTGATGGGGATGGTCGTACCGTTCGCGGCGGGGTTCGCGCTGGCGTACGCCGTGCCGGGCATGCTGGGCTTCGACTTCGAGACGGGGCAGAAGCTGCCGTTCGCGCTGTTCCTCGGGATCGCGATGTCGATCACGGCGTTGCCGGTGATCGCGAAGATCCTGATGGACCTGAACATGTTCCGTTCGGACATGGGCATGCTCATCATGTCCTCGGCGATGGTCAACGACCTGCTGGGGTGGATCGGCTTCGCGATGGTGCTGGCGATGGTGGCCGGCGCGGCGGCGGTCGGGGCGGAGGTGCCGGACTCCGGCCCGCCGGACCTGTTGGTGACGGTGGCGTGGACGCTGCTGTTCGTCGGCGGGATGTTGACCGTCGGGCGGTGGCTGATCGATAAGCTCCTGCCGTTCGTCCAGGCGCACTCGTCCTGGCCCGGCGGGGTGCTGGGGTTCGTGCTCAGCGTGTCGCTGCTGTGCGCCGCGGCGACCGAGGCGATCGGCATCCACTCGATCTTCGGGGCGTTCATCGCCGGCGTCGCCATCGGCGACTCGAAACACCTGCGCGCCAAGACCCTCGAGACCATCGAGCAGTTCATCAACAACATCTTCGCCCCGCTGTTCTTCGCCGGCATCGGGCTGCGGGTCAACTTCATCGAGGGCTTCGACCTCTGGGCCGTGTCGATCGTGCTGGTCGTCGCGATCCTGGGCAAGGTGGTCGGCTGCTACTTTGGGGCGCTCTGGGCCGGCCTGTCCAAGCGCGAGTCGGCCGCGATCGGCATGGGCATGTCCGCCCGCGGCGCGATGGAGATCATCCTCGGCCAACTCGCGCTGGAGTACGGGCTGATCACCGAGAAGCTGTTCGTCGCGATCGTCGTGATGGCGATCGCCACCTCGCTGATCGCCGGGCCCGCGATGCAGTCGATCCTGCGGCAGAAGCAGAAGCGCCGGCTCGAGGACTTCCTCAGCGAGAAACGCTTCGCGGGTCAGCTCAAAGCGGCGACGCGGCGCGACGCGATCGCGGAGCTTTCCCGGGTCGCCGCGGCCGCGACGGGCCTCGAAGCGGACGAGATCAACGACGTGGTGTGGCAACGCGAGATGATCGGCTCGACGGGCCTGCCCCACGGCGTGGCCGTGCCCCACGGCCGGCTCGCCGGCCTCGAGAAACCCGTTGTCATCGTCGGCCAGTCCAACGCCGGCGTGGACTTCGACGCCGCCGATGGCCAGCTCGCCGAGTTGATCTGTATGATCCTCACCCCCGAGTCCGACGGCGAGGCGCAGCTCGAGCTGCTCGCCGCCGTCGCCGAGGCGTTCCACGAGGAAGACGCCCGCCGCCACTGCCTCGAGGCCGCGAACTACACCGAGTTCCGCGCGGCGCTGGTGACCAGCGGGACGACCGGGCACTGAGCGAACTTGCCGTGATCAATCGCGGCGACGCAACGCGTCGGTGACCTGATTACACTGCGCGCGGTGCCCGAACCCGCCACGCTGCAACCCGTCCTGCTCGCCGCCGGCCCGCTCGAGGTCTCGGAGATCACCCGGCTGCTGCTGGCGATGGGCGTCCTGCTCGGGCTGGCCCGTCTGATGGGCGAGTGGGCCCGGCAGCTCGGCCAACCCATGGTGCTAGGCGAAATCCTGGCGGGCATCCTGCTCGGCCAGACCGTCTTCGGCGCGCTGCTCCCGGGGGGCTACGAGTGGCTGTTCCCGGCGGACCCCGGCTCGGCGATCGCCGTGGCCGAGGAGGGGTTCATCGTCATGTCCGCCACGCTGCTGCTGCTCGTGGTCGGGTTGGAGGTCGACCTGTCGACGGTGTGGCGGCAGGGCCGGGCGATGGCGCTGGTCTCGGCGTTCGGCATCGTGATCCCGATGTCGATCGGCTCGACCCTCGGCTGGTTCGCCCCCGGGCTGCTCGGCGTCGGCGGCCCCCCGGAAGAACTGAAACTGCCGCTGGCGATCTTCGTCGGCATCGCGCTGTCGATCACGGCCCTGCCCGTCATCGCCAAGATCCTCATGGACCTCAACCTGGCCCGGTCCGACATGGGCATGCTGGTCATCAGCTCGGCGATGCTCAACGACCTCGTCGGCTGGATCGGCTTCGCCGTGGTGCTGGCCCTGCTGCCCGTATCCGCGGCCCACGGCAGCGGCGCGGAAACTTCCGGGGGTGGTGTGTGGGTCACCATCGGGCTGACGCTCGGGTTCCTCGCGTTCATGC
>JBCCOP010000153.1:0-5218 GCA_039025315.1 Planctomycetota bacterium | reverse complement strand
GGGGGGGGGGGGGGGGGGGGGGGGGGGGGGGGGGGGGGGGGGGGCGGGTGTGGGGGGGGGGGCGGGGGGTGTGTGGTCGGGGGGGGCGGTAGAGTGGGGAAGAACGCTGCACCTAGCGCCGTCGCTTGCGTGCGCCCACTCACCCGCCCCCACTCACCACTCACGGGTCCTGCGGTGGGAGCCAAGCGGGCGTGTGCAGACCGGGCCGCTTACTTCCGGGGGGGGCGGCGGGTGGCGAAGAAGTGGCGGAGCAGGGCGGCGGACTCGTCGGCGAGGACGCCGGACCGTACCCGGGGGGCAGGGAGTCGGTGGTTGAAGCGGGGTTCGTTGCAGAGATGGTGGAGGGTGTCGACGCAGCCCATCTTGGGGTCGGCCGCGCCGTAGACCAGTTCGCCGAGGCGGGCGTTGACGATGGCTCCGGCGCACATGGGGCAGGGCTCGAGGGTGACGGCCAGTCCGCAGGTCTCGAGCCGCCAGACGCCGCGGGCCGCGCCGGCGGCGCGGAGGGCGAGGACCTCGGCGTGGGCGGTCGGGTCGGCCGTCGATTCGCGGAGGTTGTGCGTGGCGGCGAGGATTGCGCCGCCGTCGAGGCGGTAGACCACGGCCCCGACGGGCACCTCGCCGAGGTCGGCGGCGCGGCGGGCCTGGTCGAGGGCGAGCCGCATCATCGCGGCGTCGCGGTCGGGGCCGGGTGGGGGGACATCCGGAGGGGGGGAGGTGGCCAAGCGGGGATTGTAAAAGCCGGGAGCGGTTTTAGACGGCGGACAGGTCTGTCGGCGGAACCCGGCGATTTGGGCCTATGGTGTGGACGGATTGAAATTCGTTCACGCCTGAATCACACCGCGTATCGACGGCGAATAATAAAACGGTAACGTCGTCCGGAACACCAATAACCCGCAAGGGAAATGGAGAGATTGCCCATGTTGCCCAAGTGCCGCACGTTCCTCACGACCAGCGCGTTGGGTGTGATCGGCTTCGCCCCGCTCACGCCGGGTCAATCGACGGTCATCGAAGACGCCGACGCCATCGCCGCCGGGGCGTCGCCCACGGTGATCGTGACCGACCGGCCGCTGCGGACTTTCCAGGGTCAGGCGGTCCGGGTGGGTGATGGGGCCGGCGTCGAGCGGAGCATCGGGGTGGTGCGTCCGCTGCGGGCGGTGCCGACGTTCGACAACCGAGGGTCGTTCGACCGGGCGAACCGATTCGACCGCAGCGACCGCTGGTACTTCCGCGAGATCGCCCGCGGCCGGATTTTGGCGGACGCGTTTGTCGTGCCGTCGGTGCGGGCCGAGGAGTCGATCGGCGTGGTGCGGGCGTTCCGGACGTTCGACCCGGTGGTGCGCAACCCCCCGCGGGTGTTCACCAATCCCAACGCGACGCCGTCGGGCGGGTCGGCGGACGCCGGCGTGGACCTCGCCGCCCCGGCCGAGCCGGTGGACGTGTACTCGGTCAACGCGGTCGCGGTGCCGGCCGAGGTCGAGACCGACCCGTGGGCGATGCTCAATCAGGGTTTCTACCGCGCGGCCCGCGCCGCGTTTGCCGAGGTACGGGAAGCCGGCGAGTCGGGCGCGGCGGCGCGGACCGGCGAGGCGTTGGCGGCGGCACTCGGGGGCGACGTGACCGCCGCTTCGGAGTTGATGCCCGAGAGCCCGGTGCTGCCCGCTGGGGTGGCGCTCGACGCGGCGACCAGCCAACGGCTGCAGGCGACCGCCGCGCTGCTGTTCGCCGATGACGCGGCGCTGCGTCGTGCGGTCAGCACGCTGCTCGAAGCCGGCGCGGCCGACAAAGTGCCGACAGCGAAGTAGAAACTCCGGAGTCTGAGCAAAAACCGCTGAACCTACGGCAGCGGGCGGTCGAGCGGCTCGGGCGATGGCAACGCGTCGGGGACCGGCAGCACGTCTTCGATCGCGTTGCCCGGCGTGGTGGCGGGTGGGCCTGCCAGGAACGCGGTGTAAGCCCCGTAACCCGCTGCCGCCAGGACCAAGAGCAAGACCAGCAGGACCAACTTCCGCCCCACCCCACCGCCTCGCCCTTTTCCGGTGGCGTCGAAGGCGGCCTCGTGCTGCACGGCGACCTGCTCCTGGCTGCGCTGCATCTTGGCGGCCATCTCGTCGTACCGCTGCTCGTCCTTCGCCGAGCCCTTGCGGGTCGGCGCGGCGTAGTGCCCCGAGCCGTCGGCCCGCGCGACCACGTAGAACACCCGGCCCTCCTCGTCGCGCACCGCGCGGTTGAGGTCCTGGTCGCGCACTTTCACCGGCCGGCCGGAGTACGGGCTGTTGATGGTGATGGGCAAGGTGGGCTTGGGGTCTGGGGTTCGGGGTCTGGGGTCTGGATGGGGAAAAACCATCCTACCGCCGTCCGCCGAGGTTACACGCTCACGTCCGGTTTCGGCCGCGGTCGATGGGCAACGTTGCGAATCTTCCAGACCCTAGACCCCAGACCCCGAACCCCACCCCCACCAAGAGCAAGCAGCAGATGATCGAGCAGATCCGCCGGACCAACCGCGGGGTGTCGCCGGACTTCCTCGAGTCGTTCGACGAGTCGGCGTTGTCGGACTACCTGCGTCGGCTCACGACGGTGCTGGGCCGGCGGGGGCGGGACAGCGTCTGGGTCCGCCGCGGCGACAGCCCGGCCGTGGTCGCGCGGGCTTAAGTCCCGAAATAACCTGCGCGGTTAAGCCTTATCGGGCGTGCCGGCCCGCGCCCGGCGGAGCACGCCGACCAGGTCGTTGACCGACTTGCGGACCGCCTCGGCGTCTTTCTGGTCGGCCTCGAGGGCGTCGATCGCGTAACGCGCCATCGTGGTGATCGCCTCGAACCCGTAGCCCGCGCCGCCGCCCTTGAGGTTCTGGCACAGCGTGGTGAGCGTCTCGTGCTCGCCGTCGGAGTTGGCCCGCCGCAGCCGCATCGAGATCGGGCCCAGCCCGTTGACGAACTCTTCGATGAGAGGGGCCATCTCCTCGTCGTCGCTCAGGCTGCTGTAGACCGCGTCGGCGTCGCCGGCCGCGGCCGTGTCGATCGACAGCGCGTCCTCGACCGCCATCCGCAGGTCGTCGAGCCCGAACGGCTTGACCAGGAACTCGTTCGCGCCGGCCGTCAGGGCGGCGTCGCGGTCCGCGGCGCTCTCGCTGGCGGACGTCGCCAGGATCGGGCGGTCGAAGCCCTGGCCCCGCAGGTGCTGGATCAGCTCGACGCCCGACTCCTCGCCCAGCTCCAGGTTGATCAGGATCAGGTCGAACTGGCAGTGTGCCATCGCCTCGATCGTCGTGGTCACGCCGCTGGCCTCGTTGGTCGTGAGGTTGAGCTTGCCCAGCCACAGCCGGTAGAGCTTGCGGTCGGTCGCCATGTCGTCGATGACCAGCGCCCGGCCGACGGCGTTGATGTCGAAGTCGGTCTCGGGGTCGTAGTCCTGCGCCTGCTCGACGCGGTGCCGCTCCTGCTGCGACGCGGTGAGGCGGACGAAGTCGTTGAGGTTCAGCGGCTCGTCGAAGACGACCGAGACCTCGTGGATGATGCCCTGGATGTGCCGGCAGTGGCGGACCTCGCCGTCGACCGCCCACCACTTGCCGCTCTGCATCGGCAGGGTGACGTTGCACTTCGACTCGGGGTAGACGAACCGGCCGTGCACAAACGCCAGCCCGTTGCGGCTGAGGTTTCGCGGCAGCACGGTGTGACGCACCCGCTGGCCGTGGCTGTTGGTGATCGTGACCAGGGTCTTGCGGCCCTGGAAGTCGACCCGCAGGGCCCGGCGTTCGTTGTCGAAGCTGCGCTTGCTGCTCTGCTCGACGTACTCGACCAGCTTCTGCTTGTCGCGGGCGCTGAGGCGGATCGTCTCGATGGGGGCGTTGCTGGCGGCCATGGGCTATCGGACTCGGGGGCGGCGGTGGGGCGTCAAGCACGCTTCCCCCGAGGCTTACGGTTGCATCGGGTAACCGCGTGGCGGACTTTCGGCCCCGCCGGATTCTGCGGCGATGGGATATCGTGACACCATGCCGGCCCGCACCGCGAATGCGCTCACCGCCGCCCTGGGCCTCACGCCCGCCGATCCCGCCGCGGCCGCCGCCGACCGCGAGCTATCGGACGTCACCGACGACTCCCGGGCCGTCACCCCCGGCAGCCTGTTCATCGCCCGGAGCACGGGTGACGAACGCTGGCGGAGCTACGTCACGGACGCGATCTGGCGCGGCGCCGCGGCCGTGGTCGCGCCGGGGCCGATCGGCGTGCCCGCCGGCGTCACGCTGTTGCACGGCCACGGGAAGACGCCGATCGACCAACGCCTCGCCGGCGCGGTCGCCGCCCGCTTCTTCGGCGAGCCCGCCAAGCGGCTGCACCTGCTCGGCGTCACCGGCACCAACGGCAAGACCACCGTCGCCACGCTCACCCAATCCCTGCTCCACGCCGCCGGTGTGCGGTGTGGGCTCATCGGCACCGTCGCGGTCGACACCGGCGGCCCCGCCGGGCCCCGCCCCGCGGAGCTGACCACGCCCGGGGCGGTCGAGCTGCAGCGCGTGTTCGCCGAGATGGTGGAGCACGGCTGCGCCGCCTGCGCGATGGAGGTCAGCAGCCACGCCCTGCACCAGGGCCGGGCCGAAGGGCTGAGCTTCCGCGCCGCGGTGTTCACGAACCTCACCCGCGACCACTTGGACTACCACGGCACGATGGACGCCTACGCCGCCGCCAAGGCCCGCCTGTTCCGCCGCGTCGGCCCGGCCGGGCGGGCGGTGCTGCCCCGCGAAGACGCCGCCGCCGCCCGCATGCTCACCGAGGTCGGCACCGGCGCGAGCCTCGCCTGGACCACCGCCGACCCCGACGTCGCGTGGGGCAGCGATTACCTCATCAACGCCCACGACCTGACCGCCGCCGGCAGCCGAGTGACGATTTCCGGGGGCGGGGAGCGGGAGCCCTTCGACGCCGACGTCCCGCTCATCGGCGAGCACAACCTGCGCAACCTCATCCAGGCGATCGCCGCCGCCGACGCCGTCGCGCCGCTGCCCCCGGAAGACCTGGCCCGCGCGATCGCCGGCCTCCCCCCCGTCCCGGGCCGGCTCGAACCCGTCACGCTCGACGACGACCGCCCGCGCCCCGCGGTGCTCGTCGATTACGCGCACACCCCCGACGCGTTGGAGAACGTGCTGCGGGCGCTGCGGCCGCTGGTGCCCGACGGCCACCGCCTGATCGTCGTCTTCGGCTGCGGCGGCGACCGCGACCGCACCAAGCGC
>JBCCOP010000152.1:0-5231 GCA_039025315.1 Planctomycetota bacterium | reverse complement strand
GAGCCGGGAGTGCCCGAAGTCGCCACAACTCAGTGGTGCCTACGGCAAGCTCGGTGACTGGGACGAAGTCGTAACAAGGTAGCCGTAGGGGAACCTGCGGCTGGATCACCTCCTTTCTAAGGGATTTCCTTAGACGTAGTTTCCCCCGGAATTCTCAAGACTCTCTTCGAGTCTCGACTTAACTTCCGGGGGGGTGGTGCGAACCACGCTACGAAAGTCAACACACCCTCGTCCCCCTGCTCTGGTCCTGCCGGAGCACTCGGAGTCGCCCGGCCCAGCCGCGGCAGCTTCCGGGGGGGGATAGCGGCACGGCAACGTGTCGCCAAAGGCACGTTTCCCCAACTGTTCACTTGTCAGGGATCCCATCCCCTTGCCCGTGACAATCTATTCGGAAACCCCGCCAACGCGGGGTTTTTTGTTGGCCATGTTACGAGCCAAGGCTCGGCCATAAGGGCCGAGGCCAAGACCGTGTTCCGCTCTCGCTTCCGGGTGTCGAGATCGATGCTTGCCCATAGACTCCAGCGATGAAGATCGCCCTCGCGCAGATCAACCCGACCGTCGGCGACATCGCCGGCAACGCCGAGAAGGTCCGCCGCGACATCGGCCGGGCCCGCGACGCCGGGGCCGACTTGGTGGTGTTCCCCGAGCTGGCGGTGATCGGCTACCCGCCGAAGGACCTGCTGCTCAAGCCCGCGGTCGTGGCCGAGTGCGTCGCCGCGGTCGAGGCGATCGCCGAGGGCTGCGTCGGCGTCACCGCGATCGTGGGCACCCCTTGGCCCGCCGACTCGCCGGAGCAGGGCCGGCCGCTGTACAACGCCGCGGCCGTGTGCGCCGACGGGCGGGTGGTGCACCGCCACGTCAAGAGCCTGCTGCCGACCTACGACGTCTTCGATGAGCACCGCTACTTCGAGCCGGGGCCAAAACTGGACCTCACAGACGTCGCCGGCACGAAGCTGGGCATCAGCGTCTGCGAAGACCTGTGGAACGAGCGGGAGATGTTCAGCCGCCGGCTGTACCACGACAACCCGATCGACGGGCTGGCCGCCCTCGGGGCCGAGCTGTTCGTCAACTGCTCCGCCTCGCCCTTCGTCGTCCGCAAGCACGGCTTCCGGCTGAAGCTCATGGCCCACGTCGCGGCGAAGCACGGCCTGCCGCTGGTCTACTGCAACCAGGTCGGCGGCAACGACGAGCTGGTCTTCGACGGCCGCTCGTGCGTATTCGCCGCGGACGGCACGCTGCTGGCGGAGGCCGCCGCGTTCGCCGAGGACCTCCTGATCGTCGATTTCGACACGCTAAAGCCCGGGGGCGGCCGCCCCCGGGCGTTGAGTGTCATGGAAGAGTGCTACGGCGCCTTGGTCCTCGGCCTCCGCGACTACTGCCGCAAGTGCGGCTTCAAATCGATCGTGCTCGGCCTCTCCGGCGGGATCGACTCGGCCGTCTCCGCGGCGGTCGCCGTCGCGGCCCTCGGCCCCGAAAACGTCCGCGGCTTCGGCCTGCCCAGCCGCTACAGCTCGCCCGGCTCGATCAACGATGCCAAACAACTCGCCGAGAACCTCGGCATCCGCTTCGAGCTCGTGCCCATCGAGCCGGCCCACGCCGCGACCGAGTCCATGCTCGCCGACCTCTTCGCCGGCACCGAGCCGGGTGTCACCGAAGAAAACCTCCAGTCGCGACTCCGCGGCACGGTGATGATGGCGCTGAGCAACAAGTTCGGCAGCCTGCTGCTGACCACCGGCAACAAGAGCGAGATCGCCGTGGGCTACTGCACCCTCTACGGCGACATGAACGGCGGCTTCAACGTCTTGACCGACGTGCCCAAGACGATGGTGTTTGAATTAGCCGAGTGGATGAATACCGACGCCTGCCCGCTGCAACGCGAGCGGGGCGGCGAGGTCATCCCCGTCAACACGATCACCAAGCCGCCCTCGGCCGAGCTGCGGCCCGACCAGAAAGACACCGACTCGCTGCCGCCGTACGATGTGCTCGACGACATCATCGAGCGCTACGTCGAACGCGAAGACTCCGCCGCCGCCATCATCGAACAGACCGGCTACGACAGCGAACTGGTCCTGCGGATCGTGCGCCTGATCGACCTCAACGAGTACAAACGCCGGCAGGCCGCGCCGGGCCTCAAGATCACGGGCCGGGCCTTCGGCTTCGGCCGCCGCATGCCGATCGCGCAGCGCTACGACAACCGCCGGTCGTTCGAGGCAGCGCGGGCCTCAGCCGGCCGGCTCGACCCGGCCCGCGGGTAGGCCCGTACCCTCGGCGTCGGCGAAGACGCCGCCGGCCTCTTCTTCGTCGTCACGATCAACCGACCCCTCGGCCCCGGCGATCTGCCGCACCAGGTCGCGCAGCGTCAGCCCCTCGAGTACACCGGCCTCGGCCTCGTCGAGCGACCGCCAGACGTCCCCGGGCCGGGTCGAAGACTCCGCGGCCGCGGCGGCGTTTCGCGTCACTTCGACCAGCCGAATCGCGGCGATCTGCTCGGCGGGGCGGGACAGCATGAACCCGCCCGGACCGTCGTCGCCGCCGCCGACCTCGTGGACGATCTCCGCTTCCGTCATCGCCGAAAGCATTCGGCCGATCGCCTCCGGCGGCAGGGCGGTGTCGCTCGCCAGTTCACCCGCCGCGACCGCATCACCCCGGTCAAACGCCCGCCCCAGCCGCGCCGCCACCGCCAGCACCGACCGCAGATCGACCAGCCCCTCGGCGTCGCGGGCCGCGCCGCGGCTGCGCAGGTACTTCGTACTCCGTACCGTTTGCGCGACGTACGTGATCTCCAGCCCGAACAGAATCACCAGCCACGTCACGTACAACCACAGCAGGAACAGCGGAACCAGCCCCAGCGAGCCGTAGAGCGCCGAGTAGCCGACCGCCCGGCGGACGTAGAGCCGGAAGCCCCACTTGCTCGCCTCCCAGAGAACCGCCGCGACCAGTGCGCCGATTAACGCCGCCTTGACCTGCACCTTCGCGTTGGGCAGCAGCGTGTAGATCAGCACCAGCAGCAGCCACGTCGTCGCCAGCGAGGCAAAAAAAGTGGGCACGTTGATAAACCAGCTCGTCAGGCCGAACGTGTCGAGCGATCGGCCGACTTCGAGCAGCCGATTGGTCACGTAGAAACTCAGCGCGATCAGCACCGGCCCGAGCGTGATCGTTGCCCAGTAGATCGAGATCCGCAGGTGCCACGGCCGGCCCGACGGAGCGTGAACCACCCGGTTCAGGCAGTTCTCCAACGACACGACCAGGCTCAACCCCGCCCAGATCAGCAGGCCAAGCCCGACGAGCCCGATGCTGGTGAAATCGACTGACGCGACCTGTTCCTGCAGCTCGGTCAGCAACTCATCGACGCGGGCGCGGGTCTCAGCCCGGTTCTCCGCGGGCGGCTCGCCGTCGATCGTCTGGTCCGGGTCGGCGGCCCGCTCGGCCTCGGTCGGCGGCGTGGTCTCGACCGTCTCTGCCGAAACCTCGCCTCCGGCCTGCCCCGCAGCCCTGTCTTCCGCCGACTCGATCGCGATCACGTCAAGCCCAAGATAGTCGTAGATCGTCTCGCGCAGATTGCTGCCGACACCCGCGAAACCGCCGAAGGCGTTGAACACCAGCAGCGACAGCACGAACAGCGGGATCAGACTGAAAATCGTCCGGTAGGTCAGCGCCGCGGCCATCTGCGCGGCGCGGTCTTCCTTCAGCTCGTGCGCCCCGTACCGCGCTACCCCCACGGCGTAGCGGGCGGTCCGCTGCCAGCGGTTCAGCTCGCCCAGCGGCGACGTGAACAGCCGACGCGTGGCGGCGAAGATCGGTTCGAGCCATTTCTTCATGTCGGATCAGTCTACCGCTCGGTTCCGCCGTCCACGGCTCCCGTCGCCCGCGACGCCCGCTTCACCCACAAACGGTGCCCCGCGGCAACGGCCTCGACCAGGTGACAGACATAACTGTCCAGCGGCATCGGATCGTGCGGCCGGACGACGACGACGAGGTCGTAGCCCCCGGGCCAGCCGTGGCGATGCAGCCGAAAGGCTTCGCGGACCATGCGTTTGACCCGGCTGCGAACCACGGCCTTCCCGACGCGGCGCGACACGCTGAGCCCCAGCCGGTGCCGACCCGCGTCGTTGGGTCGGGTGAAGACCAACAACGGGCCGGAGGCTTTGCGGGCCTTCGCGTCGTAAACCGCCGAAAAGGCACGCCGGCCGTGGAGACGGTCGGCGTGGCGGAAGCGGTTTCGGGCGGTGGGGGCCGGATTTTCGATGGCTGGGCCTATTGGCTTCTTCTGTCGCGGTTACGTCGGCCGTTCAATCGCACCGTCAGCGTCTTGTCCGCGATTGTGGGTAACTCCCGACTCCGGGTGAACCACGACCAGCGGCTTGACAAAGCCCCTGATCTCGGCAATGATATTCGACGCTCCAAAACGGAGCCAAGGAAAGCCGCATCGAGACGCACGGCATATTCCGTTAGACCCCGCGGGCCGAACAGCCGACCCGCCCCCCGGGTCGGATCAGGGGCGCTTGACAGCGTGAGACTGATCGCTACATTGCTTCGCTCGCTACGAGCGGCGTGACTGATATACAGCCCCGCCGCCCGCAGCCAGCGGGGTCCACACCGAAGCCTCCGGGCGGAACCGTGGACGGCTCTTTGACAAGTGGATAGTTCAGGTGTTGCATGCGTGGCCGATTGTCCGCTTCCCCGCGGAAGCTCGGCCCATACTTGTGTGACACCGAGTTCAATCGAAAGTGCTGATTGAGGTGCTTGCCCGTGTCGATCCTCCGCAAAGGGGTCGGGCCGAGGTGTTCCTTTTGCCGGGAACATCGAGGTCAGCGGGTTGCCGTGGTAATCGTCCACGGCGGATGGCTCTGTTCCCCGGTCTCGGGTGCGTCGTACGGTTTTGTGTGAGCCAGCGGCGGACGCGGTTTCGGGTCGGAGTGATCAAGCTACTAAGAGCATGTGATGGATGTCTTGGCGTTAAGAGGCGATGAAAGACGTTGTAGCCTGCGATATGCCTCGGGGAGCTGGCAAACAAGCTTCGATCCGAGGATTTCTGAATGGGGAAACCCGGCCGCTTTTGCGGTCATCCATGTCTGAATGCATAGGACATGGAAGCGAACCTGGTGAAGTGAAACATCTAAGTAACCAGAGGAAAAGAAATCAACCGAGATTCCGTGAGTAGCGGCGAGCGAAAGCGGACAAACCCGTAGCGGCGTGAACGGCCTGGAAAGGCCGGCCACAGAAGGTAATAG